>NZ_JADEWL010000013.1 GCF_015207665.1 Plectonema cf. radiosum LEGE 06105
TGTGTCATAAACAGGTACATAATACCAAGTTGAAGGCTTGAAATATGGCTTGAGCGGTATGACGGGTAACTGTCACGTACCGTTCTTAGGGGGGTGAGGACTGGTAACAGTCCAATCCTACCCGACAGAAAACTGCTGGAATCGACGGAGTAAAATCCTTGAAACCTACAGAAAGAATGGAACTTGTCAGTAAATTGAATCTAGATGGTAAGTCACAACCAACTCGAAGGGTTTGGATACCTAAACCTGGAAAGAAGGAAAAAAGACCACTAGGAATACCTACTATCCTAGAAAGAGTAAAACAAAGTCTTCTCAAACTGGCATTAGAACCAGAATGGGAAGCCGTATTTGAACCAAATTCCTATGGCTTCCGAATGGGACGTTCATGTCACGATGCAATCGCAGCCATATTTACCAATATTAACAAAAAGCCTAAATATGTGCTTGATGCCGATATTAGCAAATGTTTTGACTGCATTAACCATGAAGCACTAATTAAGAAATTGAATACTTTTCCCAAACTCTCACGACAAATTAAAGCGTGGCTCAAATCTGGAGTCATTGACTTTAGTAAGTGGGCAGAAAGGAAGGGTTACAACAATACGTCAGAAGGAGTACCTCAAGGCGGAGCAATTTCTCCCTTACTGGCTAATATAGCCTTACACGGACTAGAACAACATATAGAAAACAACTTCCCGAACGATAAAAAAGGACGTTGGATAGAATCTTGGAAAAATTACAAGAAAATGTTCCAATCTCCTAGAATAATTCGTTATGCGGACGATTTTGTAATTCTATGTGAAGAACTAGAACCAGTAATCAAATGTAAGGAATTAGTAGAAAATTGGTTGAAAGAAATCGGACTTGAACTAAAACCTAGCAAGACCAGATTATGTCATACCTTAGAAAAGTTTGAAAATCAAGAACCAGGTTTTCATTTCCTTGGTTTTGAAATCAAACAATTCCACGTAGGAAAACATCATTCTGGAAAAACTACGAGTCAGAAACCATTAGGATTTAAAACCATCATTAGACCTTCCTTCATAAAAGTCAAAGTGCATTACGAGCAACTAAACCAATGGTGCGACAAGATGAAAGCTGTAGATGCATTTCTCATTGATAAAACAGCTTAATCCCATCATAGTAGGTTGGTGCAATTATCAATCGCCTTGGCATTCTAAGGAAACCTTCTCTAAAGTCAAAAACCTCATGTGGTCAAGATTATGGAGATGGGCAAAACGTCGTCACCCGAAGAAAAACAGGAAGTGGATAGCCAAGAAATACTTCGGCGGAAGTAAACAATGGTCATTTGTTTCCAGAAGCGGTACAAATCCTCTTGAACTACTCTGTCACACTGACTTCCCAGCCAGCGTTAAATGGGTAAAAGTAGAAGGGATAAGAACGCCATATGACGGTGATGAAATTTACTGGAGTAAACGCATAGGGGACAATTATCAAACCATTGACCCACAAAAAGCCCGATTGTTGAAAAGACAAAAAGGTAAATGCGCCCACTGCGGATTAAGCTTTAAACCTGAAGATTTAATTGAAAAACATCATATTTCAATGAAGTCCAAAGGTGGCAATAATGCTGACAAGAACAATATGTTAGTACACTTACATTGCCATGACCAAATACACCAAACTAAGGCTGATGTCACAAACTAATGGTGACAGTCGTACACTGAGGAGCGGTGTGAAGGGAAACTTTCACGCACCGTTTTGGAGACCAGTGAGGGAAGGTGACTTCCCCACTGAGTTTAATTATTTCTTGAGTGATAGTCAAGGAAACATCGAAGATAATCCACAGTTTTATCGTCAGGGAGAAAGACAATTAAACCGTCTGAATCGTCACAAATCTAAAAAGTATAAAAAAGGTAAACCACAGTCTCAAAATTATCATAAAGCTAGAATCCGTTATGCCCGTAAACATTTAAAAGTAAGTAGGCAGCGAGAAGAGTTTGTTAAAAAAGTAGCACTCCGTTTAATCCAATCTAACGATTTGGTAGCTTATGAAAATTTGAATGTTAAAGGTATGGTAAGAAATCGAAATCTAGCTAAGTCGATAACTGATGCAGGATGGTCGTCCTCCTCGTCGCTGGTTGGATTATTTTGGCTATAAATATGGAAAGTTAACAATTGCTGTTGCTCCCCATAATACTAGTCAGAATTGTTCTAATTGCGGTGAAAAAGTGCAAAAGTCTCTATCAACTAGAACCCATATTTGTAATTATTGTGGATACATAGAAGATCGGGATATTAATGCAGCAATTAATATTTTGCACAAGGGATTAAGTACGGTGGGGCACACCGGATCTTATAAGCTTGGGGAGATAGAACCACTGGTCGGATTGGAGAAATCCTGTTCGGTTAAGTTGTATCCGTGAACCAAGAATCCCCCGCATTCTATGCGTGGGGAGTGTCAAATTTTCTGTTTCCGATACTTAGTGATTTGGAACTAGCACGCATCCCAAGGTATGAACTTAAGCACTTACTTTAAGCGTAGAAATTTAATCCTAAATCTGGTCAGCTAAGAGTTTCAGGATTATGCCTGAAGCTCAGACCGATTGCGGGCTGAGTTGCTGACTTGTGTTTATCGGATTTTGATTTTAGGTACTCTGCTTACTTATAAGAATCAAAACTCCCGAAATTCCATAATTCGTTACAAAAGTTCATAATATTCTTTTAGACCCCCAATCTCCCCAACCCACTTTGCGAGAGCGAAATGACGTATGCAAGTGGCTCTCCTTATTTAAGGGGGCTTTGCGTAAGTCTTAAAATATAAACTTTTGTCAAATAAATCCGAGTTTTGTGTAAAACTAGATCATGAAGCCATATCTAAATATAGAGGGAAAGCAAACTTTTAGAGCGCCCAATGAATTCAACCTCTATATACCTTTTAAGGTTGAGAATGGTTACTGATGAAGCAGGATTGAATTTATCAATGTCACGTTTATTCGCAAGGGCTGTAGATGGTGAAAGATGGTGAAACAGCGGTTGGTAGTGTTCCTGGAAGCAAAGGTGGAAATGTTTATTTAATTGGTGCCTTAAACCTTGATGGAGTTGTTGCTGCAATGACCGTGCCGGGAAGTATAAATACTGATATATTTGTCATTTATATAACTGAAATTTTAGCGCCTCAGTTTTGGGAAGGAGCAATTGTCGTAATGGATAATCTTAAAGTTCATCACGCCGATCATGTAAAGGTCGCAATTGAGTCAGTCGTCGCGAAAATTAAGTTTTTGCCGCCTTATTTTCCCGACTTATCACCCATAGAACTTTGTTGGTCTAAATTAAAGCAGTTTCTTCGTTCTTGCGAGGCGCGTACTCTTGAATCACTCGACCAAGCAATGACTGAGGCTGTAAATTATATTACTGAAGATGATACCCTGGGTTGGTTTAACCACTGTGGTTTATTTAGCTGAAAATTGCTGTAATAGTTAAGGTATCGAATAAAGTGACCGAATAAGTGGGGAAGAAATTACTGAAAAGAAAGTGCATTCTCCATACAGTATTGTTTTGTAAATTTTATAAACATATTGTCTAATTTTGCATAAAACTTGTCAACCAAAACTGATAAATATATGAGACAGTTGCAACAGCCACTCATTGTCTTTTACTTAATAGTGGCTGTATTGCTTGCAGACGTTAGGGGGAATGTAATGGCGGTAGTGCGTTTTGGTTGGTTGGTGGGAATAACAATGGGGAGTGCCATGTGGATAAAGGGCGCTGTTGCCCAAATTACTCCAGATTCCACTTTACCTAATAATTCCATCGTTACACTAAATGGAAGCACCTTCAATATTACTGGTGGAGCCCAAACAGGCAGTAACTTATTCCACAGCTTTCAAGATTTCTCTGTTCCTACTGGTAGTACTGCTTCTTTTAACAATACGGTTGACATTCAGAACATTATCAGCAGGGTAACAGGTGGGTCGGTTTCTGATATTGATGGGTTAATTAAAGCTAACGGTAGTGCGAATTTGTTTTTGATTAATCCCAACGGGATTATATTTGGTGAAAATGCTAGTTTAAATGTTGGGGGTTCATTTGTTGCATCCACCGCCAACGCTATTCAATTTGGCGAACAAGGGTTTTTTAGCGCTACGAATCTCACAAACAATGCACCCTTGTTGACAGTTAATCCATCAGCTTTATTCTTTAACCAAATTGCTGCACCTATCCAAAATAACTCAGTAGCGCCAGCAGGAACAGAACTGGCGGGTTTTGATGTATTTGGTTTGCGTGTTCCAGATGGTAAGAGTTTACTGCTTATTGGTGGTAATATCAACATGGATCGCGGTCAACTGAATGCCTATGGTGGTCGAGTTGAGTTGGGAGGATTGGCTGACTCTGGGACAGTAGCGCTAAATGTGAATGGTGACAATGTGAGCGCGGGCTTTCCAACTGAAAGTGCTTTTGCTGATGTATCACTTACTAATCGCGCTAGTGTATGGGTAGAAGCAGGGAACAGCGGTAGTATCATAATTAACGCTCGAAATTTAGATATTACCAAAGGAAGTACCTTGAGCGCTGGTATCGGTCAAGGGTTGGGTTCTGATGGCTCTGTAGCAGGCGATATTGCGCTTAATGCTACTGGGGAAATAACAGTTGTAGATAGCAATATTGTTAATAATGTGCGAGCAGATGCAGTGGGTAATGCTGGAAACATAAGAATTAGTGCTGATTTTCTAGAATTAACCAATGGCGCTCAACTTCAAGCCAACACCAGTGGAAAAGGTGATGCAGGGAATGTGATAATTGATGTTCGTGGCAATGTCTCTTTTGATAATATGAGCGCTGCTTTCAGCACTGTAGAACGAACAGGAGAAGGAAAAGGTGGAAATGTTCAAATTAGCGCTGATTCTCTAGAATTAACCAATGGCGCTCAACTTCTTGCCAGCACCCGTGGAAAAGGGGATGCAGGGAATGTGATAATTGATGTCCGTGGCAATGTCTCTTTTAATGGGACTTCCAGCGATGGCAGATTCTTTAGTGCTGCTTTCAGCAGAAGTGCTGCTGAAAGCATAGTAAATGAGGGTGCTGTAGGAAAAGGTGGGAATGTTCAAATTAGTGCTGATTCTCTGTCTTTAACCAATTTCGCTCAACTTGTTGCCGACACCCGTGGAAAAGGAGATGCAGGGAATGTGATAATTGATGTTCGTGGCAATGTCTCTTTTGATAATATAAGCGATGCTTCCAGCACTGTAGAACGAACAGGAGAAGGAAAAGGTGGAAATGTTCAAATTAGTGCTGATTCTCTGTCTTTAACCAATGGCGCTCAACTTCTTGCCAGCACCCGTGGAAAAGGGGATGCAGGGAATGTGATAATTGATGTTCGTGGCAATGTCTCTTTTAATAATATAAGCACTGCTTACAGCAGTGTAGAACGAACAGGAGAAGGAAAAGGTGGAAATGTTCAAATTAGTGCTGATTCTCTGTCTTTAACCAATGGCGCTCAACTTCTTGCCAGCACCCGTGGAAAAGGGGATGCAGGAAATGTGATAATTGATGTCCGTGGCAATGTCTCTTTTGATAATATGAGCGCTGCTTCCAGCACTGTAGAACGAACAGGAGAAGGAAAAGGTGGAAATGTTCAAATTAATGCTGATTCTCTGTCTTTAACCAATGTTGCTGAACTTCTTGCCAGCACCCGTGGAAAAGGGGATGCAGGAAATGTGATAATTGATGTCCGTGGCAATGTCTCTTTTGATAATATGAGTACTGCTTTCAGCACTGTAGAACGAACAGGAGAAGGAAAAGGTGGAAATGTTCAAATTAGTGCTGATTCTCTGTCTTTAACCAATGGCGCTCAACTTCTTGCCAGCACCCGTGGAAAAGGGGATGCAGGGAAGATTGAAATTAACGCTCCTAATAGAGTAAGTGTCTCCGGAACCAGTTCAATTACAGGACTCACCAGCGCACTGTTCACATCAACTTTTCCTAGTTCTACTGGTATTGGTGGCGATATCATTGTAAACACCACAAACTTGCGTGTCTCAGATGGTGCAGTGTTAGATACACGAACAAACAATAATGGCAATGGTGGCAATATTACGTTAAATGTCAGACAAGCTGAGATTTTAAACGGTGGGCAACTTCTTTCTACATCTTCTAGCGCTGGAAATGCGGGAAAAATTACAGTGAATGCCACAGATAGAGTTATTGTTGATGGTAGCGATCGCACTTTTAATGACCGTGTTGCTCAATTTGGTAGAGCAGTTTCACCTATTGATGATTCTAGTGGTGTATTTGTTCGTGCTCAAAGCACAGGTAGCGCAGGTAGCATCGAAATAACCACCCCTCAAATTCGCCTAGATAACACCGCAACAATTAGCGCAGAATCTGAGTCAGGTAGCGGCGGTAATATCAACCTGTTTCCTACCAACTTCCTGATCCATCGTCGTGGTAGCCAAATCTCTACCAGCGCAGGCACCGCACAGCAATCCGGAGATGGCGGTAACATTGATATTAACACCCCCAATGGCTTTATCATTGCCGTTCCTAACGAAAATAGCGACATTAGCGCTAATGCGTTTGAAGGTCAGGGGGGAATAATCAAGATTAACGCTACTGGTATTTATGGTATCGCCCCACTCAGCCGAGAAGACCTCCAGCGCAATAGCCCTGGTTTAAACCCAAGTGAAGTTCCCACAAGTGACATCACCGCTATTTCGCAAACGAATCCGACACTTAGCGGTACTATAGAACTTAATACACCTGAAGTTGATCCCAACAGTGGTTTAGTTGAATTGCCAACAATACCAGTAGACACCGAAGTAGCCCAAGGTTGCTACACTCCTGGTTACGCCCAAAGCAGTTTCGTCATCACCGGGCGCGGTGGTTTACCTCCCAATCCAAAAGACATTCTTACTCCTGATGCAACCCAAATAGATTGGGTATCTGTTAAACCTAGTAACAATAACCGTTTCTTACCACCTGTCACCACCAAACCAACTACCTCCATTCCCAAACGTATTGTTGAAGCCACAGGTGCAACACTAAACGCTAAAGGACAAATAGTCCTCACCGCTAATTCATCAACCGTTACTCCTCTAACTTCCAAACAAAACCCACCTCAGTGTCATGGTCATGGTAAATAAAGTTACATGATTTAGCTACTGAAGTTAGTGAGGTAAAAACTTGTCGCAGCAAATATCAGCGTATTTTTGACTGCAATTAGATGAATCTGTTTATACCAATTGCCCGAACAACACTGAATTGAATTCCAAATATACAAACTTCGTCAACGGCAACTCGGTTATTTATAAAGTTTTGTTAAGAAATAGCGTGTTTTGTGTAAAACTCCTGCGCCTAAACTAAATAGAGTGTAGAAGTTTTTCTTGAAAGGAGCAAAAATACTATGGCATCAAATGTCGTTATCAGTTTCCTTAATGTTCTCGAAACGCCCTCAATCCTGAAGAACGCACTCTTCGTGGCTGTAGCAACACCCATAACATCACCTCCATTGGTGGTACGTAATGCGGCGATAGTACACACGACAATTTACAAAGCTTTGATGCAGGCATCACCGAACACAGGTGTGTCATACAAAGCTATTGCATCGCAATTATTCGGAACTTGCTAGGCGTTAGGTAATTTGTTTAATAAATACTTATTTAGCAACAATTCTGAGATTTCCCATCTTGTTAATACCGGCAGTGAGAGAGTTAGTCCCAATTTTTTAAGACCGGGATTTGAACGCCGCAATTAATTTATGTAAGGCTGTCAGTTAGGCAGTTTCAGCCTGTGGATGGGAAGTAGCCGACTACCCCAGTTTGAAGCAGGAAGTAAACGCCAAAATGATATATGTCTAGATTTGTCTAGTTATAGGTAGTTTTGAGTAAGTTTTATGTAACGGTTGATCCCAAAGAATTTAAGGAAGAAGTCAAATTTGAAAGCAACGAAATTAATTTAGAAGCAACGGGAGAATACATCTTAGGGGTACAAAGATTATCAGATTTTGTCGGGGTGATTGACGGACGTGACCCAAATGCTTTATTTGATAATCAAAATATCCGCAGCAGTGCAGACCTTCTTTTAGCTCGTATACCCGTTGGTAAGGATGATGTTCGGGATAGACCACGAGATATTGCTATAACTAACGATGGTAGTCGTGCATACATTACTTTAGAAAATACAGGTCGGATTGCTTTAATTGACCCGATGGTGTTGCAACAAGTTGATATCAATCCTCAAACTGAAGATGTTGTTGATTTGATTAATTTGGGTGCGGATGCTTCTCCGAGGTCAATTGTGATTGATTCACGCGACCAGTACGCATATATTGCTGATAGCCGGATTGGGGTTATTTACGTAGTTGATGTTGATAGCAACTCCGATAAATATCACCAAGTTGTCGAAAAAATTCAGGTGAAACCAGCACCCTATGGGTTGCGGGAAATGGCAATTAGTAGTGACGGTCGTCGTTTATTTGTTACCGCACCTAGTACTGTTTCTTCGTACACTCTAGACCTACAGAAGAGTCAAATTATTGTTGATCGCAATCTTCAATGCCACAGCAACCGGCGATGAACTTACTTATACCTGGGACTTCGGAGACGATTCCGATACAGCATCCGGTGTTACCGTCAACCATCAATTCGCCAATAACGGTACGTATCTAGTTACCTTAACCGTAGCCAACAGCACCGGCTCTACTACGAGTCAAACCCTTACCGTAAACGTTGATAACGTCGCCCCCGTAGTTAATGCAGGCGATAATCAAACTATTTTAGAAGGAACAACAGTCAACTTCAACGGTAGCTTTACCGACCCAGGTATCCTAGATACTCATACTATTGAATGGGACTTTGGCGACGGTAATACGGTAACTGATGTCCTGGAACCAAGTCATAATTACATCCTTGATGGTACTTACACCGTTAAGTTGACAATTACCGATTCGGATGGTGCATCAACAATTGATACACTTACCGTTACAGTTAACAACGCTGCACCAATAATTACCGAAATTACAGGCAATACCATAGTAAATCAAGGAGATACGGCAACCTACAGCGCGATCGCAACTGACCCAGGGAACGATATACTTACATATACCTGGAATTTTGGTGATGGTTCTCAAATACAAACAGGTGCAACAGTTAATCACATCTTTACCCAAGCTGGAACTTATACCGCAACTCTCACCGTTACCGACTCTGACGGTGCTTCAACTCAACAAACTTTTGCAGTACAGGCAATACCAACTGCACCCAAATACGCAATCAGAAGCGAAAAACAAGTTAGAATCAACAACGGTGGAGATTTAGACGGTAATCCCCAAGATATCAACGATGATGCTTTAATTTATGCAGCCAAGGGGTTTACGATAAATGGCAATATTACCCTACCAGTACAGCGAGATGAAAATGGTAATCCCCTTACTGATAGTTCTGGCAAATTAATATTAGTAGATAATGCCGTTACCGTTGCACCTTCTTACACTACCATCAACGCTAACAATAACCAGTATTCTAATTTGGTTCCCCCACAAGTAGTAGACGAACAAGTAATTGAAATCCCAGCTTACGCCGATTTAAAACAGCAATCATTAGATAGTACAATCGCTCCCGGTACCCAAACAGTTACCTTTAATTCTGGACAAAATCCTTTGAATAATTCTCAAGATTGGGCGTTGAAATTCCCAGCACCAGGTGCTGCATCAAATCCACGAGTAGTGAGAGTCACGGGTGGGGGATTAAATATTCCCGATAATATTAATATCAGTAATTACGTTATTACTGTAGACAACGGGGATATTAACTTTAACGGTAGTAACCACAATTTCAATAATGTAGTATTGATTGCCAACAATGGGAATATTAATTTATCTGGGGTACGAGCAACAAATTTATCGGTGTTTGCTTATGGTTCGATTAATATGAATTCTCAAGCCAGGTTTGCGGCTTCTACATTACTTGCATCTGGTAGTACAAACGGTAGTATTAATTTCAATGGTGCAACGACGAGTATTAATAGTGGAGACAATTTAAAAGTGGTTAGTGCTGGTAGAATTACGTTTAATGCTGCGTCGAATAGTCGGGGTTCTATGAGCAGTGTGGGTGATTTTACTTTTAATAATAATTCTACTTTGTACGGTACTATTGCCGCGAAGGGTAATGTTACTTTCAATAATGGTGCAAATGTTGTTTATACTCAACTGTGAGTTTAAGAAAGAGTACCATAAAATGTTAAAAATTACGACTAGACTTAAAAGATTGACATTTTAATGCTGATTTTTCTAAAAAGTTAACTTGAGCAATCGTTTCAACTAATCTTTGTAATCTTTGACTGTGTATGTAACAACCGCGAAGGACTATTTTACTATCCTTGTCATCCAGCTTGTAAAGAATCCACTTTTTTACTCAAGCGTGCTACTTCTGCTTGTAATTCCATAACTATAGTACGAAGGTCTTTTTCAGTCTCTACCTCCGCTTCAAACTCTGCTTCACGTTTTTCCATCAATAAGAGTATTTTTTCCGCTGCTTCTTTTATCAATACGGCATTCAACTCTTCGGGCTTGCCAAGAAATTGAGTTAGCTTTTTATACTGGTGATTTTTTTCCAAATAAAAATATTTATTACCTCTTGAATTATATTCTCTACAACGAAAAATTTGTCCTTGGCAACTGACTCTAAACGATTTTGCTTTTGGTAGTGGGGTATCTACCGTAGCATCTTCTAATAAAACTCCAACGTCTTTTGTCTTACTCATAGTTGTACAGTGCTTCATTTACACGACATTTTAACACTACTTAATTTTAAAAAAAGTTCAACCACCCGCTTGACACTATTGTTCACTTCGTTATATATTTATGTAGCGAAACAAAAGCAAAACAAAAGCAGGCGCTCTAATTCTTGGCGGAATCGCGTCTGCTTCTGCTAAATCCTCTGGATGGAGAATTTAAATATGTTTGATCCAAGTATAGTGCAATCGAATACCCGTTGTCTACTACATTCAAGTTGTAGTGATTTTACCTGGTTCTTATTTACAGTTTGGTTCTGAGAATCAGTTGGTGGGAAGGATTACAGATACTGGGGTGCTTGTCGGAGAAGGTGATGGGGTTTCGATTGTTAGTGTTGGGAGGGGTGGGATTGAAGCGGTAACTGCTCTAAGAGTTGGTGATTTATTACCTACTAACTCTTCAGAAAATAATATATTGCTTGCGGAAAACAATAGTTTGAATGTATACCCAGGAGCGGTTATTCTCACCGAAGATGCAACACGACAAATGCTGGTTGGAATTAAAGCAATATATGAATCACCAGACCTCAAAGATGCTACTACGGGTACTCGTTACTTTGTCAATAACCCGGATATCGTAAATGTTAGTACAGATGGATTGATTACCGCACGTAACAACGGTATTGCTAATATTACAGTAATTCATGGAGCTTCTGAATATATAGTTCCGGTTATTGTTGAGACGACCACTGTTGTTTCTACAACGAATGGTACAGCAGCAGTCGCTCAATTGGATGACGAAGGTGGAATTGTATCCATTCAAGTTACCGACGCTAATAACGAAGAACTGACTACGCAATTGATGGTAGCTCCGGGTACGCTATTTGACGTTGTATCCGTGAACCAAGAATCCCCCGCATTCTATGCGTGGGGAGTGTCAAGAAACTGATATTCGCTTCACACCATTATTAGAAGAAAGTCAAATATCGCTAACTACACCATCCGACTTCCGATTTATCTCAGGATTTAAGTTAGAAGCTGGTGATAACCCCTTAGCTTTCCCCGTACAGTTGACAATGGAATTGCCGTCTCAATATAAAGATGACCCATCGGTAATCGGTCAAACTGTATACTTCTTTGAACTCGGTTATGCCCCCAACGCAACTGGTGAAATTGAAGAGAAATGGCTGGTTGCAGAAACGGGTATAGTTGGTGCAGATGGGATGATTCGTACTTCCTCTCCTCCGTGGAAAGGTGTACGACCTGGATTGATGATATTAATCCGTTAGTCAGCGTTACGGCTGATTATGGGATTATTGCTGAAGACCGTCCTAGAAATCAGTTTACTTATGGGGTGTTGGAAGTTCCCGATGGTAATGGTGGATTTGTTGAAAGCGATCGCGGTCCAATTGGTACTTATTTGTATAATTTGGTAGCGACTCCACCAGATTTGGTGAGCTTGATTGGTCCGTATGGTAAAGGAAATGACTCAACTCCTACTTTTGAATGGGATTTCCTCGTTCCTGATGAACAAATTACTGAAGTTAACTTGTTTGTTAGTACTTTTGCTAAAGGTGAAGGGTTGTTACCGACGGATGAGTTGGTTGATTTATCCGATTCTTCGTTCTTACCGCAATTTACCCAAGGGGAGAAGCGTGAACTGCTTACCAAACGTTGGAATGGGTATGATGATTTCAATCCCGGTCGTATTTTAACGGCTACTTGGAAGAAGGAAACTAATACTTGGTATGACCGTGATGGTACGGAGATTATTGCTGGGGATGATGACCCACGTAATACTAGTACTCGTTTGACTTTGAATGATGTTCTTACGCTAACAGCCGGTCAAGATTACAATTGGGCTGTGCAAGCTGTGAGGGCAAATGGGGAAACTGACATTGATTTTGATTCGTTTAGAACTACATCTGGGCTTACGGATAATCCATTCAGTAGCGTTAGCATACTAACTCACGGCTTTACGATATTACCAACGGCAACAGGAGTTCCCAACGATTTCTTTGAATTGGCTGACAGTATCGCTTCTGTAAATGGTGAAGCACCTGACGAGAAAGGATTGATTCTACTTTACGATAAACCTACTGGTCTATGGACTCCTGTAGATGGTAAAGGCAAGAAAATTAATGAATTAACGGACAATCTCAATCCGGGTGATGAAAATTACTTAACAATATTGGCGGATAATATTATCCGCAAATATGTTAACCAAAATAAATCATTAGTATTACTTCCAGAATGGTCTACCTTAAACGAGTCAATTATTGAAACTAAGTGATTGGACAAAAATAATTGTATATTTCAAACAACATTTGGGATAATGGAAATTAACCTTGGCTGTACGCGCTTTGAAGCGTACTACTAAGTGTGTTTGAAATACGGGGTCTTATTGATGAGATATGTGAAAGGATTGACAAAAGAGAGCTTAAAACTTCTAGACAGAATCAATAAGCACAGTAAATATTCTCAGGTAAGAAAAAGGGCACATTGTATTCAATTAAGTTATCAAAAATATAAAATATCGCAATTGTGTCGAATTTTTAAAGTCAGTCGTAACACAATTTACAATTGGTTAAATTCTTGGGAATCGTCAAGGTTTGTAGGACTTTACAATCAGCCAGGTCGTGGAAGAAAAAAGATATTTAACATAAACCAAGAGCAAATAATAAAGAGTTGGGTAAAAGAGACACCATTATGTCTTGAAAAAGTACAAGATAAAATTGAAAATGAGTGGGAAACTAGAGTTAGTAAAAAAACAATAAAAAGAATAATCAAATCAGCACATTGGGGATGGTATAGAGTCAAGAAAAGAGTTGGAGGAAGCCCAGTAACTACAGTTTATAAGAGAAAAATTCAAGAATTAGAACAATTAAAAGAACAAGAACTTATTGGAGAAATAGAAATTAGATACGTGGATGAAAGTGGTTTCTGTCTAATTCCATATATTCCTTATGCATGGCAAGAAAAAAATCACAAATTACAAATAAAAAGCCAACAAAGTAAAAGGTTAAACGTCTTAGGATTTTTAACTAAAAATAATCAATTAGAATCATATACTTTCAATTGTAGTATTAATAGCGACGTAGTTATAGCTTGCATAGATGATTTTTGTAGAAAAATCACTAATAAAACAGTTTTAATTCTGGATAATTCCTCAGTACACCAAAATCAATTTTTATGGGACAAAGAAGATGAATGGTCAAAAAAAGGATTAGAGATTTTCTTTTTACCTACTTACTCTCCTCACTTAAACATCATCGAAATATTATGGCGCTTTATAAAATATAAATGGCTCGAAATTAATGCTTATGATAGTTTTCATGCCTTAACAGAAGCTGTAGAGAACATTCTCAAAAATTTCGGCACCGAATATACAATTAATTTTGTCTAAGTACTTAACTAACAAAAAGTGCACCAGCAACAGCAGCAGCCGCTCCTCCATTTACTGCTGCTGATTCTTCATCATTTAAATTGAACAAATTTAAGTTGTCTAGTTCTAATGATGCAATAGCCATTGTTTTTTTCCTTTGATTTCAAATGATTTAGAGAATTTCTTAACTCTTATAGGTCAAGAAATTAAAGTGGTGAATTAAATCACCATAATTTAACAATATTAGTTAAGCATTTGATGAGCAATCCAATTTTTTTAGTTCTTCTGTCTAAATTATTTAGGTTTTAATAAAGTGGCAGCACTACCCCTGTCCAGTTAGGGAGATCCAAGAAATAAAATGTCCCACCGACGGTGGGAAATTTTATTATCTGTAAGTGCCTTAAGCATACGTAATATATAGCGGTTTTCATTTGAGTTGAGTACAAAAATCAAACTGTTAGTTTGGGTTCAAAGCCTCTCCCCACGCGCGTGGGGAAAGGTTTGGAGAGGAGTTCATCAAAGTATTGCATTCAACCGAAAACCGCTATATTTTTCTGATGACGGTAAGGATTACCATCTGAAAAGTTTGGCTATTGTTGCGACGAGTCTAGGACTTTTTGCCATCCCCTTTAATACTTATATGGTGTATCAATTAAATTATCTCAAATCTAGTTAATCCAGGTATTTTTTTCTCACTTGTGAGAAATCCGGGTATTGAGTAGTACTGTTATGAGCTTAACAAACCTCAAGTCAAAAATCTCCGAATAAAATCGCGACTCACAACAAAGCTATCTTCAATACCAGTGTTATTAATTATGGCTAAGCAACCATCAATAAAAATAAATGACCGAATTTGGCGTTATCTAGATGATAACGAGAAGTTCTTTGGTACTTATATTCGACTTACAGAAAAAGGGATTCGTTGCAAATGGGACAATTCTCCTGAAAAGTTTACTACTGTACTTTTATACAAAGATTACGGGACAGTTTGGGAGAAAGTTAAACATGATATTAACAATACATAATGCTTTATCTGGTGCAGGGAAAGAAGCGATATGTCTCTCTAAGCTACGCGATCGAACTCAAAACCCAACCTCTATCTGAAAGAAGCATATATTATTGGAATTAAATCTAATTTACCAGGGTTACGACAATGAGTAATAATGTAGAAAACAAGCGAAGAGTAAATCGACAATTTCTCCTCCTTTCTCGTCCAATTGGAGATATTAAAGAAAGTAATTTTGAGTATAAAGAAGTACCTATTCCAACTCTTAACGAGGGAGAAGTACTGATAAGAAATTTATATTTGTCACTAGACCCGACTAACCGTATTTGGATGAGCGACATGGTACAGTATATGCCCCCGGTAGAGTTAGGCGAAGTAATGCGGGGTGTAGCAATGGGAGTTGTAGAAGAATCTAAAAATTCTAATTTACGATCAGGAGATATAGTTACAGGACTTTTAGGATGGCAAGATTACGCAGTTTTAAAAGAAGAACCAGTAAATTTTATTACTAAAATTCATCCACCTTTGCCCAATCCATTATTTACTGCGGTGGGTCTGCTTGGTGCAACTGGGGTCACTGCTTATTTTGGGTTGCTAGATATAGGACAACCAAAACCAGGAGAAACCGTTGTAGTGTCAGCAGCAACAGGCGCTGTTGGTTCAGTTGTAGGACAAATTGCTGCAATTAAAGGCTGTCGTGTAGTTGGAATCACCAGTTCGGACGAAAAATGTCAATGGTTAACCTCTTCTCTTGGTTTTGACGCAGCAATCAACTACAAAAATACCGATTTGAACAGTGCATTAGCGATCGCTTGCCCAAAAGGTGTTGATATATACTTTGATAATGTTGGTGGTTCAATCTTAGATACGGTGATGTCCCATCTTAATTTGTTCGCACGCATTCCTCTGTGTGGTTTAATTTCAACTTACAACTCAACCGAACCAGTGCCAGGTCCTTATAACTTTGGTTTGATTTTGATGAAGCGCGTGCGGATACAAGGATTTATAATTAGTGATTATCGTAACCGTTGGCATGAGGCAATTAAGGATCTTGGGCAGTGGATGGAGTCAGGGAAAATAAAGCAGGAGTATGAAATTGTTGAAGGTTTGGAAAATGCGCCGAAAGCTATTCATAAACTTTTTAATGCTAACAAAATAGGAAAATTAATTGTTAAAATTTCATCACTTAACTAAATATGTAGCGTCAGCTTTGAAAGTTTAACCAAAATGAATAAAAAGCTAAAAAATGCGCGGCAAAGAATATTAGACTTGCGTAAATAATCAATACTAGTACAATTACACTGGTAATTTGATTTTCAGTTCTCGCGTAATGGCGAACCAGATTAGAAAAATCATTCATATTGACATGGATGCCTTCTACGCTTCAGTAGAGCAGCGCGATCGCCCCCAATATCGAGGTAAACCTTTGGTAGTTGGTGGTTCTGCAACTCAGCGCGGAGTAGTTGCAGCTGCAAGTTATGAAGCAAGAAAATACGGCATTCATTCAGCCATGCCCTCACGTATAGCGATCGCCCGATGTCCCAATTTGATATTTGCTAAACCCAGATTTGAAGTCTACCGAGAGATATCGGCACAAATCCACGATATTTTTAAACGCTACACCGATACATTTGAACCAGTTGCATTAGATGAAGCTTATCTTGATGTTACTGAAAATAAGCAGGGATTGCCTTACGCCTCAACCGTTGCCAGACATATCCGAGCCGAAATATTCCAAGAAACTCAACTTACTGCTTCGGCTGGTGTTTCAATCAATAAGTTTTTAGCGAAGATGGCATCAGGTACAAACAAGCCAAACGGCATGACGGTTATATTACCAGAAGATGCTCAAACATTTGTAGAGCAGTTACCCATTGAAAAATTCCACGGCATTGGTAAAGTTACCGCTGCTAAAATGCACGATTTGAATATTCGGACTGGGGCTGATTTGAAAGAGCGCGAACTTGAATTCTTAGTACGGCAGTTTGGAAAATCTGGTAATTATTATTACAACATTGCCAGAGCGCAAGATGATCGGGCAGTGGAACCAAACCGCGTTCGTAAATCGATTGGGGCAGAAAATTCGTTTGCAGAGAATTTGAGCGATAAAGCAACCTGTATACTTGAACTCGAACAAATTGCTCAGACGCTGCATAAAAGGATTGAGAAACATCAAGCTTCCGGTAGGACTTTAACGTTAAAGGTCAAATTTTCTGATTACCAGCAGATTACTCGTAGCAAAACTTTGTTGATGCCGATTAATGATTTGGGTGCGATAGTTAAGGAGGCGATCGCGTTGTTTGAAGGAATTGAATTAGGCGATCGCGAAGTGTTGCTGCAAGCAGATCGCAGTATTCGGTTACTAGGAATTTCGTTGTCGAATCTTGATAATAATAAGGAACTTGAAGCAGTTCAATTATCACTGTTTGACAAAGCTTTTCGGAATGCTGCCCAATCATAACAGTGGAAATTGCAGATACAATTATTGATAAGGGAATCCCAGTTATGAACACCCGTTCGACATGGCACTAATCGAGTATAAACCGTGACCTATCAACCCATAAGAATGACCTTATCAATTACATGAATTACACCATTATCAGCTTCGATATCTGCTGCTAAAACTGTGGCATTTTTAACTTCAAATTTATCAGTGTAACTAATATTAATAGGGGAACCTTCCACAGACTTTACAGTTTTCAATTTTACTAAATCAGCTTGCATTAATTTGCCTAATACAACATGATATGTGAGAAATCTTGCTAGCCCAAAAGGATTTTGCAACAGCGTTTGAATAGTCCCGGCTGGTAATTTTGCAAAAGCTTCATCATTAGGTGCAAAAACTGTAAAAGGTCCGCTACCTTTTAATGTTTCCACTAAATTAGCAGTTTGTACGGCTTGAACTAAGGTCTTAAAAGAATCAGCACTAACAGCAATATCAACTATATCTGCCATATTTTCACCATTACTTTAGTAAGTATTGTAAAACCAAGATATCCGCATTGCAATCGCACGTAGGGTTTAAAGGCGATCATACCAGACCCTAACACCCCTTAGTTTTTATTTGCTAAAACATTATCATCAATTGGTGCGTGTTTGGGGGTGTATTTGTGGAACCAAACCAACTCAATTTATTTAAAGACACGCCAGTTGAACCGCGCTAACTGGAATTATTCGCATATCCACCACCACCGCCACCACCAGGACAACTTGAAATGTTTCCCGGTCAAAAGTTTTGCACCAAGCGCCGCGACGAATTGGTGATGAATGCTGAAGAATTACAGCGGTGGAAGACACAGATACTTGATTATCAAATGCGATCGCGTACAACTCCAGCACCAACACAAACAACGCTAATAGAACTAGCGATAGACCACTGCGACCCGGATAAAATTGACCCATTACAATTACAGATGCAATCGATGGCATTTTACCGCATACCTGCTGATTATCCAGGGGAAGCTTGTTTATATTTTGTAATAGATTCAGCGGCTAATTTAATTCTGTACGTAGGGGAAACGCTACGCAGCAACAAGCGCTGGAAGGGCGTACACGATTGCAAGGATTACATCGCCTCTTATCAAGATTTACACTACCGTTACAAGTTAAAAACGGCAGTTAATATTGCTTTTTGGTGGGATACGCCGACTGATACTAAAAAGCGGCTCTCATTAGAACAGGCGTTGATACAGAAATGGCGCAGTCCTTTCAATAAGGAAATGTGGCGCGTGTGGGGGCAACCGTTTGGTTCATATTAATCAATTACCTTTAATCAGTTTCTGTACAAACATAATAAAGTTGGAAACTGAATAATAAAGTTGGAAACCGAATAATAAAGTTGGAAACTGAATAATAAAGTTTCTTAAAGACTGTTTCGATACTCCTGTCATCATACAGTAGAATTTACGGTATGAACTGTATATTAGCTGGCTTTCGTCATCCTGCTGTCGGTAAAACAGGTAAGATTTTGGTGTGATGTGTAACCCAATAAAGCTATTAACCCCAAGCAATTAATAGCATATTTTAAAAAAATCAATTTGAGAAATTTTGTAGCTAGTTTACGTACAAAGCTTTGACAATAAAAATAAATATTCGTTTTCGTAAGGGGGTGGATATGGTTCTAACTATCAGATAAATCATAAAATTTCTCTGAAAGGTTTACTCATAATCCCCCTAATGAAGTACGACAACCGGGGGGTATTATTTATGGCGAAACGAAATCGAACTGTAGATGATACGGTTATTTCTAAACGTCTAGACTCTGGTCGTGGTCAGGGTAAAGGTTCTTCTTACAAACCTTGGTTGCAAATACAAGATGTTCCTTCCATTGGTTTAGCAACTCGAATCAAAGGATGGAAAACTAACAGAGTTCATCATTTTTTAAGTAACCTGGAACTCAATTATTTTTATGTACTCGAATGGTCAAGTATTGTTACTGATATTCGAGAACAGTACCCTTTGTTGCCAAGGGAAGAAACTTTAGCTATTGCATCTAATTACGGTATTCGTCACCCACAAGAAACCCAAGCTAAGACACCAATTGTAATGACTTGTGATTTTTTGATTACAATTGCAGGAAATATTGAAGATATTGTTGTAGCACGTACAGTTAAATTTGCTAAAGATTTACAGTCCAAGCGTACAAGAGAAAAATTAGAAATTGAACGGCTTTATTGGAGTCAAAGAGAAATTGATTGGGGAATTGTTACGGAACAAGAAATTCCATTAATTCTTGCTAAAAATGTTGAGTGGTTACATCCTTTTAAAAATTTATCCGACCTTGAACTATCACAAGATTTGATTAAAAGAATAGCAGAATTTCTCCTTATTCGGTTGGCGAGTCAAACACCCTTAGTAAAAACCACTAATTTTTGTGACGACCACCTGGGATTATTACCGGGTACAAGTTTATCGGTAGTTCGTTATCTCATCGCTAATCAAATATGGTTAGTTGATATGAACCAACCAATTCAACCATCAGAACCATTGATATTAAAAAACCCCCGCACCGTTGAAGAGCGAACTGTTTAAATGGAGGAGTCACTATGAGTATTGTTGTTAACACATTATTAGAGTGGCTAACTGAGTCTAATGTAGGCACGATTGAGCGGGTACTTTGGATTAGTTCATCTGGTAAAGATGTAGTCACGATTGAAATTAATAATCTCAAAGCACTTCCTAAATGGCAAAAGCTTATAGATATAGAAGAAGCCATTAAATTTGGTTCCATTCTTATACTTCAATCTGATCCTTATGCAAAAAATGTTTCGCTATTGAATCCCATTTCTTCAAAGTATCAAGACTATAGAGATAAAGCATGGTCAATAATTGCACCAATTATAGAAATGGATGATGGTAAAGCCTTTATTCCAAGTTTGAGGGGAAGTTTGATAAGTAAAGTTTCTCAACGTACAGGCTGTACTAAAAAGACAATTTACAAATACGTTTAGCTAAACCAATTTTAGATGCATTAAGAACAGGCAATGTTAAAGCTCTGTATAATATTGACGATGTTTACCCAACTGATATTACATCGGTAATAAAATCAACTACTAATAATATAAAAGTGTCTGGTAAACTTAGCTCTTCACCTGCTCTCAAAAAAACTTTAGACTCCTCCGATTTAACAAGAGTAGAAAATTGTGAAGAGCAAAAATTAGATTTGAAAAAAGAGCAACATAAACCAATTAAAAATACGAGAAAAAAGCCAAATCAAGATGGATTATTAGCAGTCAATAATTATAAATCGCACAATAAATTTACTGCTTATGAACAACTTAAAGCTATGGGTTATATCCGACCAGCTACCGAATTTATTAATTTACGAAAAGACAAATGATTGGTTTTTTTCCTGACCCCTATCCAGATGAATTACTTTACAGTATTTGTGCAAGATACAGTAGTCGCGTGCAATACCGACAAGTTAAAAGTGTCGCGTCTGAATTATTTGGTAGCAAATGCGCTACAGCAATAATGGAACTACCATGTTACCTCAATCATCTCCTAACTGTTTTACCACCTGGGCATAAATATACAGTTGAGCAGCTTATTAATAACCACACTATGCTGCGATTTTATAGTCCATTTTTAAATGAATTTCGAGTTAAACGTTTAGTTGATAGTATGAGTGGTTTAAATGACTTTCCAGTCTATAGTTGTTTAAGCCTTTACCACGGTGGAATTGAGTCTCCGGAATGGTTAAGATTTTGTCCAAAATGTGCTAGTGAGGACTTGGAAAATGTAGGTGAGTTGTACTGGCATCGTCTCCATCAAATTCCAGGAGTATTTGTATGTCCAAAACATCAACTTTTTTTAGAAAATAGTCACGTACAAGTAAGAAATAGGCATCAACCGGCACTTTTTATCCCAGCATCTGAAGCTATTAAAAAATTCCCATACTCTTGTATCGACTTATCTAATAATAACCATAAACAAGAAATGCAAATCGCGGCGGATGCATCTTGGTTACTAAATCAATATAGATTAGTGCCGGGGTATAATTTATTGCGCGATAAGTATATGATAAATTTGCTTGATAACCAATTCGCTAATTGGAATAAAACTATCAAAATTACAGCATTAGTACAAAATTTTTTAAATTATTATTCTGATGATTTATTAAATAAATTATCATGTGCAATTGATAAAAATAAAAATACTAATTGGTTAATTAATTTGCTACGCAATTTAGATAAAAATGCTGCTAGCCATCCCATTCATCATCTTTTAGTGATTCAGTTTTTAGGATTAACAGCAGAATCTTTTTTCCAAAACGATTATTCAAAAAGTACTCTTAAACCATTTGGTGATGGTCCTTGGCCTTGTCTTGACCCAACCAGTGAGCATTTTAGACAATTAACAATTCATAAGTATAGTATGGCTCGGGTAAACGAAACTAAAAAACCCGTCGGTAAGTTTCGTTGTGCTTGTGGCTTTAGTTATTCTCGAACTCCTCCTGACAAGTCAATTAATGATAGATTTTCTTACTCTCGCTGTATTCCCGACAGTCAATCATGGGAAACAGCCTTAAGAACTTTTTGGGCAGATTCATCCCTAAGTTTGTGTGAAATTGGGCGCAGACTTGGTGTTACTGGTAGGACTATTAAAGGACGTGCGATCAAACTCGGTCTAGAGTTTCCTCGTACTGGACCGCGACATCAATCAAAACTTACTAATCATGATTTACATTTATCTACAAAAAATAAACAAACGTTTCAAGAAAAACGAGAACATTTACGTACTTTTTGGCTCTCTATTAGAGAAAAATATCCACAAGCGACACAGACGCTTCTAAAACAAAAATTTAGTTCTGTTTATAGCTGGCTTTATAAACGGGATTATGAATGGTTTGAAGCTCATCTACCACATCGAAATAAAGGAGGAGCTAGAACCTTAGTAGATTGGTCAAAACGCGACCAAGAGCTAAGTTCTTCTGTTAAAAGTGGAGTAACTTTGATTAGAAATGCTCCTGGTCGTCCACAAAGAATAACAATAAAAGCAATCTGTGCTGCTATTAACCGTCCAGACCTCTTCAATAAAAAGATGCGTGACAAACTACCTTTAACTTCAAAAGTTATATCGGTTTCGATTGAAAGTTATAAGGATTTTGCGATTCGTCGTCTAAGATGGGCAGTTCGCAGTTTTCAACTTCAGATGATTTGCCCGCCTCGCTATCAACTCTTACGTCGAGCAGGTTTAGCGAGTTCAAAAATTATAGAAGAACCATTTTTTCTTCAAGCAATGGATACTGCTTTAGAATTTTTAGCTAACTTCAAGTAATAGTATGTATCTTTATGTAACAGTTTCCAACTTTATTACGATCGCAAATGTTAGATAGAGAACTATTGGGCATCTGGGGAAACCAACTTTATTATAAAAAGCTGTGCAGCATAGAACAACAAATCATGGCTTTCAGTCGTTTCCAGTTTCCAACTTTATTATGTTTGTACAATAATTGTTGTATTATATCTTCAGTAATTTCTACTATAAATATAGTAATTATGCTGCGTTCATATACTTCGTGGTTGATTCCGGGGATATTTGCTTTAGTTGGCTTTGGGTCGAGTATGGAAAGCGCAAAAGCACAAACTACTTACCCATTTGAGGCAACTTATAATGTTTCATCTAGCTCTGAACCTGTTACTCAAGATGTATCAGCAACGACAATTTCTGGAGTTAGTACTGACGCACCTTATGGTTTGACCAAAGTTAGTGGTCTGACCTACTCCCAAATTGACCTAGCTACGGGTAATTTTCGATTTAACACTAATCCAGCAAACTTTGGCTTAGATAACTTGCCATCAGGCTCGGTTACATTATTTGGGGATGGTAATAATAAGTTATTCGGCACTAATAACGCTATTGGAACAATTGACTTTACGAATCTTACAGGTATTGCCGAAAATACTTTTACTATTACCGGCGGTGAAGGTTTATTTGAAAATGCTACTGGTACAGTGATATTGCAAGAAGCTTATCAAATAAGTTTAGACCCTAATGTCCCCACCATTGCGAATTCAAAAGCAAATGGCACAATTGAAGTACCTTTAACTCGAAAAGTTCCAGAATCAAACAATGCTGTTGCATTAACTGGGATAGGTATAATTGGAGCTATTTTATTGCGCCGACGATGTAAAACTGCTGTCGATTTAACTTCTTTCACCTAGACTAATAATGCGATACGCTTTAGCGTCAAGCCTCCGGCTTATCGCAGTTAAGGCAAAGCGGAGTCTATTGTCCTTCAACAAAGAGAACTGGACGCGGTGGGCGGCAACCGTTTGGGAAAGGTGAAATATTAAGGTGATACCATCTTTTGTACAAATTTTATTGATTTATCTACGTGCTATTGTTGAGTAAACTTAGTAACAATTTATATTTTTATTAATATGATGAAATTTTTTCTGGCAACAACAATATGCTTATGTTCGACTTTATTACCATCTGCTAAAGCTAAGGCTGCTGATTTTAGCCTAAATCCGAACATTACATTTGAAGTTGGAGATGGATTTTTTGGCGGTTCGTTTGATGGTCAAGGGGACACAGATGCAATTTTTCCTGATAATTTTGATACTGTAGTACTTGGTACTTTTGGCGAGAACAGCGAGAATGCTGAATTTGATATAAGTGGATTGGATGTTCCAAGCGAAGAATCAATTACTAAAGCAATTTTTCAAATAACAGTCCTACCAAATGAAACAGTTGGGTTAGGAGCTATTGGTCAAAGACCTTCTAGTTTGGCAGTGCGTGGATATATAGGTAATGGACAACCTGATGCAACTGATTTTCAGGCTGGAACTATTTTAGATACTGCTAGTATTTCGCCAGAATATGTAGAGGAATTTATCAGCTTTGATGTAACTTCATTTATTCAAAATATAGTTAGCAACCAAAATGATTTTGCAGGGTTTGGCGTTCGCGCCCAAACTATTGGAGGTATAACATTAGACCGTGGCACATTCTCTGACAAAGGACCAAGGTTAACAATTACTACTGCTCGTGCAAACACTACCATTTCTGAGCCAAACTTAGCATTAGGAATTTTAGCGTGCGTTTTTGTCAGCAAAATAATATTCAAGAAAAAGTAACTATCTTTTAAAAGTTGTAATATTATTTTTACTTTGGTTGGTTAGCGCGAACTTCGATATTCCTCAGCATTACCGTAAATCTCAGAAGCGATTGCGGGTCATTCAAAAACGTATCTCACGCCGTAAAAAAGCAAGTAATCGACGCAAAAAAGCTATTAAGCAAGTCGCCAAGCAGCACAAAAAAGTAGTTGATAAGCGCAAAGACTTTCACTTTAAAACTGCCAACAATCTACTGAAAAAATATGATGTTGTAGTTCACGAAGATTTAAACGTCAAAGGTCTTTCTCGTTCTATGCTAGCTAAGTCTGTGCATGATGCTGGATGGTCAAGCAACAATCAATTCTAAGCACCAAAGCCGAAAATGCTGGGTTATTGGTAATTGTAGTGAATCCATCAGGTACGTCACAAGATTGTTCTAGTTGTGGGGCGAAAGTTCCAAAAAAGTTGCATGAAAGATGGCATTCTTGTCTGTGTGGTTGCAGCCTAGATCGAGATCATAATGCAGCTATCGTAATAAAAAATAGAGCCGTGGGGCATCCGGTTCTTAAAGCTCATCGAGTATCCGAAGCAATAGCTGGATTTGGTGAGAAGCCTACACGCTCTCTGTAATCAGTCAGTGTAGGAGTATGTCACCAATGACTCTATATAATTCGGATGAACAGTTTCCGATTGATTTCGATGAAGCTTGGGTTTGGTTGGGATATGCAACGAAACAAAAAGCTAAACAAAAACTAGTTAGGAATTTTGAATCCGGATTGGATTACACGCTCAACCAAATGGTTAAACGTGTAGAAGGTAATCGTGGCGGTGGTTCTACAATTTACGAAGAAATTAAACTGACAGTAGAATGTTTAAAATCCTTTGGAATGATGGCAGATACAGAGCAAGGGAAGTTAATTCGCCGCTACTTTTTAGAGTGCGAAAAAATTGTCCGTGCCAAGGTAATTACTAAGATTGCACCTTCAATACCAGCCCTACAGAAAATTAAAGAAGCAACACAAGCAGTTCTATCAATTGCTAACATCCATCCCAATCTAATTGCTGGTGTGGTTGCAAATGAAATTGGTAAGCATCACCCTGAGCTTGCAGGGACGATGGAAGAGGCAAAGAAACTCTTACCACTGCCTATCGAAAATCGCTTACTTACGGTTACTAAATTGAGCGAACTATATTGCGATCAGCGAAGCTGCACCGACGGCGATCGCACTGGCATAAAGCTGAGCGCTAGAAAGATGAACCAGCGACTCAAAGAGTTGGGCTTGCAATATGAGAATCCAAACAAAGAACCAGCTTGGTTGCCAACAGAATTGGGTGAACCTCACGCTCGAATTGTTTTATAAAAAGCAACTGGTAATAACAAAACAATTCAGCAGTTGCGGTGGTTCCCGTCTGTACTGGAATTGATCGATTAGTAGTAATTAAATATTTGTTCTTTAAGGCAGCACTGGCAACGGTTGCTGCTTTTAAAGGCTGGTGCGTGCGATAAGCCTCCGGATTGACGCTGATTCCTAGCCCTTTCAGGGCGGCTTCGCCTACGGACATAGTGCGCGATCGCATTCTGACGGCGTTCACGGTCTTCGTAGTGTGTCCGATAAGACATAGTGCGGCGATCGCTCCTTTTTAGCGTAACGCTAAAGAAGCGGTCATATAGTGCCAACGCATCTGAAAGTTTTACCATGAAAGACTTTCAGCTTGTTAATTGAATAAAGCATTAAAACTTAACACAGTTCCTAGAAGTATTTGAGTCGGAACTTTTTATCAAATTGGAGTTATATTTCAAGAATTTTAGGCGCAGTTTGAAGGTCAATTGGGTAAAGTTCCGACTCTAAAATTCACATGGAACTTATAAGTAAAGCATGGCACTTCATGACAGCTTCTCTAGCATTAGTCCCGTTAGCTGGTGTCGTGGAGTTAGCCAAGGGCATACCATTACCTTCTGTGAAGGTATGAATTAAGACTCCCTTACCTTTACCGCCATAAGCAATTTCTTCACCTCCGCCCATCGAGCGGGGAAAAAGAGCCGTCTATGGCTCCAAAGTCCCAATTTATAAGCCCCCTTTCGTCGGCGATAGGCGAAGCCGACACCCTCCGGGTGTATCGCCAGTATCCTTGCTTTTAAATGTTCATGCATTCCCATCCGAATACCATCGCTTCAACCACCTGTGAGAAGCGCTTTTTGATGCCCATACACCTCCAGACGGTAGATCACACCATCGGCACCCAGTCATTAAAAGATATAACAGGCTATTTAATACATGACGATACGGTGCATGAGGCATTCCCTTACCACGTTTTTCTGGTTCTGGAGGAAATATATCTTCAAACAGCTTCCATTCTAAATCACTTAATCCTTCAAAACGCCCAGCCATAAAGCGATACACCCATCTCAATTCAAAAATAGCTTATCACGTTTTGTGATTAGTGGGATAGGTTCTTATTTCCCCCTAACCGACAAGTATTGATTCTACTGGGGATTCAGAAACATTAAAAGCTAAGGTGTAGTCACTAGAGATTCCGATTTGTTGGAGTGCAAACGTGTAGACTCCACTGGGTAATGCACCCTCGAAACCAATCGCCCCCCATCCCCGTGCAATGTTATCGAGGATATCTGTTTCTACCTGTCGAGGTTCGCCAAACAAAGCGTAGCCTAAGATGTTTCCTCGAACCGCAGAATCATTTAGAGGTTCGGTAAAGATATCTCCTTCCTGCACTCCGATAAAAGCAACATTACTCTCAGAAAAGGATTCCAAAACCAAAGTGTCGAGTTGCAAACCTTCGGGAATAGTGATGGTAACGTATTCCTGATCTCTGTCGCCTGTAGTCACCGATAGAGGGGTGATTCCTGCCGATAAGGGCAGTTCTAACGGGTTGGTGGGGTCGTTAGAAATATCTCCACTCACCGCTTCATCATAACCCGGATTGAGTTGAGGAAAGATGGATATCTGACTTTCATCGTCGGCAAATAACACCATAGAAGATGCCGCATCCGGCGATGGGTCAATGGTGTAGTCACCAAGTTCACCCACAAACTCTACATCTTCAGAAGCCACCCCATCTGGAGTAATCAGTGAAAACTCGGATTCGACTAAGCCATCAAGGATTTCTGGCAAAAATCTATCCGGTTCGAGGTTGTCGAGTACATTAATTGTAAAGCTCCCCATCATTGCCCCTTCATCAACCGTTAGAAAAAAGCCAGAACCATCAGAGTTGGTATCAATTGAGGATGGATCAATATTTTCTGTGATTGGACGAAATCCAAATCCGGCTAAATCTAAGCGATTAACAATTTGTTCGACCTCGCTATCAACATAAACTTTCAGTCCACCCGCAGGTGTAGGTTCATCAAGGTCAAAACGAACTGTGAGTGCTGTGCGTTGATTTTCAACCAAAGCATTGAAATCGCCATCAAAGGTTGTTGAGGTCGATAAACTAACTTGTATCATATTTGAATTATTGTTACTCAGATTAAACAGTCGTCAATCAACCAGAGCCATCTAGCAAGCAAGACGCTCCACCGGATGGCACGCTGCGCCAATGTACTACTGTTTACATTTCAAATAAAAACGCCATAGTACATAGTCCACACGATTTGGATAAATAGTACCATGCAAATATATACTGATATATACATTTCTATCGGAATCAATGACTAAAATTTTGGAGTTGAACAGATTCAATATTACGGAGACACAGAGAACACCCAGAAAAATCTCTGTACGAACCTGAAGTAGAAACCATTTTTGGTTGTTTTGAAGGAGATACTATCGAAGGGGAGCAACGCGATTTTTTGAAAGCAGCCAGTAGGATTGCAATCGCCAACAAATGATTTCAGTAATTTTCAATGAAATAATACATAAAGATAAGCAAAAACACGTATAAAGTGAAAATAGAATCGCTATACATTGTCCTGCTAAAATTAGAGCAATGTTCTTTATTTCTTCTTTTTTATTTTTTATTTTTACTCCATTCCAATTTTCAACATCAGTCAATTCTAAAATTTTCGTAAGATTATCTTTAAATTCCTCCAGAAATTTGTTTAAATCTAAAGTTGCATATATTTTATACCGGGCTTGCTAAGCACCCTGTGAGTAGAGAGTTTTGAGCCATAAAACCCTTCATCATAGGGAATCCTGCCTTATTTCTGTATTTATGCATAGGGTAGATGTAGTTTTTAAAATTTAATATTTAAGTATAGGTGTGGCGATAGGCGAAGCCGAAGCCGACACCGACACCGAAGGTGTATCGCACTGTTTTTCACAAAATCGCGTTGCTCCCAGTTTGATTATGGTTGTGCTTTGTGCCATTATTCAAATTTTTATGGCAACCAATAAAGATTTGAATCGTTATTTACAGCAGATTGCAGGTAAATGAGGTACAGTGATTATAGTGCATCAATGGGTGAAATGAAAGCTTACTCTGTAGACTTACGAGAAAAAATAGTACAAGCTTATGAACATGGTAATACCTCAATTAGAAAAGTAGCTTATAATTTTGGTGTGACCAAAAGTTTTGTTCAAAAACTACTTTTGATGAAAAAAAATGAAGGTCATGTTAAGCCGAGAAAACAAGGTTGGGCAGTTAAAGGTGAATTGGATGGATATGATGTTCAACTAGCTTTAATGGTTGAACAGTACCCAGACAAAACTTTATTAGAATATTGCGAATATTGGGCTGCAACTTACAATATTTGGGTAAGTACAAGTACGATGTGCCGTGCATTAAAAAAGCAAAATTTAACAGTAAAAAAAAGAACTAATAAGAATATCTTCTGAACTAACAACACTGACTTTATCAACAGGTGTGGCAAAATTAACCGCGCTTCGAGGAAGTTCGTTTAAACTATTATTCTCACATTGATAATTATCTCGTTCTTTTCTTTGCGCCATCTGTATAGCTTCAGCTTCCGTCCACTGCCGCTGCTGCTGTAAATCTGGAATATCAGTAAACTGATTTAGAACTGAACTGTCCCCAGTAATTTGGGCAACTATTTGAGCTACAGTTTTGCAGCAATTGTGGGGATAACAAATAACTTGCCGCTCACTAAATCGAATTACAATCCAACCTTTATCGTTGAAAAATTTGTTGCGATTATTATCTTTCCAAGCTCCTGTATAGTGAGTAGGTTCCTCAGTGTTGTAAGCATAAGGTTCATCTATTTCAATATCAATGTAAAGATTTATCGTTCGGTCAATGTAAGCAAAGTCTGGGGAATAAGGATGTTCGTAGTTAGGAATATTAATTGTTAATTTAACGTGAATTTTATCAGAAAAATATTGTTGAAGATAAGTTCTAAATCTTCCTTCAGCATTAGCCTCCGGTGCCGTACTGCGATCGCCATCATGTGAAATAGTAAATGCAAGTATTTTTAATATTTGTTCGTATTGCCATTGTGCAATCCGTTCTGGAGTTCGGGCTATTCTTTGTTCTTCTTCATGTCTATTTTTTCTTTCTTCGTATTTTAAAAATCTTCTATCGTAATCTTTAATTTGATGTCTGTGTTCCTCTAAACGTTTGGGATAACTATTAAATTGTAGCCATGCTTGAAGGGCGATCGCAGCAATAGCAAAAGGTAATAATAACCAGCCCGATATAGAAGTTGCTTGAGAAATAATAGGAACAGTAATAGCAGCTATGGCAGTTTCTACAGCAATAAGTGTAAAATCCCACCGTTGCGGTTCATCTCCAGGTTGCGATGGTGGTTTTTCTGAAAAGATAACTACAGGTGGTAGTGCTGACTGCACTTGCTTAATGTCTTGAGGAATGCGAATAATGGGGAAATAACTCATGGAATTCTCATAATCTCCGCCAAGTGCAGTAATCATGATGTCCCAGGGGTCAAATCCTTGGCTGATATCATTAGCTACTTGTTGAGCAATCCAATCTCGTTCTTCGCGTTCGGTATTGAATGGTTGAATTATTAATGGAGAACCAATAGCATCTTTTAACTCAAAATTATTTTGGTCAATTGGGTGGGGACTTTTATCATTAGTCAGGATTACGTAAGAATTATATAACTAAATAGTAAATAGATAAATAATCAAGGTTTGAATAATTAATATATATTTTCAGCTTTTGACTTTTCATCTTTGACCTGAAAATGATACTGTTTCTTGTATAATAAAACCTTACTTCTTGCCGTTTGGGTTATGTCTATGTAAATACACTAATCTCAAATATTGTTTTCATACTCATAGGATTTTATGAGACACTAATGATAATTTAGTTGCGTCACGTTTTTAAATAATTGCTCTATTGGGGACGAGCATGGCATTAAATAGTTATAGTATTCTGCTGTTAGAAACGAATCAAAACGATAATGAATGGTTACAGCCAATGCTGTTACAACATCAGGTGACTTTGGCTAAATTATCTGAAGCTAAATCGATTAGCTCCGCTCAATCAATGGATGCTGTTATATTAAATTTACGATTGAGTAATATTGAAGATTTTGAAATTATTTCCTCAATTCGTAATCTGTTACCTAATGGAGCAATTGTGGTAATCAGTGAAAATGAAGATGAAGCAGTGATGACAAGAGCAATCGAGTTGGGTGTAGATGATATTATATTCAAAAAGAATATCACTAAGGATTTACAATGGACTTTGATATCTGCGATTGAGAGACGAAAGCGTTTTAATTGTGATATTCGGGAATGTAAGATATCCGAGCAAAATAAACACAATAGCGAAGCAAGATGGCGTTTTCTGTTCGAGGCAACTTCTGAAGGAATTATGTTACACAATCGAGGAACGATTTTAGACGTGAATCATGCTTTAGCGCAAATGACTGGTTATGAAATTGAGGAACTAATTGGTAGAAATGGGTTTGAATTAGTTACACCAGAATCCCAAGAATTAATTAGAAAAAATATTATTTCGGGTTATGAAAAACCTTATCGAGTTAATATAATCAAAAAAGATGGTTCTATATTTATGGTGGAAATTGAAGCGAAAATAATTTCTCAAAGTTCTCAAAATATACGGGTAGCAGTGATTAGAGATATTACAGAATGCCATCGAGTAAAAACAGCTTTGCACGCAAGAGAAAATCTGTTGCGACAACAAAGTCAAACCTTGGTAGAACTGGCTAACAGTAAAGCTTTTATCAAAGGAAATTTAATTGACTCTGTACGGGAAATTACTCAAGCAGCAGCCAAAATTTTGGATGTTGAACAAGTTGGTGTTTGGTTGTATAATCAAGACCATTCCCAATTAGAAAGTGTTGATTTATATAATCGTAAAATCAGCAGACATTCACAATCAATTGTTTTAAAAAAAGAAGATTATCCCAACTATTTTACGGCTTTAGAAACAAATATTAATTCTGTGAATGATAGTTCAAAATTTATTGTCACTCAAGAACTATCAAAATTTTACCTTCCCGTATTTGGTGTCACATCTGTATTAAACGTACCGATTTGGCTTGGGGGTTCCGTGGTAGGTATAGTATGTCATGCATACTTTGATAACGATACATTTTCATCTCATCAATGGACTTTGGAAGAAGAACGTTTTGCAATCGCGATCGCAGATTTTTTAACATTAGCAATAGAAGCAAGCGAGCGTAAAGCCGCAGAAAAAGCATTAAAACAAAGTGAAGCCCAGTTTAGGGCAATTTTTGAACGTTCTTCTATGGGTATTTGCTTAGTAGATATCAAAGGAAGAATTGTTGATATCAATCCAGCGCTGTGCAAAATACTAAGATATAATTTTCACGAACTGAAGCACAAAAATTTTACAAATTATATTTGTTTTGAAAAGGGTGATTTAGAACTGTACAAAAAATTGATAGGGAGTAAAATTGAGCGTTTGGAAATTGAAAGACGGCTTTTGCACAAAGATGGTGGTACAGTTTGGACTCATTTAAGTATTTCTTTGATTGTGTATAATAATGGGAAACCTAAGTTTTTTCTTGCCATTATTGAAAATATCAGCGAACGTAAAGAAACTGAATTAGAACTACGGAAAAGTAAAGAAGCCGCAGAAGTTGCCAGTAGAGCGAAAAGTGAATTTTTAGCAACTATGAGCCATGAATTGCGAACTCCTCTCAATGCAATTATGGGTTTATCGCAATTACTTCAACAAGAGATTGTTGGTTCTATAAATGACAAACAAAAAGAATATATAGACTGTATATACAGCAGTGGTTTACATTTATTGGAATTAATTAACGATATTCTTGATTTATCAAAAATAGAAGCAGGAAAAGAAGAATTATCGTTATTTCCTTTGCGAGTAGAAGATTTGTGTAATTATGTGATTTCAACAGTACGTGAACGTGCAGAAGAAAAAGGATTACAATTAAATTTTTCCATTGATAAACAAGTAGAAACTTGCATTGCTGATCAAAGAAGAATTAAACAAATGCTCTTAAATCTACTCACCAATGCAATTAAATTTACTTCTGTTGGTTCAGTTTCATTACAAGTCATGAAAATGCCTCAAAAAATTGCATTTCGAGTATGTGATACTGGTATTGGCATTAAACCACATCAATTTCAATATTTATTTGAACCTTTTAAACAACTTGATTCTCGGTTAAATCGTCAGTATGAAGGTACTGGTTTAGGTTTAGCTTTAACGCGCAAATTAGCCCGTTTACATGGTGGAGATGTAACCGTAGAATCAACTTTTGGGAAAGGTAGTCGGTTTACTTTATTTCTTCCCGACAACGAATTTCAAGCAGAAAATGAAATAGAAAAATGGGAAGCAAAAATCAACAATATTAATAATTTAATATCTTCCACAGATACTTTAGTAAATAAACGTATTTTATTGATAGAAGACGACACACATACTGGCACATTATTACAAGATTATCTGCAAACAATTGGCTATCAAGTTGAGTGGATGGTAGATGGAAATGATTTTCTAGATAAAGTCAGAATTTACCAACCTAATCTAATTCTATTAGATATCCAGCTAGGAGATTCTAGCGGTTGGGATTTACTTACTTCCTTACGACAAACTTCAGATTTAGAAGATAAACTTGTAGTCGTTATGACACCGAGTCCGGATGATGATGTAAGGGATAGATATATTCAAGCTGGTGCAAATGATTTTGTGAGTAAACCAATTGGTATTGTAAAATTAGAATTGATATTAATGCGGTATTTTAATTAAAAAATAGGATGGGAATGGGTAATTGGTAATTGGTAATTGGTAATTAAATCCGTGAAATCAGTGTAATCCTTTTTAATCCGTGGTTAGTGATTGGTAATTGGTAATTAAATCCGTGAAATCAATCAGTGTAATCCTTTTTAATCCGTGGTTAGTGATGGGTAATTGGTAATAAATCATCAATGAATGATAATTAATTATGATAAAACTTGATCAATTTTTGAAATTATTGGGTGTAGCGCAAAGTGGGGGACAAGCCAAACACATTATCGTGGAAGGTAATGTCAAGGTTAACGGTGTCTTAGAAACTCGTCGAGGTAGACAGTTAGTAACTGGGGATAAAGTCACCGTGGGAACCCAAACTTTTGAAGTTAAAGATTTGGAAAAATTATAAATAGAGTTAGAGATGTTTTTGTAGTAGTTGATGGTTGAGGTTTTTGCTGCGGTTTAATTAAATTAAATAAGGTAATTATTAAAGGTAAAAGCAAGGCTAAAACCACAATAATCGCAGTAATTTTAAATATTATAGGTCGTTTACGTCCTTTTGTCGGATAACCGCAGCTTAAACAAATTTCCTCTTCACTACTATTGAGAACACCACAAACTTTACAAGGTTCTAAAGACATTTTTTATGCTAATGTTATAACCAAAAAAGCAGCCAATACCAAAATTGCTCGCCGAAAGCTGCTGATAATAAACCACATACCACTGCCGATATAAATATTATCCCTAATAAAGCAGTAACTGTTGGCGCATCCGCTGCTAATCCTAACGCAATTGCCAAGAAAATACCAAATATGAATCCGCAACCAAAACGAGCAGTAAATTGAGCGTGCTTATCGTCTTTTCGATCTGAGCGATTGTTTTTATCCATTAATTTGGGATGTTTAGAAGAACTTGCTTATTTTTATACTTCCCAAATCAAGTTAAATTTGAACACACTTTTGAGAATTATCTATAATATCAAGTCCGCATGATTAATTATTATTCTTTGTTGAGGTTAGGCTTAGTTGACAATTAACTAGACATTCATATACACTTATAGACTTAGTTCTACAGGTGTTTTATGTTTAAACCCCACGAGTTCTCAAAAAAAATAGGCGTTTCGGTCAAAACCCTTCAAAGATGGGATACATCAGGAAGGCTACCAGCTAAAAGAACATTATCGGGACATAGATTTTACACTGAAGACGATTTATTAATAGCTCAAGGTTTAAAACCTGTTGAATCAAAAAGAAAAGTTGTAGTTTATTGTCGTGTTTCTTCAACAGGTCAAAAACCAGAACTTAAAAATCAAATATCTGCGATGGAAATTTTTTGTTTAAATAGAGGTCTCGCAGTAGACGAATGGGTTTCTGAAATTGGGGGAGGTTTAAACTTTAAAAGAAAAAAGTTTTTAGCTATTATGCTTTCCATGATTAAGGGTGAAATATCAACTATAGTAGTAGCGCATAAAGATCGAATGTGCCGTTTTGCTTTTGATTTTATTCTTGAGTTAGCTACATCGACAGGTTGTGAAATTATAGTAGCTAATCAAGAATCTCTCTCTCCTCAACAAGAATTAGTTGAGGATTTAATGGCTATAATTCATGGTTTTTCTTGCCGTCTGTATGGTTTAAGAAATTACTCTAAAGAAATTAAAGAAAATCTTAAAAAAGCTATTGACAAAACTGGGCAAAGTATGTCAGGAGTAGACAATAAAGAAATCCAGTGTTGAGGTCGAACAATGCTTTTATCCATCAAAACAAAGTTAAAACTAAGTAAAAAACAAGAATTAGCTATGTGTAAACACGCGGGAATCTCGCGTTTTACATATAACTGGGGTTTAGCAACTTGGAATAATCTTTATCAAGATGGATTAAAGCCTAACAAATATCTCTTAAAAAAGTTCTTTAACAATCATGTAAAACCTGAATTAACATGGATTAAAGAGAAGGGTATTTGTCAGAAAATAACCCAATACGCTTTTGATAATTTAGGAACCGCTTTTGACAATTTCTTTAAGAAAAAAGCAGATTATCCTAAGTTCAAAAAGAAGGGTAAAAATGATTCATTTACAATTGATGCTGGTGGCAAGCCCATTCCTGTTGGTGGTAAATCTATTAAACTACCTACTATCGGATGGGTTAGAACTTACGAGGGCTTACCTCACACCACTTGTAAATCAATTACTATATCGAGAACTGCTAATAGTTGGTTTATTGCTTTTGCTTACGAACAATCACATGAACCTACTGTTAAAGAACATGATATTGTAGGTGTTGATTTGGGTGTTAAAGTGCTTGCAACGCTTTCAACCGGGGTTGTATTTCCTAATCCTAAACACTATAAAAAACATCTCGATAAACTAAAAAGATTATCTAGAACTTTTGCTAGAAAACTTAAAGGTTCTAACAATCGATATAAAGCGAAAATTGAACTTGCTAAACATCATACAAAAATAGCAAACCTTAGAAAAAACACTCTTCATCAAATCACTACTTACTTATGCAAAAACCACGCAAAAATAGTAATAGAAGATTTAAACATTTCTGGTATGCTCTCAAATCACAAGCTAGCTCAAGTAATTGCTGATTGTGGATTTTTTGAATTTAAGCGACAGTTAGAATATAAACCTAAAAAGTTTGGTTGTGAAATTATAATTGCAAGTCGTTGGTTCCCATCAAGTAAAACTTGTTCTAACTGTGGACATATTCAAGATATACCACTAAAAGAAAGAACTTACGACTGTAAAAATTGCGGGCATTCAATAGATAGGGATTTGAATGCCGCAATTAATTTATCGCGTTTGGTTAAAGCGTGTTAGCGGAGCGTTCGCTTTGCGAATAAGCTTGCTGAGGGTTAACTGCTCCCATGCCCCCGTTGAAGCAAGAAATAAATGTCTAGATTTGTCTAGTTTTTATATAGCAGTGTTAACTCTTGACTTTTCCCTACTCCACCCGAACCCTTTATTACAAGTATTTAACCGGACATCATCACAACAAAGCATATTCTTCTCTGGTTGTTTGATCCAAAATTTAAAAATAAATCATCCCCTAGTAAACTAAGGGATGAATTATCGGAAACTTCACTATTTAATGAGTATTGCTTTTTACCGGCATCGTAACGTTACCGTGAGCTTTACCGTTACCATTGCCGTTACCATTGGAATGACCGTTATTACGTGGTAAAATTACACCGTAACCACCGTGGTTACGCTCGTAAATCACATTAATCTCATTGGTTTCGCTGTTCTGGAACATATAAAAATCATGTCCAACCATTCGTAATTGTTCCAAAGCTTGGGAAATTGTCATCGGTGGCATGGCAAAATATTTAGTGCGAACTACTTCTTCGGGTAATTCGGGAGTGCGATCGCCAATTAAATCTGTGACTACTGCATCTGGAATCACTTCTTCAATCGTGTTGTTCTCAGCATGAATAGTGAGATCGCGTCGTCGTTCCTTATATTTTCGCAGTTGACGGGCAATTTTATTCGCAACTAAATCAATACTGGCATATAAATTTTCGCTGCTTTCCTCGGCACGGATCACATTACCGTTAGCGTAAATCGTTACTTCCGCTGTCTGATGTGAATTAATTCTGGGATTTCGAGCTACGCTCAAATGCACATCCACTTCGTTGGTAATATGCTGGAAATGATTTACTGCCTTTTCTATTTTCTGATGCACGTATTCCCGAATAGCATCGGTGATTTCAATATTTTTGCCGTGGATGACAAGCTTCATAAAAAAACTCTCCCGCTCGAATACTTTATTTGGTATGAAGAAAATTTGAACAAAAAGCTACGGTAAATATTGCAAGTACCGTTTTTACTTTCCTAAACTTTTCGCTTAATGCGAAATTTTCTTGTATTTAAGTTAAACTCCGACTCAATCAAATCTCAATCCATAAAATTAGATAGATACCCTTCTTCCTTGGTACTTTGGCTTGTAGAGAACTCCTCCCCACACAAATGAGCTATATATTCAAATTAACACTTGATTTTTTATAAAACTGCTTTATGTGACTTTCCTTTAAAATCCTTTGCATTGCTTGACATTTATTTATTCAAGCGCGTTTATTTGAAACACATAGAGTGTCATTGACTTCTTGCTTTTTATTCTTTGTTGTAGTATGAGTGCCACTAATAACCGATGTTTACTATACAATCAAGCAGTAATGCCATACTTGGATGCATGGACATGGCAACAAGAACTTCAAGCTCAGCGTATTAAAAACCCAAGTTTAGATGATGCCTTAATTCTGCTAGAACATTTTCCCGTATACACTTTAGGACGAGGAGCAACCAAGGAATTTCTCAATTTTGATATTGATGAAAATACCTATGAACTGCATAGAATTGAACGAGGTGGTGAAGTAACTTACCATTGTCCTGGACAATTGGTGGGGTATCCAATTTTAAATTTACAACGTCATCGTCAAGACCTACATTGGTATTTACGTCAATTAGAAGAAGTATTAATTCGGGTTCTAGCAATTTACAAACTGCAAGGAGAACGTATACCCTCACTCACTGGAGTATGGTTAGAAGGACGCAAGGTGGGAGCGATTGGTATAAAAGTAACTCGCTGGATTACCATGCACGGCTTTTCATTAAACGTTTGTCCCGACATGAAAGGCTTTGAGCGTATTGTACCTTGCGGTATATCCGATAAACCTGTTGCCAGTTTAACCGAATGGATTCCCGGTATTACTTGTAAACAAGTAAGGATTCACGTTGCAAACTGCTTTGCTCAAGTCTTTAACCTGGAATTAATCGAGCAACCCCCATACAATCTTGATCAAAGTTGAGGGTTGATAACTGTTAGCTAATACCTGCCCACATCTAGTCAAATCTATCCAAATTGTCCACACCTGCAATGAGTATATCTACAAATTCTCTTAACCGTTCTTGCCAGTCAGGGATGGTTTTTAATTTTTCTTTTTGTCCTGCTCTACCTTTAAAACAGATTGGTAGTTGGTCTAGCTCCCCTTTGACAATTTTTTTAGCACCAAGCTGATTATTTTTCTGGAATGGCATTGACTTCATCTGTATATGTTAATATACTAACTATAGCGCACCATTTGAGCGGTCGAGTCAAATGCAATTAGTAGAGAAACACATAATCAATAGACAGCATAAGTTTTGGTCATATTGCGATTATTTAGCTTTGCAATCAAAGCATCTTTACAACGCTGCTAACTATGTACAACGTCAATACTTTTTTCAAACTAAAAAGTATTACAACTCAATTGATATTTACCATCAAACGTCTAATTTAGAAGCATATCGTTATTTACCGACTAAAATCAGTAAACAGATAGTGCGTAGAGTTTCAGAAGCTTGGAAAGGTTGGTTAGCAGCATTAAAAGATTGGTTTAAACATCCTGATAAGTATCTTGGTAAGCCTAAAATGCCAGGATATAAACATAAAGAACGTGGTAGAAATATTGTTATTTATCCAATAGATGCTTTATCGAAACCCGCTTTAGCTAAAGGCATTGTTAAGCTTTCTCAGACAAATATTGAGATTTCAACTAAAGCTAATAATATAAATCAAGTAAGAATTGTTCCTAAACTCAACCATTATGTTATTGAAGTTGTTTATACAGCATATTTACCTGTTGAATCAACAGGTAAATATACCGCTGGTGTAGATTTAGGATTAAACAATTTAATGGCTATAACATCCAATCATCCAGGTATTAAACCTTTGTTGATTAATGGTAGACCGTTGAAAAGTATTAACCAATTCTTCAATAAAAGAGTTGCTAAAGCCCAATCTAAAGAAGCTAGGAAACAAGTAAAAGAACTTAACAGCAAGCGTGATAGAAGGATTGATAATTATCTCCATACTGTTAGCCGTAGAGTAATTGAATGGTGCCAATTAAATGATATTGGTCAAATAATTATTGGTAATAACCCTCGCTGGAAACAAGATATCAACATTGGTAAGAAGAATAATCAAACTTTTACTAAAATTCCTCATCTAAAACTGATTAGTTTGTTAACTTATAAAGCGCAGTTAGCTGGCGTTGGAGTGATTGTGACTGAAGAAAGTTATACCAGTAAGGCAAGTGCTTTAGATGGGGATGATTTGCCTGTTTACAAAGCCAAATCAGATGTTAAACCTGTGTTTAGTGGGAAGCGTGTAAAGCGTGGTTTATATAAAACTTCTACAAGTAGAACAATTAACGCTGATACCAACGGGAGTTTAAATATAGCTCGGAAAGTAATCCCAAACTTTATGGATGGGATAGAGGGGTTGCCGTTTATCCCTGTAGTTTTAGGACTTTGGACTAAGATTACAAACCTAGATATTTAGGTTTGGCTACATTTGAGTAGTTGTGTCTAGATATCTACGAGCGGTACTCACGTCAATTTAAAAGATAATTTATGATTAATTTGTGAATATTAATTTGTGAAAAGCGATATTTCACCTGAGTCAACTCAAACCTTCGGTACAGATTCACCGAAAAAACCGGAAGTACACGCTCCACCTTTAGTGGAATTCAACGAGCGTGACTGGAAAATCTTGGTGGAATTATTTGATCGAAAAGACAGCGATGAAATAGAAGCAGATATTAACAAAAAATTGAGTTGGATGGTACCAGAACCCGCTTGGGAAGATGAACCTTTAGACTTTTTACAGGAATACTTGTAAGAAGAGTTAGGAGTTAGGAGTTAGGAGTTAGGAGTTGGGAGTTGGGAGTTGGGAGTTGGGAGTTGGGAGTTGGGAGTTGGGAGTTGGGAGTGAGGAGTTGGGAGTTGGGAGTTGGGAGTTAGGAGTGAGGAGTTGGGAGTTAGAGTGAATTTGATAATTGATAATCGATAATTGTTATGTCAGTAACTTACGAAGGTGGATGTCATTGTGGTGCGGTGCGTTTCCGGGTTGTAGTTGATAATCGCAAAGTTGATGACTGTAATTGTTCAATCTGCACTAAGAAGGGTTTCTTGCATTTAATCGTGCCGCAAGAAAAGTTTACTTTATTAAAAGGTGAAGATAATTTAACCACCTATACTTTTAATACTGCTGTCGCAAAACACAAATTTTGTAGAAACTGCGGCATTCATTCTTTTTACATTCCCCGCAGTCATCCCGACTGTATTGATGTCAATCTACGCTGTCTCGATGGTGATGTCATATCGCAATTTGAAATAGTACCTTTTAATGGTCGCAATTGGGAAGACAATGTTGATCAATTAAGGAGTAGGGAGTAGAAAGTTAGGAGTTAGGAGTTAGGAGTTGGGAGTTAGTTGATGGTGGTTGGTGGTTATCAACTGTCAACTGTCAACTGTCAACTGTCAACTGTCCACTGTCCCCCCATCCCTTGGGAATTATCCCAACATCTGAATATTGGAGAAGATAAACTGCATAGTCATGGGTTTACCTTCTACTTGAGTGGTAATTATCCGTTCGTTAAGAATGGAATAATCGCCAACTTTTTCGTATTTATCTTCAAATTCGCTTTTTCCACCTTTTTGCTCGCCTGTCTGCGGGTCGTGGTATACAGAATCATAGCGATGAGCTAGATAGCCTGCACCTGTGTCGTGGGTGCTGAAGGTGTTGATTGTGACTACTACACCGTGAATGTGACGGTGAACGAGAACTACTTCGCGATCGCGAATTTTGTATTTATCTCCAGAAGATTTACCACCGACTAAAACTTCTACTGCACCGGATTCGTCGGTTTCACCTTCACTAAAGGTATTGTCTTTGTGGGAGTCTTCAAATTCGCGTCTAACCCGGTGAATTGCTATTTCCCATAATTGATTGTTAATTGCTTCTTTCGCTTGTTCGTCTTCTATGTCAAAAACTTCCGCTTTCAAATTAGGGTTAACGCGGACTTTTCCCTTAAATTCCTTATCTTCATATTTATAAGTCACATCCGCTGTATAACCGGGGAAATTATTGTCCCAAGTGTAACGGTTGTCATAAGCAGCCCGTAAAAGTTCGCGGGCAGAAGTTTTAGCTACTGTCATACCTATTCTATCTCCTATCGTCTTTGATTATGTTAGCTTGAATTAAGAGAAGCCCCGATCAAAACTTGATTATTTAGAACGCAGCGTAAATAAAGTAACTTCCGGAGGACAGTTAATTCTCAGAGGAACATCGCTGAATCCGATACCGCGATTAACATAAAGCTGATTACCTTGCTTACCATAGTCTTTAATCCAACCATCACCGTACACTTCTTCACCTTTAACTAAGGATACCCAAGACCATTGTGGTGTAAAGGGTAGCCGAATCTGACCTCCATGAGTGTGTCCTGCAACAGCAAAAGGTGCAGTTTGCGGTGGAAACGTTGCAAAGGATGCTGGGTTATGCATCATCACAACGCGAGGACTATTATCGGGAAGTTGGGATAAAGCTTTGTTAACATCGGCATTATTAGCAATGTAAGAACCAATTCCAACTAAATAAAGCGGTTGATTATTATTCACAACAGGTGAATTAATCTTAACTGCTTGATTTTCTAATACAGTTACGCCTATTTTTTCTAAAGCGGCTTTAACTCGATCTCCAAGTTCTGGTATGGGTGGTTTATGACTGTAGTCATGATTTCCTAATACCGCATAAGTAGGAATATTTGCTGCAATTAATGGTTGAATTGCGTTGGTAACTTTACTAAGTTCCTCAGACGGATTTGGCAAGGAATGATAAATAAAATCGCCGCTAATTAATACTGCTGCTGGTCGTTTTTCTACAAGAGTTTCGATGCTGCGGCGCATGGTGCCAGTATTATCAAACCACATTCCAGTTTGGAAATCACTTAGTTGACCGATAAGTTTTCCTTCCCAAGCAGGTGGCAAATTAGGAACAATCGCTGTCTGTTCTTCAATGTCAAGAAATTTTGGTTCAATTAATCCCCAAATAATTAGAACTACTAATACTCCGAATAATCCTAAAAATGAGTATTTTAAAAAGTTAGTAATTTTCATATTTTTTTTGCATTGCTCATCTTCTCTATCTACTTAATATCTAATAAATTAGATTAAGTCTAGTTACGAGTCAATTATTGGTGTATATAATTACTAATACCAGAAAAATGACATCCAGAAAACTTTCGTTAAGATTAATAAAATTATAAAGTACTGAACTGATTTATTTTGAGGCTAACTTTGTTATTTGCTCAGAAAATATCTCAATTACAATTTTTATCTATCGCAAGTTATAGATAAAATATTTTTTTATCGAGAAGATTATTCCTAAAGATTATTGACTATATCAGGTTTTTTAAATGCAAGATTAAAGTCAAATTATTTGCACCTCCGAACCCAATTTTAAACCTAATTCCAAATTAGCATTTCCGCCATTCACGGCAATTTCTACCCAACCATCACTACCAATGAGTGCTATGGCTTCTCCAGATTTCACATCGGAATAAGTTTCCCGCCCTTTGATTATATTTCCTTGTATCTCTACACTCCAATTTTTTCCTTTGACAAAATTCTGAGGAATATTAGTTACTAAATTTCCGAAATGGTCAATATATTGAATGCAGCCTGTTAATATATCATCTTTGCGAGTGCATTCTGGTAAATCTAATTTCACTAAACTTTCGGGGTTTATTTGTTGTCCTAATTTTTGCAAAGATATGCCATTAGCTAGATGCGCTCCGACAGGTGCAAAGATATCTCTACCGTGAAAAGTATTACTAGGTTCAGATGTCAGCCAATAATCGGGATTGGTTAACTCGACTGCTGAAATAACAGCATTTTGACTTAATACCCCACTAAGTAAACCATTATCTGGAGCAACTAAAAAACCCTGAGTTAATTCGACAGCAACTGCTCTACGATTCCCTCCTACTCCAGGATCTACCACCGCTACGTGTACGGTACCAACAGGGAAATAAGCATAAGCATTCATCAAGCAAAATCTGGCTGCAATGATGTTTTGCGGGGGAATTTGATGGGTTATATCAACCACTCTTGATATTGGATTAATTTGCGCGATCGCACCTTTCATGACAGCAACATACTCGTCGCTAATCCCAAAATCACTGAGCAATGTAATCAATGAATTTTTAATTGCTTGAGGGGAATCTTGCATTTCTAAAATGTTAAATTTATCTTAAGTTACAGGGAATGCGGTTTACACTACTGTAATTGTAGTGTTTATAACTATTTACAGATAACATTGGGAAATTTTAAATTTAAAATGAAAATAAGAAAAGCTTGTATGATGCTTACAGAGGGGATTTAAGAAGAGAATGTAATGGAACTAGCAAAACTTTTTGAATTTTTTCGCGTATAATCAAGGAGAATTGTATGGGGAGACACTTTGAAGGGATCGACAAACCTAGACGAAAAACCAACTCGATTTAAGGAATATCAAGGTACTAAGTCAGGGCAATGTTTGATAGATTAAACTTCTCGTTCAATAATGCTATGTTCAACGATTAAAATCAGTTAGACCGATACACATTCTGGAAAAGATTTAGTTGTCTACCTCTAAGGACGAATATCAATGAAGATATATTCCTATCCTCCGGTAGTAGATAAATCTGCCTCGCTTCGTTAAAGTTGATTACAAAAAGTTTAGGAGATTTATATGCGAATAGCTCAAGTTGCTCCACTGTGGGAGAGAGTTCCTCCCCCCGGTTATGGTGGTGTTGAGTTGGTCGTAGGATTGTTAACCGATGAATTAGTCCGACGAGGACATGAAGTGACTTTGTTTGCTTCGGGAGATTCGATAACTTTAGCAAAGTTGGAGTCTGTTTATCCCCGCGCTTTTCGTCTAGAACCTTCTATATCAGAGTATTCTGCTTATGAAGCCTTGCAGTTGAGTCGAGTTTACAAGCAGGCTAGTAAATTCGATGTAATTCATTCTCACATCGGTTACAATTCTCTTTTTCATGCTAGTTTTGTTGAAACTCCAACAGTTCATACTCTGCACGGTGCTTTCAACTCAGACACTAAGAAGGTTTATGCAGAAGCATCCGAACAGCCCTATGTAAGCATTTCCGATGCTCAACGGGAACCGTTGGACTTAAATTATGCAGCAACGGTGTACAACGGTATCGATACGGAAAGCCATCGTTTTTATGCTCAACCGCAGTCGGCTCCCTATTTAGCATTTTTAGGGAGGCTTTCTCCGGAAAAAGGACCTCACATCGCCATCGAAGTTGCTCAGAAATCTGGTGTACCTTTAAAGATGGCTGGTAAGGTAGATAGAGTTGATGTAGACTATTTTGAAAGTCAGATTAAGCCTCATATTGATGGCAAGCATATCGAGTATTTGGGTGAAGCCAATCACTTTGAGAAAAACGAGCTTTTAGGTAATGCGATCGCGATGTTATTCCCGATTACCTGGAGAGAACCTTTCGGCTTGGTAATGACAGAATCAATGGCTGCGGGAACCCCCGTACTTGCAAAACCCCTGGGTTCTGTACCAGAAGTGATTGCACACGGTAAAACTGGCTTTTTGTGCCACAGCGTTGATGACTATGTAAATGCGATTCAACGTTTGGCAGAAATAGACAGAAATGAGTGTCGCGCTCATGTAGAGCGTAATTTCAGTATTAAAAGCATGGTAGATGGTTATCTAGAAGTTTACAGCAAAGTAACGCGCAAGAAATTTGAAAAAAACGGTCATGCGGGTTTTTTGGCAAACTTACTCATGAGATAAATCAAAGGTGGATGGCTTGAGTTTAGCCATCCATTTTGTTTAGGGGTGCCTCTACTAGGAATTTATTGTATTTTGTTATAAGCTATTTTTGATGATAGTTTTGATGAAAATGCAATTGATTTATCAAGACGATTTCTAATTATTCTTGCAGGTGTACCAACTGCAACGGAAAAAGGAGGAATATTCCGATTAACAACAGAACCCGCACCGATAATACTTCCTTTGCCAATAACTACTCCATCTAATACAGTGACATTATGTCCTAACCAGCAATCATCCTCGATGGCAATTCCTTGATGAGTAAGTCCTTGCTCTTCAATCGGTCGATTTGGGTCTGTAAAAATGTGATTATTGGCAAATATTCCACAATGAGGTGAAATTAAACAGTTTTTACCAATTTGAATATTTCCTGTACCGCTAATTACGACATAAGGTCCGATATAAGCATTTTCGTGAATAGTAATCTGTGTATCGTACAGCGAACGAATATCAACACCCCGTTCTAATCTAACTCTGTCTTTGATATCTACCTTATTATTTGGATGTCCTAAAGCGTTAATTTGAACTCCTTTTAAAAGACTTACTTGATTACCGATTTTAATGCAAGGAGTACCAATTAGCTCAACACAATGTTGGATATTAACCGATTTACCTATTTTATTCAAAAGACTGCGATACACAAGGTTTCTGATTTTTTTTCCCAGGAAAATGTTAGGAATAGCTCCAAAAATAGTAGTCAGCAATCTTTCTTTTAAAGATATTTGATTAAAAGTAGTAGTTGCTTCCATGGTGATGACCTCGATAACTCATATTAATTATCATATAGATTATGTAGGTCTACTTAAAATAAAAATATTTGCAAAGTATTTTGCAGGCTATAGAAGTCGGGTTTTTACGATGGTTGCCTTATGTGATAGATATTTAACATCAAAAACCCGACTTCTTGGCAACTGTTTGTGGTAAATATACTGAAGAATAGCCGAATCAACTTTGAATTAATAAGCTCCGGTTTTTTGCAAAACAACCCTTACAGTTTGTAGCAAAATTCTCATATCTAAGAGAATAGACCAGTTTTCAATATAGCGAATATCTAATTTTACAGCATCCTCAAATTTCTCGATATCCGAGCGACCTGAAACTTGCCATAAACCAGTAATACCGGGTAAAACTTCTTGTCTAATAAAGTGCGGTGTTTGGAACTTTTCCACATCTCTCAGAGGCAGGGGACGAGGACCAACTAAACTCATATCTCCAAGTAAAACATTAAATAATTGTGGTAATTCATCCAAACTGTAAAGACGGAGAAATTTACCAATTTTGGTGATACGAGGGTCATCTTTCATTTTGAAAAGTACCCCATCTTTTATTTCATTTTTGGCTTCTAAAGTTGCCTGTAATTTCTCCGCATTTGTCACCATAGTACGGAATTTCCAAATTTTGAACTTCTTGCAGTGTAAACCAATCCGCTCTTGTTTAAAAAAGATTGGTCCGGGAGAATCTAATTTAATTAGTAAGGAAATTAATAGATATAAAGGTGAAAATAAGATAAGTAAAACAATCGAACAGCACAGGTCAAAACACCGCTTAATCCAAAAATCGCTACCTGCAATAATTGGTGCTGGAATTGTTAAACAAGGAACATTACCGATTGTCCAAAATATAGATTTCGGATGATGAATATGATTGTTTGTTGGTAGTATACGTAAAGTAATACCAGCAGCTTGAAAATGCCAACAAACATAGAGACGATTTTTAATTGCGTTCCAAGAAACAAAAGCCTCTACTATATCTTGTTGACGAAGAAATGCAAAAGTTGCATCTCTGTTTGCTCTATCTAAACATTGAGAGTCGGCAACTCCTTGTAAGGTATAGCAATTTTCTTTTTGAATTAAATTTATATGACTATCTTGTTCTTGAGGGTCACTAATTACAAAAACTGGATAGCAAATTGCTCCTTTTCTACGCAATATTTTGGTTAAAAAATCGAAAAGAAAGCGTCCTGTACAGCTAAAAGTTACCGATAACAGCCAAAATAATAAAAAACTAGAACGGGATACATAACCTTCTGGTTCGTAGAGAAAAGCAATTAATAATAGAAATATTTCTGATAAGGTAACTGCTTTGATTAAAGCTGTATAATTACGCCGATAAGTACCGGGTAAATATAATCCTTTGCTGGCAATAGTTACAATTCCAACTGTTAGAATCAGTAAAATAAATGATGATTTTTTAGTCCAAGGAGATTCTAAGAAAGTTCCAAAAGTTGTTGCTAATCTCCATGCGAAACTCAGAGCAATAATATCTAAAGAAACCAGCGTAAAAACCCTGAGAAACCTAATTGCAATTCCTTTCTTTAAATTTGTACCTTTAGCTGACCTTAAGTCTGGTTGAAGATTTACTACTGGTAGAGAACGATAAGCCATAATTGATATTACACCTGTATAAATTTTGGTTGATTGTTGTTTGTTGGGTTAGATCTATTGCACTAAGTTATACCGATTTTGTGTGAAATTGCATAGGATTTTAAATCCTCTCAATAGACATACACAATAAGAAGTCGGGTTTGTTCGAGAAACCCGACTTCTCTCCCTAGATGGGATATATTTATGCAGCTTCATAGGTATTAATAGAGCAAGATTTGCGTACAATTATTTGACAAATACAATGCTATTTCTTCCAAATAAATTGTCGTTGCGGAAAAATTATTTTAGGAACATAATATTTGGCTTGTCCTAATACTGTGATGATGTTTTCTTCGGTTTTGTAAACCGTTTTGTAAATCGTTCTTTGATGAGACGATAGAAAAACAGTGGATTACCAACAAAATAACGTTGCCACAATCTTTGTGGTTCTGTAAATAAGCGCGATAACCATTCAAGTCCGCGATTAGTCATCCATTGTGGACCTCGATATACTGCACCAGTATAGAAATCTAAGCAAGCACCAAGGGGTAGAAAAACTTTTGCATTTATTTGGTCAAAATTATCAATAATCCAGCGTTCTTGTAACGGCATTCCAAAGCCAATATATAGGACATCTGGTTTAAATTGATTAATTTCATTGACAACATATTCATTTTCTACACCAGATTTGTGAAAATAACCGTGATGTCCTTTGATTCTCAAATTAGGTGCAGCAATTTTTAATTTGGCAATCGCTTTATTCACAACTCCTGGTTTACCCGCAAGCAGATACAGCGAAACATGATGTCGTTCGCAAGCTAAAGCCAAGTTTTCAATATAGTCAGGACAGGTCATTCTGTGTTCCGATTTTACACCGCAACCGCAGATTTTTGCGCCTAATAGTACTCCAAATCCATCGCAGAATACTAAATCTGATCTGTTAATAAATTCTTTGTACCAAGGCATTTCGCAAGCAAAATTCATTGCCCGGACATTCACATTACCTACTATGGTTTTTTTGTCAATAGTTGCCGATTTAATGATGAAATTGATTAACTCCTGAACCTTGACTTTATGAAATTTAGTGCCAAGTAGCTCTATTTGATCAAAATTGTTGGGGTAGATGTTATTTGTAGTCATTTGTATTAATAATTCAATTATTTGCCGTAGTAAATTCCTCTACCATTAGTGCCAATAAAAACTAAACCAAACTCTGTGGAACTAGCTTCCATCACATTTGGATCGTTACCAATAGGTGTGTTTTTATTGCCGATTATTTGCCAAGTTTTTCCGCTGTTTAAAGAACGAAAAATACCTTTACCAAGGTTGGCAATTTCTCCATATAAATAGAGTGTGTCGCTTTTATTTCCTATTTGGGGCTTGCCTAATGCAATTAAATGTGCTTCGTTTACTCCCGCGATTCGCGAAAAATTCTCACCTCCATCGATTGAATGGTAAAGCCCTTGCTTGTCGAGACTCAGCCATAATTCACCTCTAATTCCTGATGTGGTTTTCAAAGAGTACCAATCTGCATGGGGTAGGGATGCAGAAACTATCTGGAATGATTCACCGTTGTTGTTGCTGCGATAGACTTTTCCCGAAGCATAATAGTAAAAAGTGCTACCATCAACTTTGTCCGCAACTAAAGGCTGTGTCCAATTCCAAACACCCTCAAAGCCATCGGGTAAGCCGGAAACCGGAAGCCAAGAAGCACCAGCGTCTGTTGTCCGTATTGGCTGAGTACCGCTGAGAGTGATCACGAATAAATTCGGATTGGTTGCAGATATTGCGACTCGCGTTCCCATTTGATTCGCGGGAAACGAAGGAAACTTCTTCCAGGTTTTACCACCATCCCTGGAAGTTGCACCGTTATAAGTGTTGTTATGACGACTTCCACCGACACGTACCATGCTTAAAGGCTGTTTTTGGCACAAAGCGATACTGTAAGTATCTTGAAAGTCATGGGGTTTACTACTCAACATTTTCGAGGGATAAGCATTTAGTCCCCGGTCATGGTAAAATCCTTCAACGTCTACTAAACCACTAATTAATGCTCCCGAAGGTGTTGAGACTAAGGTAAAGGTGACAACTTCTTCATGTCCTTTTTGATAATTTGTCCAGACAACCGGGTTGCGATCGATGTTGTCGGTTCTCCATATTCCGTACCAGTCTGTTAACCAAACCCTGTCTGGATTCCAAGGATCAAATTCTATGGCGGCTATGGAAGGATTGGATTTCATATACTCAGACCACCAAGAAACAGTATTATTGGCTTGGTGTTTCTGCTGAATCCATTTGTTTCCACCGTTAAAAGAATGGAATATTTCTGTGGATGTGTCGCTATAAGTAGCAACTATGATATCCTCTGGATTTTTTGGGTTAATAGTAATAGCATTAAAAGCTATTTTGTTTTTATTCGGTGTGATATTTTGCCAAGCATTTTTAACAAATTTACTCACACCTTGAGCATGAGTTATGTATAAAACATTTTGATTTCCTATGGCAATACGATTAACTTCTGTAGGACTTTCCGGTACTTTCAACCAAGTTTCACCCGTGTCGGTGGATTTGTATATTCCATGATGATGAGCAACAGCATAAATAGTACCTTTTTGGTATTGGTCGAAAGTAATAACATTAATACCAATCTCATCTTTGATTTGGGGAAATGATTTGACTTTTACCCAACTTTTACCAGCATTATTTGACTTCCATAATCCATCTTTACGGGAACCAAAAAATAGATTTTGAGAATCAAAAGGATTAACAACTAATCTTTCTCCTGTCCATCTTTGTGCTTCATTGCCACCCATTTTTAAGTCCAAGTTTAGTTTATTCCAAGTTTTTCCCTTATCCTCCGATTTAAAAATCGTTCCTTGATGCTGCCACCAATCAGCAGTATATTTTCCTACGGCAATGTATACAATATTAGGGTATTTGGGGTCAAGTGCTAAAGCTTCTCCTCCGTAATAATTACTTTGAGCCAGAGGAAATTGTTCGTTAAGAGGTATCCAGCTTGAATTAGCAGCATTCCAACGGTAAAAGCCGCCAATATCGGTTTTGATATAAACTAAATCACGCTTTTTGGGATGAAGGTAAATTCCCGTGACATAACCTCCCCCACCGATCGCAACATTCTTCTCACCCAAAGGGGGGTATAATTGAGAACTTGGTCTCAATACGGAAATTTGTTGAAATATGCTGCGATCGATTTGATTGGAATTAAAGGAAAATTGCTGGAAAAACGTAATCAATAAAGCGATAAAAGCAATGCCAAATATTTTCCCCTGACGAGAATTAAATAAATTAAAAAAGCGCATTGTTTTAATCGAGATGTAAATACTTTATTAAAGCATTTCTGTGTATTGAGTCTGAGATTCAAATATCTCAAATATGTTATCGAGTTGAGTTAGTTCAATAATGATTCTTAAGGAAGGTGAAATAGAGCAAAGACTAAAGCGTACTTCCAATTTTTGAGCTAGTTTACAAGTAGAGATTAAAGCCATTAATCCAGCGCTATCGACAAATTCTACTTGTTCTAAATCAACTAGTAATGCAAACTGGGGGTTTTGCTTTAATAATAAGGTTAATTGCCGTTCAAATACATATGCATCTGCGGCTGTAATGGAGTTATGAGGTTTTACAACCGTGAATCTGGGCTTTTCAAGTATGCTTTGCATATAGATTAATAGGTTATCAGTGATAATTAATAGTAAACAATATGTAGATTTTTCAAATATCTACACAAAGAGAGATAAATTACTGATTTTTTAAAGAAACTTGGCTCAAACTGTCCTTATTAAGGCTCTTCTTCTGCAAATTACCGATAATTTTCAAAGCTACAGATTTAATCTGGTCATAGAAAGGTTTTGGTACGATACAAAGTAGAATAGCCGCTGCGATGGTTTCAAAGGTACGCTGAAAATCTTCTATCAAAATTGGCCAATAATTAGCGATAGAACGATACATTAGTTTCAAGGCTAAGATTCCTTGATTAATAGTAATTGCTCTCCTTGCAACATACCTCAAATGATAAGCTCTTGCTGGTTTTATCCAGGTTGCCATTTGTTCTGGTGCATAAGAAGAAGTTTTTTCAAACAATTTTTCTCGAGAATCGAGCATTACTTTGAGGTTAGTTGATAATCCTTGAGAATGGACTCGATAAAGGGTTAATGGTTGAGCAAGTCCGGCAAATTTCCACTTAGTTGTCAGAGCGATTCTTACCCAACATTCAATATCTTCAGATAACATAAAAGTATCGTCAAAATAATAATCTTCTACATAGCCGTAAAGGTTATCTTGAAATTTTATATCTTCAAAAACAGCTTTTTTAAAAACTGCTGCTGAACCATTTCCAATGGGGCTTCTACATAGAATATCTAATGGAGTAATATCTTCAAGCTTAGTAATTTGATAGATTCCCAAAGGTTTATCTGTTTCATCAATAAAAGCGGAACGACTAAAACTTACTCCTACATCTGGATTATTTTCTAAATGAATAATATGATTGTTTAATTTTTCCTGTAGCCAAATATCATCGGCATCCATAAATGCAATATATTCACCTGTCGCATGACGAATTCCTGTGTTTCTTGCACCTGGTAAACCCCGATTTTTTTGATGAATAATTTTAATTCGAGAGTCATTAAATTGCTGACATATTTTCACACTGTTATCAGGAGATTCATCGTCAACAAGAATAATTTCTATGTTTTGATAAGTTTGATTCAAAATAGATTGCAAGGTTCTAGCAATGTATTTTTCCGCATTATATAGGGGAATAATTACTGATACTTTTTTGCTTAATTTTTGGTTAATCATGGTTTACCTTGTTATGTACACAAAAAAACTGGTAGCAGCTAAAATACTACCAAAATTTGATTTGATTGAATCTTTTATTTATTAATATTGAGAGAAATTATAGACAGTAGAGACGTAGCACTGCTACGTCTCTACAATAAATTCCTAACTGAATTAGTTTCTAATCTAGGGTCGGCAATTGTACGAACTGTGGTAATTTTATTTAAAATATTAGTACCAATTTTTGGAGAAAGCATTGTTAATACAAGTAATTTGAATAATAAAACTTGTGCTTCTTTTCCCAATAATATTTTTGGGTAAAGACGAATGCCTTTCCATAATTTTTGAGCGGCTTGTCCAAGTCTTTGTTCATTATTACTTCGAGTTAAATAAAGTCGTGTCATAAACAAATAAATATAAGCAAAACCCCGATTTTTTAAATACTGTAATTCTAAAGGTGCCGATGCAAAAGCTCTTTGAAGTACCAGAGTTTGATATTTTTCCATAACATCAAGTTTACTTGACATAGCTCCCGAAGATAATCGATAAATAATTTGGGGTTTGGGAACAACTACGAAATTCCAATTTTTTGCTAATCGCAGCCAATAATCCCAATCTTCACATGATTTCAAATTTTGATCAAAATAACCTACCGATTCAATCGCTTCTCTACGAATTAACACATTTGAACCGCTAGCAATAAAATTACCAACTAATAAATTAGCATAAACATTACCTTGAAAATTTTCAGCGACACCAGGATGAAATGAATTTCCATTATTACCCATACAAATTGTCCAACTATAAGCAACTCCCGCTGTCAAATTCTGTTGTAAAGCTTGAAGTTGCAATTCTAATTTATCAGGTGTCCATAAATCATCAGCATCGATGAAAGAAATAAATTCCCCTTGGGCTAAATCTATACCACGATTACGAGCAGTTGGTAAACCTTTATTTGCATAAGAATAAACTTTTAATCTGGCATCTTTTACAGTTTCTAATATTTCTAAAGTTCTATCTGTAGAACCATCATTAATAACTATCAATTCCAAATCGCAACAAGTTTGCTGCAAAACTGAATTAATAGTTTCTAAAATTGTGTGTTGAGCGTTGTAAGCTGGAATAATAACTGATATTTGAGACATTTTGATTCACCTAGTAGTTCAAGAAAAGATTGTCATTTGTTTAGCAATTAGAATGATTATTTTTTACTAATTAATGGCAATTAATTAGTAAAATAAACGTATTATTTATTTTTTTATCGACTTCATAGAATTGTTTTTTCAGAGGATATTTTAAAATTACTTAATTTTAAACCCGTGCAGACGGGTGCCGGTTTGTGTAGCGGCGGTTTCAACCGCTTTTCAAACTTTTATCCAATAAATATTCTTCTATCTAATTTATCCAATATGACACTATCCACAGTCATATCAAACTTTCTTGCAAAATAAATATTATCTTTAGTTATGGCTGAATAATCTTCGCTACTAAGTATTCTAGGGTGTCCGTGACGACTATTTATAAAATTAGTATAACGATAATTATTGTTATACAAGTTAAATTTTTTACTATTTACTAAAATAGTCTGAATCAAAGATTCTTCTGGAATAAATGTCTTTTTGTAATAATTTACAACACTGGGATTTTCTTTAACAAAAAAATATAGATATATCGCGCATTGCCGAGAAAATGTCGCGAAATAGGAACCTCCATAGCAAGTAAAATTGTTATCAAATAAATGATGAAAGCTTTTAATTCCAACTGCGACTCCATAAGAGTTATCTAATCTAATTAAGGGCTGACAATTATTAAGAATATGCTTAATCGGTTTTAACATCAATCGTTGCCAAGGAGATAAATATTGTTGAAAATGTTTGTAGTTGTATAAATATCTCTCATTTACAGTTCTTTTATTCCAGGGACTCTGCTTTGAAAGTACATCAAAATACTCGATAAAAGCATCATACTTAGTATTCTCTAAAAAATTTTCAAATTTGTTTAAAGGTTGTGTAGGATAATCTTGCCCAGAAAGGTTAATTAACCAATCAAATTTGATTTTTTTGTTTAATAACCAGTCAATCGCATCAAAAAAACCCTGAAGAATAGCGAAGCTTCCCATCATTACTCCATTATTAGGAATTACTGCGACATTTTTTAGTTCTTTAAATAAACTAGTATTTAAACTACAACTGTTGAAGTTATGACTGATCAATATAAAAGAGTTAGAAGTACTATTTGCAATTAATTTAACAAGTCTGTATATCTGTTCAGGATTCTTATAAGTTTGAATCAAATAACACACAGTCATATTTTTTATTTATCCATAGGAACACTTATCAAAAATCATACTTTACAAATAAGTGTCACAAAACAAACATCATTGACAATAAACAAAACTTTATCTACTCTTTAAAATAATGAAATAATCTTACGTAAATTAATATATTGCAACATTTGATTACCATAGACTGCCACAATAGTAAACAAAGTTCTACGGGGTTCTCTTAATATTAATTGCCAGTCAGAATTTAATGCTCGGTTTAAAAAATCTACTCCAATTTGGGGAGAAAGATGCAAGCGAAATGCTCGGCGTGCAAGGTAGCGTAAATGGTTGCTTCTTGCCTTTAAGTAATGTTTTTCAACTAATTCGGGTGCCTTGAGTCTGGCTTTAGCCATCAAAGTTTCCCAACCTTGTTCCATTTTATAAAGCTGAGATGAAAGCCCTCCTTGTGTTGTTCTATACCCCAGTAAAACATGATCAATGCCTTCAATCTTCCATTGACTGCACGCAATCCGAAACAAAAAATCTAAGTCTTCAGAATAATTCATATTGCAATCAAAACAGCCAATTTCTTCAAATACTTGCCGACGTATTACAAGATTTGATACTGTCATGGTGGGATTTTCATACAAAAAATGCTGCGGTTGCAGCTTAGTTAAACGACCTTGAGCTATTTTTCTGGTATGCTTGCCGTCAGGAGTTAAAAACTCTACTTTTGCATAGCTGACACCTAAATGGGGATTTTTTTCTAGATGTTGATAATGTAATGCTAATTTATCAGGAAACCATTTATCGTCAGCATCTATAAAGGCAATATATGGAGAATTAGAGCTTGCAATACCTTGATTTCGAGTTGCAGAAACTCCTCGATTTGATTGAATTAAAAGTTTAACTCGCTTGTCTTTTTGTTGATAATCTTCAGCGATGACAGCAGTATTATCTGTGGAGCCATCATCAATTATTAATAATTCAAAATCAGTAAAAGTTTGACTTAAAACTGACTCAATTGTTTGTGCTAAATATGGAGCAGCATTATAAGCTGGCATTACTACTGTAAATGTAGTATTCATGATTTTTTATTAAATAATAAACTTGAGTTTTTCGCGAATACAAGTCTTGTTCCCCACACTGTAAATAATGGCATTGCTATAACATGAGAAATTAACACGGATAATGCTACTCCATAAATTCCCCACTGCATACCAATTAGTAAAAAAGCAACAAAAATTCCCGTAAATATTAAACTCCAGTACAAATTTATCCAGGCTTTATCTAAAGATTGCAACAGTAAAGCCGCAGCAGTAGCAAAGGGACGCGGTATCGCTGAAAGGCAAATTAGTACTAATATCGGAACTGCCATTCTCCATTTTTCACCAAAAACAATCGGTACATAAAATGGAGCTAAACTTGATTGGAGAATCACCAAAGGAACTATCACCAAACTAATTGTCTTCAAGCTATGAAAATATTTTTGTTTAAATTCATTAAAGTTATGTCTGGCAGCACAAAGGTGAGGATATAAAGGCCATACCATGATATTTATGACATTTAAACTGATGCCTAAACCTGCATTGAAAGCAAAAAAGTAAGTTCCTAAAGCTTCAACTCCTAATAATCTTCCTACTAATAAATAATCAATATTCCCTCGGAGTTTTTCTAATAATTCATACCCGAGAATATCTTTACCAAAATAGACGATTTCTTGCCATCTTTTAAGAGTGAAAGACATTTTTGGTCGCCAAGGTTCATTGAGATGCGTCACAATTATCCATACCGGAGTTGTGAAAAGTCCAGGTAAAACTAAAGCCCACATACCCATACCTGAAAGCGCGAATATCGGAATCAGAATGTTACCAAGCATTGACTGAATTGCCGTACTTATAGCCGTAATTTTAAGTCTATTTGCTCTATCAATTAATGCATTATGAACTGCAAAAAACGGCATCATTAAATAGACTAAACTGTATACGCACAGCGGCAATATGAGTTTTTCTTCTTGATAAAACCAAGCAATAGGAAAAGCCGCAGCACATTGAATTAGGAACAGCGAAATACATAAAATCCAATTCAACCAGTAGGCTGTATCGCAAAAAACTTCTACATCTTCTTCTTTCGCTTGAACAATTTTGCCTCCAATTCCGGCTCTAAGAGTAAAAACTGTTGTAAATTCATTAATAGTTAAAACAACTGCTGCTAATCCGTAATCTTGTGGACTAAGAGCGCGGGCTAATACAACCGTTGCTCCTAAACGAAAAACGCGATTTACTAATTCAGCACCTCCAAGCCAACCGATATTACGGATGAACTGATTTGATAATTGCTGTTTAATCTTTGTAATTATCATTAATTTTTTGAACGAGAGAATAGGGAGTAGGGAGTAATTAAATTAAAATAATATTGGTTTTCTAACATTGTCTTGAAAGGCTATTCCGATAATTATTAAACCAGGCCAAAAAATGTACCCCAAAATATCTATTTGTTCTCCAAAAGAAAAGAAAATAAGTACTAATAAAATGCTCAAAGCTGTTTCTGCAATTCGGCTGTGACGAGCTTTAATTAACAAATCTATAAAACTACATAATACCGGCACTAATAAAGCTAAAAAACCTACTAATCCCTTGGTATACAGCAATCCTACCCAAGTATGATGGGAACCAATCGGTAAATTTGCTAATACAGGAGGCCCAGGTTTTTGAGTTCCATGTCCCCAAATAGGAGCTTCTTTCCAAGCGTCCATTGCTACTCTTTGTAAGGCTGCACGAACTCTTGAAGAATCCGCTCTTGAACTGTAGAATACATCAACAAATTCTGTGGCTGCATTCGTAAGTGTGGTACTAAAAATACCGCCAATAAAGCTGATAATTCCAGCAGTAATTTGTATCTCTGGACGAGTCAAGTTTCTCAAGCTCCAAATTATCATCAATACCATTGGTAAAGTCACCAATCCAGCCCGCGATAGAGATACAATATTCATCGCGATCGCACCAACTATACCGATGTATCGCCATCTTTTATTTGATTCCTGGAGTACTATGAAAAAATATACATTACTCACAAGAGCTAATGCCGGACACCAAGGAGTAAATAAAAACAAACGCACGTTATCCGCACCGTAATCTGACGTGTAAAATCCTACATTATGAAAAATTGGTCCGTTTTGAATTAGTCTTTCAATAGGAGAACTATAAAGAATACCTGGTAAATTTAAATAATAAGCTGCATAAGCAATAGGTATGACAATTAAGCTTTGCAAGCATAATATACATACCGCTCGATAAATCAATTTTGCCCTGATGTTTAAACAACCGCTCAACAAAAATAATGGTATGATAGTGGAACTCGTTAACCAACCTAAAATACTTCTAAGTAAAACATTGGTTCCTAATCTAAAATCACTTATACCAGCATAAGTTGCCACTAAAGTAATCAGCGAATAAATTCCCCATAAAAAAATTATCCACGGAATACTAACTTTTTCATTGGGTGGGATATCTTCAGTTTGCAGCAATATTTTGAAAACTACATATCCACCTAATACCCATCCTAATAAAGAATAAATGGGAAATAAAAGTCCTAATGCGTAAATACCATAAGTAGCGATAATTACGTACCAAACTAAACTTTCTTCAAAGTTTTGAGGTTTCATGATTTACTGATAGTCTTCTACAAATTCTGGATATTCTACATATTCTTGCAATTGATTTTTATTGTGTTTTTGTTGTTGCGATTGACGTTTCCATAAGCCAAAAATTCCGCTAGTAAGTAATAGTGAACCGAATGTTGCACCGAGTAAAACTAAATTTTTTCTTGGTCCGGATGTATTTGTTGGTAAACTTGGTCTGGCTAGAATTTGAATTTGTGGATATGAAGCCGAAACAGTGGTTTTTGCTAAGTCTAATTTAGCAATTGTCGATGAAAATACTGCTTCAGCAACTTGGACATCTCGCTTTAAGTCTTCCATCACTGACTGTTGCTGAGATAATTTTTGTAATCTTTGTTCTAATTGAGAAATTTGCGCGTCTAAAGTTTCTATTTGAGCTTTTGTTCCTTGTTTTTCTACGCTTGTTGTCACCAACTGCTCGGATAATATGGCACGTTTGGAGCCAGATGATTCGTTATTACTAAAGTTTAGCCGATTAATTAAAGCCATACTTATGGGACGATTTAACAAGGCTTGCGCTCTGGCTAAAAGAGCATTTTGGGATGCTTCCTGTTCTCTTTGGAGATTAATAATTGTGGGATGAACCGATGTCAATTTTGCACTTGAGGTAATTAATTGACTTGTGGCTTCACTATAGTTTTTCAGATAATTTTGAAACAGCGGATCTGCTTGGAGAACAAAAGCATCTGAGGCTTGATTAGAAGACAAATTTAAATTATTAGATAATTCCGACATTCGAGCTTGTGATTGTTCACCTTGAGCTGTTAATTCAGCCCGTTGCTTGCGTAATCCCTCTATATTTATCGCTAAATTGCTGAGTTGTTCTTCGGAGTTTAAACCCGAAGCTACTTTAAAAGCACTCAGTCTTTTTTGAGCCGCTATTAATTTACGTCGGGAAACTTCCATCCCAGATTCTAATCGTACTTTTTCCTGACCAATTTCTTCAATTCTTAACTGTTCTAATTTAACTTCAAAGGCATTTTGTAAAGCTACTGATTTATTTCTCGCTTGTTGAGGGGTAGAGCCTTGAAACTCAAATTTCATTAGCGATGTATTGTCTACTGTCTTAATTCGAGGATTACCAAATTCTTTTAACGGCATATTGATATTTGAAGCTGCCGCACTTAAAACTTCCTCGGCGCTGGCAATCGCTTTATAATTTTCTCTAGGGTCGTAATTAGCCCCAGCATAAGCTGAATAATTTTGGGATGTCGCTTGTCCAATATTGGGCAGGTTAATATTAGAGGTTGAACCAGAACCAGGAATATTAATCGTCCATTCACTGATATATTTTGGTTTGGCTACAGACAAATAGATAAAAGCCCCACTCCAGATACCTCCATTTACTAAAAGTAGAGTGATTAAGTAAAATATTCCTGATATTTTCGGCGCTGAAGAGCTTTTTTCGGGATAACCTCTGGTTTCTTCAAAAGAAGCTTTTGGCGGATGTTCAACGCTGACTATCTTCCCGTTCTTAAATTTAACAAATGGATTTTTATTCAAATTAACACCTCTTGTAAATTACGCTCTATTTATCGGAATTAATATTAGAATAATTTGCTGTTGACAAAAATTAAAAAAAAGAATGTAGCTAATAATTATTAGATTAATTCACCGTCAAATATTGTTACTGATTTAAAGTCTTGAGCTACATCTTATTTTTTAAAGATTTCTGTCACCAACTATTTTTGCATGCCTGCGAGTAAATTCGCTTACACTCGGATTTCCTCTGGTTTCATCTACTCCCATAGCTTGTTCCCACAGTTGAGGAGGTGCCACCGATATTGAATAGGATTTACATTCAACATTTTTCTCGGAGCTTTTGCTGATTAATTTGACATGATACCATTTCGTTTGTTGGCATTCATCGCACCAAAATGCTTCTAACCACTCGTCTTCTAATAGCACTGCGGTTTGACTCGCAATTAATATTAGTGCATTCTGTCGTCCTATTCCTTTTTGTTGAAGTTGTTTGGCATCAGTAGCAAATAATTTATATTTTTGACTGACGCTATGTAAATAACATCCATGCACAGGACACTTGATAGCCCTTCTTTTAGAACGCTTGCGATTGCGATCGCACCTTTTGAGCAATTTAATTTCTGTCATAAATACATACAATACCCATAATCACAGACTAGAAAAGCAGCTTGATTGGAAAATTTTTAATGCACCCATTTCTCTCAACTCACACTACAAACAAAATACATGGTTCAACTTTCACTGCTTAATCAGTAAGGCAAAAGTCTGGCTATATACACAGCTTGGCGCATCAACAAGAGTCCAATTTTTACTCAACACTTCTGAATGCAACTATTTAACTAAATTGAATATTGTCTGTTGTCTGATTCAGCATTTAATAGATGCAATTCAATCACTTCAGCTATGGTATTTTATAGATATAAAATTCTCGAAATATTCATTTTCATTTAAACCTCTTATTTCCTGTTGCTTATTTACAGTTACTGTAAGAATACTTGAGGGTAATCATACAATAAGTTTTTATTTATTTGCAACTAAATTATCTATATTCATACCATTCTCAGCCAGAAATACTTGCTTGCTAGAGCCACTAGCAACTCAGTATTTTTTAGCCGCAAAAAAAAATTATAGACATTACCTTTAAATCGCATTTTACAGAAGGTACATAGTTACTTGTAATCATATGTTCCTTGCCGGAATAAGTAACCTATATAGCACTTACACAATGCTGATTTGGAGGGACTGAGATCCAATAGACCATCAAAGCCCAACTTCCATTAAACACATAAATCAATTGTTGTTAAATAGGGCTACACTTGCAAACAATACGCAGATTTAACAAAGTGCTTAATAATTTTCTCAAGGATGCATTGATAATTGATCATTGTTGAACTACATGGTATGAGGAAAGGCTAATTATCAATTCTCAATTATTGAATAGATAATTTTTTTTTACTTTCTCCCATGAATCTGTGAAATACAATATCATTTTATACAAAGAAAATATTTAGATGTCAAATCCACAGAAAATGTAGGTAGATAGAATCTTAATTTACTTAATGAAAAATCAATTCAGCAAGTCATTAACATAAGCCTCCCTTTATGTTTTTTTTTATACAGCCGATGTTATCAGCACTTTAGAAATAGTAACAATACCTTAGCTACTAATTTCATAATATCTTGATATTGGCTTCATAATACCTTGATATTGAGTACTAAAATAGTTTTCTCAATCAATAAGCAACATAGCTATCAAATATAGCTACAATAAGTATTTTGCGGAAAATATTAAGAAATTATTTATTTTCTTATCAGTAATTATACAGTATCTTGATATTTTCTTTAAAATAAATTTTTATGCATATTATTCTCATTCATGTAATGCTCTATGGAAAAAAATCGACAAAAAGTAGGCATTGCATAAGTATAATAAATTATCTTTGTCATCCTCCGTAGAGTAACGAGAAAGCTACATAGAGCAAATCAGAGTTCAAATATTGGACGCACAAAGATAGCTATCTAATAAGTTTTTGAGACTTTGAATAGAGGCAACTTTAGGTGAATCTTCCGTGGAGTAAGAAGTCGGGTTTTTATTGCTGTTACAAGGGTGTTACGGATATTGATGGCAAAAACCCGACTTCTATAAAGACGACTGACTATTTATCCCAATTATCCGCAAAAATTACTTAGATTTGGGCTTATATGTGGAAGTAACGTGCAATTCTTTGAGCTGAGAAACATCTACAGTTGAAGGTGCATCTGTTAACAAACAACTTGCTTGTTGGGTTTTGGGAAAAGCAATTACATCTCGAATTGATTCTTCACCTGCTAATAGCATAACCAATCGATCTAAACCGTAAGCAATACCACCGTGAGGAGGAGTACCATATTCAAAAGCTTCTAAAAGAAAGCCAAATTTATTGTATGCTTCATCAACAGATAAACCGATTGTTTCAAATACTTGTTCTTGAATTTCCCGTTGATAAATCCGTAAACTACCACCACCAATTTCAAAACCGTTGAATACTAAATCATAAGCTTGAGCGCGTGCAGTTTTTAAGTCTTTTAAATCATCAGGATGGGGTGCGGTGAATGGGTGATGTAATGCTTCCAGACGTTTTTGTTCTGCATTCCATTCAAACATTGGGAAATCTGTAATCCAGAGTAAATTGATTTTATCTGGTTCAATTAGTTTGAATTCTTTAGCTATAAATTGACGCAATCTATCTAAGGTTTTATTAACAGTATCGGCATCGGCAGCAGCAAACAATAATAAATGTCCGGGTAAAGCATTGGTGCGCTGCAAAATTTCTTGTTTTTGTTCATCAGTCAAGTTATCTTTGATTGCACCTATGGTATCAATTTCCCCGTTTTCTTTAACGCGGATGTAGGCTAACCCTTTAGCGCCGGCTTCACTCGCTTCTCTAAAAATGTCCCCACCCGGTTTAATACGGACATTAGAAATTACATCACCGCCGGGAATTGGCAGAATTTTAATAATGCCGCCTTTGGCAACAGTATCGCGGAAAACTTTAAACTCACAATCTTTAAGTACCTCAGAGACATTAACTAGTTCTAATTCATAGCGTGTATCAGGTTTATCACTGCCGTAGCGTTCCATTGCTTCAGCATAGGTAAGACGCGGAAAAGCATCGGGTAAGTCAATGTTTTTAACAGCTTTGAAAATATGACCAACTAACTTTTCATTAAGGGCGATAATTTCATCAAGGGACATGAAACTCATTTCCATATCCAATTGAGTAAATTCCGGTTGTCTATCAGCGCGTAAATCTTCATCGCGGAAGCAACGGGCAATTTGATAATATCGGTCAGTACCCGATACCATGAGAATCTGTTTGAACAGTTGCGGTGACTGGGGTAGAGCGAACCATTCACCGGGATTCACCCGACTCGGTAAAAGAAAATCCCGTGCGCCTTCGGGAGTCGAACGAGTTAATATGGGAGTCTCAATTTCGATAAAGTTTTCTTGGTCTTCGAGGAAACGACGAATAGCTTTGACAACTTGGTGACGTAACTGTAGATTACCCGCCATACGTTCCCGACGCAAATCCAAATAACGGTATTTTAACCGTAAATCTTCCCGTACCGATTCCGTATCGGCAGTAGAAACTTGAAAAGGTAATTGCGATCGCACTGCATTTAGCAGTTCAATATTATCGACGTAGATTTCGATTTCACCAGTGGGTAAACGAGTATTTAGGGAATCATCCGGACGTTGGGATACTCTACCCGTGACTTTGACAACGTACTCTGAACGTAGGGAATTCGCTTGTTCGTAAGATACGGGAGTACGTTGTGGATCGCTAACGATTTGTACAATGCCACTGCGATCGCGCAAGTCTAAAAATATCACACCCCCATGATCGCGACGACGGTCTACCCATCCATACAAGGTGACAGTTTCTCCGATATGAGATGAACGGACTTCGCCGCAATAATAAGTTCGCATAGGTATTACTTCTTAAAATTCGAGCAGGGATTTTCAAGTTTTTGTAAAAACCTTATTATTATATTTGGGAATGAGTAATTAGAAATGGCGAATGGGGAATTTGACCTTTGACCTTTGACCTTAAACCTTAGACCTTAGACCTAATATGATCGATTTTAAATTAAAACCTCCCTATCTAGCTAAAAAAAGACGCTGCATAATTGCAACGTCCCCAATAAATTAGTTTATATTTACTACTAAGGTTTGGGACGTGGTGCTGTTAGTACATCCCAAGCTGCTTGTGCAGCTGCTTGTAAGCGATCGCCAAGTTCTTGAACTTCTGCAATAATCGATTCAAAGTTTTTGGTGGCTTCATTTTGCACCATATCAAAAGCATTTTCGATACGAGCGCGTTCGATCAGTTGGTTTTGTTCGATTGCTTCTCGCGCTTGACGTACCGCATTTAAGTAGGTTTCGCGAGTCAGGGTACCGGCAGATTGTGCTTCAACTTGAGCGCGTCTTTTGAGGGCTTCAATCAAAGCTGCGGTTTCGTGCTTGACATCCTCACTTTCTCCAACCATCTGGCTTTCTACCATTTCAGTGGTTTGAGGGCTGACTTCTACTATTACTTTGGGTTCTTCGTTGTTATCTGTCATGATTTTAGATACAGGTAAGGAACTATGAATTATTAATTATTAATTATTCAGTTTCAAGTTGGAAAACAGTAGTTTTCAATGGCTAAGAATACACGAATTAGAACAAAAACACAATTTAAACAATTTAATTTGTTTTAATTTCTTTGTTGGCAATTTTTGCAAAGTTGCTCGATTCAAGCCCAGATTTGCGATTTATTTTCCACCTTAATCTTTAATTAAACTATTGTGGGTAATTGTCCTTCTAGCTGTAACAATGCCTCAACTCTGGCTTCAGTACTCGGATGAGTTCTAAATAAGTTACCCAAAAATTCGCCACTCAGAGGATTGATAATTAATAAAGGCTCAAAAGCTGGATTTGCTTGCATCGGCATTTGTTTTGCTGTCGCTTCCAACCGCTGCAAAGCTCGTGCTAAAGCGCGGGGATTACCCGTTAATTTGGCTGCACCAGCATCGGCGGAAAATTCTCTAGTGCGGGAAATCGCTAACTGAATAACACTTGCAGCTAAGGGGGCTAAAGTAACTGTTAATAATACTCCTAAAATATTTCCACCTCTATTACCATCCCGTGAATTTCCCCCACCAAACCATAAACTGTAGCTTACCATCTGGGCCAAAAAAGAAATCGCACCCGCAATAGTAGCGCTGACTGCTTGGGTAAGTGTATCGCGATTAATGATGTGAGTCAGTTCGTGGGCAAGTACACCTTCAAGTTCTTCCTCTGGGAGGATGTTTAAAATCCCTTGAGTTACCGCAACCGCAGCATTCTCTGGATCTCTCCCGGTAGCGAAAGCGTTAGCGTTGGAACTGGGAACTATATATATCCTTGGTGTGGGAATGTTTGCTCTTGCTGATAATCTTTCTACCATCCGATAAAGTCCCGGTGCTTCGCTCGATGATACTGGTTGCGCTCGATAAGCTGCTAAGGCAATTTTATCTGATTGGTACCAAGATACAAGGTTAGTTACTGCGGCGATACCGATACCAATAATTAAACCGCCACTACCGCCGATTATCCAATAACTAATAGCTATCAAAAGTCCGCTTAAAGCAGCTAGCAACGCCGCAGTTTTTACTTGATTGCCCATATTGTTCCTCCTGAAGTACGCTGCCTGATTATTGATTTTTTGATTAATAACACCATTACTTAAGCCCTACTGCGATTGTATCTATCTAAACTGAGATTTTTGGGGTAGAAAACGCTAATACTCAAGTACGGTTTTGCCCACCAATACTTGTACAAAAATTTTTGATGTATCTTTAATTCTTTTTGATTAATTTACTGTTTTATAAGTTTTTATTTAAATAACATGAATGATAATTATGGGCATCTATCTGTAGTATTGTTTTTTTAGATAAATATTAAAAACAGATGTTTAATAAATGGATAAATTGTAATTTTATAGTAAAGCATATAGTTAAAATTGCGTATAGTAAAATCCCTTAAAACCTTTAGATTGCTAGAATAGGTGTGAATTAGTAAATAAATTTGCAGTGAGTAGTCATGATTGCGCTTTTTAAATAGTATCGGTAGAATTTTCCACAAATACAGCATAATTTACGCGATTGGCAATACCATCAAGCAGCCTGAAATTTTTTTGTTTATGCTGCTATATCCTAGTCATTGCTTGGGGGAACCAAGTAAGTCAGAATAAAGCGAATAAATAGATTTTTTTCATGGGTATAAAATTTTAAGGATAAATTTAATGGCTCAAAAGTTGAACAATACGGGAGTTTTAGAAAAGATAGGAAAAACTTTGTATGGATTCGCAGAGTTTATTGTCAGCCCTTGGCTGAATGCATCTCGACTAAAAGTAATGCACAAAAGAATAGAAGGTTTAGAAAGAAAGCTATATCAAACTGAACCACAAACAGAATTATCTCAAGAGAAGATGATTTATTCTTTGCAACAACAGTTGGATTTTTTGGAAGAAAGTACAAATAATCGTCTGGAAACAATTATCAACTATGAACTACGTAATCAAGTTTTAGAAGTCATTCACGAACAAATAGACTTTATTGCTAAAATCATCAAGCCAACTGTAGAAGTATTATTGAGGGAATTAGAAGATAAAAAACTATCTCATGTGGGAATAGTAAGCCTGAAAGAAATTCAAGAAAGACAAGACAAACTTCGTTGCTCCTTAGAATATATCGAAAGAGAATTGACAGCATCGCTTCCAGAATTAGAAGCACAAAGGGCTGGATGTATAGAAGCAGGAAGATGGTTACTCGCGAATCGAATCGAATTAGCCCAAACAGTAGCATCGGAATTATTAAATAGGGAACATCCCCATATGGAAGATTTTCGTCGTAACATCAGCAAATACCTCAAATTGATTGGTAGCTGCATGGAAAACGAAATCGAACCCCGTTTACTTTATAAAGGAGTAGTTACCCATTACGAACCACCAGTAGAAATATATTTAAAAGCATTCGAGTTAATTAGAAACAAATATATCAAAGATTGGCAATCATCTGCTGTACTTTCAGATAAAGCAATTAATGAACTTATTGGTTACTTTGACTATTTAATAGACTACTTTGTCAACGTTTTAGTCTAATAAAAGGGAGTTTTTTATATCTTCTTCGATTGCAGCTATTGACTGAATATTTTTAGTTTCTATTTCCAAAACAATATCAAGCATCATTTGAATAAGTTTGCTTTGATGCCAGTATTTTTCTGCTTCTAACAAATTAGCTAAATTTTGCAATGCTTTCATCAAAGCCGCATTATATTCTTGAAAACGTCGATCTAAAAACTGATACTGAGTCATAAACAGGACTTAATAAATCACAATCATTGTTTCTATCGATAAATATATACCCAGGATTTAAAACATAAAAATTTCATAAAGCTAAATTAAATTTTCATGAATTAGCTGTTGAGCATTGGGAATGGGTAATTGGGTAATTAAATCTGTGTAATCCGTGTAATCAGTTTTAATCCGTGATGGGTAATTGGTGATTGGAAATTGAGCTATTAATTATTGATTTGTTCTGAAGATTGTGGCTGATTATTTATCAATTGTTCTTGATAATAACTTTGCAGCAAATTTTCCAGTTGTCTTTCAGGACAACATTCAATTAATGCTTCAAAAACCTCAAATAACTTAGCAGCACTATCTCCTAACAATGGACTTAATCCCCAAACATCCTGTACCCAATCTTGAGGATGAGTATCTTCAAAAATCATTCTTTCTAAAAGTTGCTTTGCTTCGGTTTTTGAAATAGACATTACAATTATTAGTGGTTAGTGGTTAATGGTTAGTAAAACAATTATCAACGAACAATAAAAATTTGCTCACTGAGAATTGTTTACTAATTAGCAATCTCCCAATAGTATAGAGTTACTTGTTCCTCTTCTTCCTCTTCCTCTACGGTAAACTTTAACTGTTGCAATGGTTGCCAGTCTCCCATATCGAAGTCGCGGGATATTATCCGGGTGCCTGGTTTGAGTTGTTTCCACAGTTGAGGACGTAATCTTAAGTTGAGATGAGGTAACAGATAAATAAATATTACTGTAGCATCAGAAAAATTACTGCTAAACAAATCTTGCTGATAAAATTCTAACTGTTGTGAAACACCATTTTTTAAAGCTTTTAATCTTGCTTCTTCAATTCTTGTAAGGTCGATATCGATACCGACACCGCGAGTTCCATACTGTTTCGCAGCAGTGATTAAAATACGTCCGTCTCCGCTGCCTAAATCGTAGAGAATATCTTGGGAGTTGATTTTTGCTAACTCAAGTATGGCTTCTACAATTTTTTGTGTACAGGGAATATAGGCGATGTCTGGCTTTGGAAACGTCATTCTATTTTCAATTTTGGATGTTAGTTATCTTCTGGTTTCATTTCACCAGGATTTTCATTGATTTGTTCGCGAATAGCAGTTAAAATTTTATCTTCAAAATTGGAGTCGTTGACAGTTGCAATTACTCGATTTGAACGTTGATGACGACGATTTAAATAAACTTGAAGCACTGCTTGATCATTACGATGTTTAACTAAATATTTTTTTAATTGTTGATCGGACATTTGAATATAGTTTACAGGATTCATTAAAATACCTCTCCATCAATAGTAATTTCAAATTCAATATTTTCCTCTTCACCAGCTAATATATAGACATTTAACGTCCGTTGGTCTAAGTAAACAAGGTGAATTGGCTGGAGCATCACGAAAGTTAACTGACAAGTTATTGTATACAGACATTTTAATTGATCTTCTGTAGGCATTTTTCCAGTTCAACCCTCTTGTTACCAGAATTATCCTACAGATTATTACTCGAAAGTTTCAAGCAGCAATGCTTACATAAGTTAAATTGAATGGGGGATTGGGAATTGTGCATGGAGAAGAATTTATTGGCTTTTTAGCATAAAATTTATTAGTAAAGATGGATTTAATTATGGTGCAAACAACAGAGCATTTCTATATCGTTACAGATGATGCAATTTTAGGTGGTGAACCAATTATTCGAGGAACACGTACCCCCGTAAGAGCAATTGTAGAAAGTTGGCGACTTGGAGTTACACCAGAAGAGATTGCTAATGGTTTACCACATTTGACTTTAGCTCAAGTATTTGACGCTTTGAGTTACTATCTAGACCACCAAAGTCAAATTAATCGCTACATTGAGCTTAACCGAATTCCAGAAGAGTTAACTGATCCGTTGCTTCGAGACTTATGAGTAAAATTTTTATTAGCATTTACCTTGATGAGGATGTTAATGTATTATTAGCAGATTTACTTAAGGCAAGAGGTTTTGAAGCAATTACTACACGTCAAGCCGCTCAATTGAGTAAAGCTGATGAAGAACAGCTTGCTTATGCTGTTACTCAAGAATTAACCTTATAAGATAAATGCTGAAAACCCTGCGCTTTTAAGACAGGGATGAAAGCGGCGTTGCAGGTTTTAACCTGCCAGAAAACCTCTGATCAATTGTTCCAAATATTCTGAAGCACTTGTTTTACTCAAGGCTGCTTTTTCCTGTATTCCTTGCCACGCATAATCGGTTAGCCACACACCACGTCTTTTTTTGGGCTGCTCATAAAAAACTGGTGTATTTTTGACTCTTTTTTTGCCTTTTCCTGTTGTCATTCTTTAGAATCATCATCTATAGTAAATACAGTATAGCAAAACAAAGGAGGTGATATTGATGCTGGTTCTAGAGTACAAAATAGTAGCGAAAAAGAAACAGCATCAAGCGATAGAGGAAGCTATCAGAACTACTCAGTTCATCCGCAACAAGTGCATTCGCTACTGGATGGATTCTAAGAAAGAAGATAAGGTAAATAGATTTGCTTTAAATAAGTACTCAACCGTGTTGCGTAATGAATTTAAGTTTGTTAAAAACTTAAATAGCATGGCAGTTCAATCCGGAGCGGAAAGAGCGTGGTCAGCTATAGCTAGGTTTTTTGATAATTGCAAATCCCAAAAAGCAGGTAAAAAAGGATTCCCAAGATTTCAAAAAGATAACCGTTCCGTTGAATACAAAACAAGTGGTTGGGCATTACATAAAACTAAACGACGCATCACCATTACCGACAAAAATGGTATTGGTGAACTTAAATTACTTGGTACTTGGAATATTCATGCTTACCCAGTTAAATCAATTAAACGAGTGCGTCTAGTGCGTCGTGCTAACGGATATTACTGCCAGTTTGCGGTTGACGTTGATGCTTCAAAACAACTTGAACCAACTGGGAATCAGGTCGGGCTGGATGTTGGCTTGGAGTATTTTTACTCCGATAGTAATGGTAATCATGTAGAAAATCCTAAATTCTTACGCAAAGCGGAAATTGCCATCAAACGCAGTCAACGTCGTATTTACAAACATAAAAAAGGTTCAAATAAACGGCATAAAGCAAGAAAAATATATGGTCGAAAGCAATTAAAAGTAAGTAGGCAGCGTACCGAGTTTGCGAAGAGAATAGCCCTCACGCTTGTATCATCTAACGATGTAATCGCCTATGAAGATTTAATTGTTGCGAACATGGTAAAAAACCACTGTCTTGCAAAGTCAATCAATGATGTTGCATGGAGACTTTTTCGGCGGTGGCTTGAATATTTTTCTCAGAAATATGGACGTTTAGCAATTGCTGTTAAGCCACATTACACGAGTCAAATTTGTTCTAACTGCGGGGCTAAGGCAAAGAAAACTCTCAGTCAAAGAACACATATTTGCAAGTGTGGTTGTACGTTGCAAAGAGATGTAAATGCAGCAATTAACATTCTTGCAAGAGCTACCGGAGGGCATCCGGGAAGTAACGCTCAGGGAGTCGGAACCACTACTTTACTTGGTGAGTCAGTTGGCGGTGTCGGTTTCCGTCCCGCCAAACTGACGAACCCGTAAGGGGGTAACTCTGGTAGAGCAAGTTGCGACGTTGAACTGAGAATCCCCGTCTTTTTAAAGCGGGGAGTGTCAAGATTCGGACGCTCCGGGATGCCCATCCCACGCATTGCTTTATAATATAATGCTGTATGTTCTTCGCTAATCCGAATATCAGAAAGCTAAACTTTAAATTTCTCGGTAATTCGCTTCATTGCTTCTTCTACATTTTTTCTACTATTAAAAGCTGAAATGCGAAAATAACCCTCACCCGCAGCACCGAAACCGGAACCAGGTGTACCCACTACGTTGCAAGTGTTTAGTAATTTGTCGAAGAAATCCCAACTGCTTAATTCGTTCGGTGTTTTCACCCAAACGTAAGGTGCGTTTACTCCTCCGTGAACTTGCAAACCCGCAGCGGTGAGTTTTTCACGGATGATTTTAGCGTTTTCTAAGTAGAAGCTGACGAGTTGTTGAATTTGCTCTTTTCCTTCCTGAGAATAAACCGCTTCCGCACCGCGCTGTACTATGTAGGATACGCCGTTAAATTTGGTCGATTGACGACGATTCCATAGTTTCCACAATTCTACATCGGAACCGTCTTCAGCTTTGGCTGTAAGTGTTTTGGGTACTACAGTCAACGCACAACGGGTTCCCGTAAATCCTGCATTTTTAGAGAAGGAACGGAACTCGATCGCGCAATCTCTAGCTCCTTCGATTTCATAAATCGAGTGGGGAATTGAGGAATCGGTGATATAGGCTTCGTAAGCTGCGTCGAAGAAGATAATTGAGTTATTGGCTTGAGCGTAATCTACCCAAGCTTGTAAGTCTTCTTTACTCGCTGTCGCTCCTGTGGGATTGTTCGGAAAGCAAAGATAGATTAAATCAACTTTCTCCCCAGGAATTTCAGCAGTAAAATTATTTTCAGCCGTGATTGGTAAATATACTAAGCCTTCATATTCACCATTCTTCTTGGCATCCCCGGTATTCCCTGCCATCACATTAGTATCGACGTAAACGGGATAAACCGGGTCAGTGACGGCGATAGTATTATTGTTACCAAATATTTCGAGAATATTGCCCGTATCGCACTTAGAACCGTCAGAAATAAAGATTTCGTCCGCGTCAACTTCACATCCCCGCGCTTGGAAATCGTGATGGGCAATCTTTTCGCGCAACCAAGCGTAACCTTGTTCGGGACCGTAACCTTTAAAAGTTTCGCTCACGCCCATTTCTTCGGTAGCTTGAATCATCGCTGTACGGCAAGCTTGCGGTAACGGTTCGGTAACGTCCCCAATTCCCAATTTGATGATTTTAGCATCAGCATTAGCTTGAGCAAATGCATTTACTCTCCGGGCAATTTCCGGAAACAAGTAACCTGCCTTGAGCTTCAAATAATTGTCGTTAATCGTTGCCATAGTTAAATAAATAAGTGCATAGTTTATCAGCTTACTGCAAAGTGGGGGAGTTAAAAGTTAGGAGTTAGGAGTGAGGAATTAAGAGTTATAAATTCAAGAGTTATAAATTGGGCTAAACTTCACCTAGTACCTGGAGGCAGGTACTAGGTGAAGTTCGGGGTGCATTCCGGTGGGATTAAATAAAGATACAACAGAGACAAAACCACCGTATAATTATTTTTACTTATCAGTTGATCTGGGAGAACAAAGCCATGCCAATGGCAGTAGGAGTAATCGAAACATTGAGTTTTCCGGCAATACTCATAGCCGCAGATACGATGGTTAAAGCTGCCGCAGTTACAGTAGTTTTTTACGATAAATCCGAAAGCGGACGTTTCTTTGTTGCAGTCAGAGGACACGTTGCCGAAGTTCAACGTGCTGTAGCAGCAGGTCTCGAAGCTGTTGAAGTAGAATCTCATGGAGGTCAAGTCATGTCCCATTACATTGTCCCCAACCCCCCGGAAAATGTCGAAAGCGTTTTACCAATTCATTTCACTTCAAAATCAGAACCTTTCCGTTTTTAATACGTAATTGTTCACTTTCTGAGAAAATAAAGAATATATTAGTAGCTATCAAAAAATGTGTAAAAACATTCATACAATCATTTGTTAGCGCCCCATACGTTTATTAATACAGGAGATAATTAATGGCACTACAGGCAGTTGGTTCCTTAGAAACTAAAGGTTTTCCTGCCGTATTAGCAGCCGCTGATGCAATGGTAAAAGCTGGTCGAGTTACCCTTGTTGGCTATATCAGAGTTGGTAGCGCTCGCTTTACAGTTAATATTCGCGGTGATGTTTCAGAAGTTAAGGCTGCTATGGCTGCTGGTGTGGAAGCCGCAGAAAGCTGTCATGGTGGAACCCTGGAATCTTGGGTAATTATTCCTCGTCCCCACGAAAACGTCGAAGCTGTTTTACCAATTGCTTATTCCGAAGAAGTTGAACAATATCGACTTTCTGTAGAAAACCCGATAATCGGTAGGTCTAATGGTCGTTAATAATACGATTTTGAATTCTAAAAAGCTGCTAGATCAGCTTTCCAAGATTCCATCTGTCGCAATCCGGGTTCAAAATGGTATAAGTTTTACTTTTTTTCCGCTCTCTTAATCTCTTCCCTCTGTGTTTTCTACGTCTGGGGCGGTTTTTTTCAATAATTTTCTACCGGGAAGGGTTGGGCTAATAATGGAGAACAAAAAAAATCAAATTTGAAGTAATTGCGTGAAAAAAAGTACCCCAGCGGGTACTTCCATATTTTTAATCAATTTTTTATAATAATAAGAATAAATGGCTGTATTCTATATTTTGCTTTATCTAGGATTCTAAATCAAAAAATGTCTAAAGCTGGTTTTATATTTAACTCTTATTCAACCCACAGTACTTCATCCCACAAACAAGTTTTTACTATTATTAGATGAGGTGTAAAAATAAATACTAAAATAAAACCGAAAATAAATCTAGATTTGACAATTGAAACTAATATGTATAAAGCAACGTCCCAATTACAGTGAATTCTATTGCTTGCGTTAAAAATAGTCCTTAAAAAAACATCTTAATTAGTACTTTGTACATCTATCTTTGGGTAGACATTAAGAGCTTGATTAGAAAATATATTTTCCTTTACAAAAATTGACATTAGTGAAAATTTAGGAAGGCACCTTGAAAACCCGATTAAATTACTTATTGATTGATTAGTTTTTAAGTTGATGTAGGAAATTCAGCATAAATGGACTACAAGTACACGTAATAAAAATAGAATCCATAAAATGTTTTGGATATTTTAGCCTGACCCGGCGACAACTAGTTATATACACCAATTGTGATCAACGGGGGTTGTGATGCAAACTTTAAAGCAGGGTTTTGAGGAGCGCAATCTCAATATTATGACATCAGAAGCGGAAAAACTGGCATTATATTGGCAAGATCGATTAGCGGATGAATGTTCGCAACATAGCGAAGCCATAAGAGAAAGTATAGTTAAATGGCTGATAGGAAGCGATGAACAACGCTTGGAGAACCTTGATCTCAAAGAACTAAAAATCGCCAAGCAAGCGATGGAATATCGCTATCGGATTTTGTGTCAACGCTACCTGGGAACTGGTAGGGAACGTGCTTATCGTAACTTGATTACTCGTTTGGGTAGCTTAGCGACATTGCGTTCCAAAATTCAAACTTGGATTTCTTTGAGTCGCGATCGCCAACGTCAGGTATTGGATGTGTTGCAAGAGGTTCTACAAGAATTATTGCAAAGCGATAGTTATATGCTTTCGCAAATGGCTTGTATTTCTGAGTTTACTCAGGATAGCAGGTTGAGAAATGCCTTAGTATTTGCCAGTTTGGAAGAGTATTGTATGCGACCGATACGCAATCAACCACTACTGGTATATCGGTTTGTGAACTATTTAAAAAGAACTCAACGTGGTGGTTTAACCCAAGTACCCGGAAAAGACTTGGTAAGGTTGGTTTCCGAAGAGGTATTCGCTGAAGACGGTGAAAATCGAGTCAGCTTGGTAGATCAAAATGCTATCGAAGATTACCTGGAAGAAGAAAAAGCCCAAGAGCAACAACTACAGCGTCAGTTGGTAAAAAGCGAATTTGAGAAATATCTCCAGGAAAATCTGGGAGAAGATGCCACCAAGTGGCTACAACTGTATCTTAAAGGTTTTACCCAAGACGCGATCGCTAAAGAATTGGGTAAACCAATCAAAGAAATTTATCGGTTGCGAGAAAAAATTGGCTACCATGCAGTGAGGGTTTTCGCGCTCAAAGACAAACCGGAGTTAGTCGCTAACTGGCTGGAAAATTCTTTGTGGGAACACAATTTGGGGCTAACACCAAAGCAATGGGAACAATTGCAAGAAAAGTTATCACCCATACAAAAGCAAGTATTAGAAATGTTGAAAATGGGTAAAACCATAGAAGAGATTGCCCAAAATATCAAACTTAAAACTCATCAGGTAATGGGAGAATGGACAAAAGTATATTTAGCTGCTCAAGCTGTACGCAGTGAATGAGGCTTTTTTGCAATCAAAGACCGTTCTCAGAAGGCTATGGACTAAGATGATCAATTATTATTTGTAAATAATTGTAAATAATCTGATTTTTATGATAGTGCCAAATCGCCAATAAAGCGAATACGATAGAGTAAAATATTAAGCGATTAGACCTATGTTGTCTTCCGAAGGCAAACCAACTGATACCAGTGCAGCGATTGCCAATAAAAAGCCATTTAAGACGATAGGGACTGACGGTGCATCATCTCTTACCCCAAACCAACAGGAGCAGATATTTCAACTAATTGAGAGTATCTTGTGCTTTGAGGCTTGCCTCTATCATCAAGTTTTACCTTTGAAGTTAGAAGATAATAATCTGTTGTTGGGCATCGTTAATCCCACAGATGCGGCGGCATTAGATTATGTTTGTGGTATATTATCTTACTTAAAATCCACGTTAGAAACTCAACCCCTGACAGCGGAAACTCACCGGATTATATTGTCAGAATATCTTAATTATAAAAATAGGTCGGTCCAAGTGTCTAAGTTAGCTTCTAATCAAGGAGAAGAAGTTGAGAATCAATCATTTCTCGAAAATTTAGAAGAAGAATTTGAGCCAGGGGATAATACTTTAATTTTGTTCGATTCCCCCAGAGGAGTTGATTTAGAAAGTTTCTCTCACATTCAAGAGCCAAAGAAACCTCTAACGACGCCTTTAAATCGCCAAGATTTAGATGAAAATATTGGTGTAGGTATTTTTGAAGTGATATCGGCAGAGAATTTACCCGCATTAAAATTACCTCTTCGAGAATCATTCAGTGCTGATGCGCTACTGTCTACTCTTGCACCGAAAAAGTTGCTCAAAGAATTGCTAGCAAGAATTCTTGCAGGAGGCATCGGTCGTTTATATTTAGAAAGACAGCCTTATCAAGGTCGAATTTTATGGAGTTTAAATGGAATCGTACACTCAGTAATAGAAGAACTCCCATTATCGACGTTTCAAGGTGTACTTAATGAATTAAAACGCTTGAATTCTTTAGCAATAGCAACATTAGGACAAGCAAAACAAGTAGAAACAGAATGTTTATTCCAGCAACAGCGATTGTTATTGCGTTTGCGAGTCATGCCGGGAATGTACGGAGAAGAAGCAACTTTACAGGTATTACGTGGAGCTGCATTAAAATTTTATCAGCAACAACAGTTAACTCGTCTGAGTCGCGATGCTTTAGGCGCTTCCCAGCAGTTAAGTTATAAAGTACATGAACTACAGCAAAAATTAGCGCTGAATAAGCGAGACTTAAATCCTCGGCAATTAGAAGCTTTGAATGCTTTGAACGAATTAGTAGAAAGTTTAGATAGTCATTTAAGAATACTTACAGATATCCCCACGGTGTAAATAAATAGCCATTGAATTTTGGATTTTGGATTTGAGATTTTCTGTTTTTGAAATTTGAAATATGGCGGTAGCCACAATTGTTAGGCTCAGTAAAAACGCTGATGAGTATTGGGCAGTTACTGTGTTGTAATAGAAACGTAAATTTTTAATCAGGATAATCCAAAATTGAGCGACTGGTTACGGTTAAAAATCTGTATATATTATTAAGTTTTCCCCTATCTAGTTTTTTATTTATTTATTTTGGCAGATATTTCATGCAGACAGAGGTTTTCGGTGAAATCTTCCCCTTACTGAGTACAGCCAATCCCCAAACTTTAGAGTGGCTGCTCAACGTTGCAACAATGCACGAGTATCCGGCTCGACGAGCCGTTTTAATGGAAGACTCTTGGGGTAACGCAGTTTATTTTATTGTATCCGGTTGGTTAAAAGTCCGGCGTACTAATAGTGAAGATAGTCGCGCTCTGGCAATTTTAGGTAAAGGTGATTTTTTTGGAGAAATGGCGATTTTAGATGAATCTCCCCGTTGTACCGATGTAATTGCTCTTTCCCCAGTAGAATTGATTAGCGTGTCGAGGGAAAGCTTTATTCAGATATTATTTAAAGACTCCCAGTTGCATCATCGAATGCTGCAATTAATGGTACGTAGAATCCGTTATGTGAATTTACGCTTGCAAATGCGAGCCGCACCCCCAGCAGTCAAACTGGCTCACACTTTGGTTGCTTTGGGTGAGAGTTACGGCGAAGAAGCTGCAAAAGGAAAAGATATTTACAAGATTCCATTTCAAGATTTAGCCGATGTTACCGACATCGGTATAGAAGAAACCACCCAAATTTTAGAAAAGCTGCAAGAGAAAGCTTGGATTGATGTTCATACTACCCAAGACGTAATTCATCTGCTTAATTTTAAACAATTGGTCAATTTAGCTGGCAGAATATAAATTATTAACTGCGATCGCAATCAGTTAATTGATCGTGCAACGCCGATCAGCTTACTGCACGGCGGAGTAAGGGTGGCTTTTATGTGATCGGTGATGAGTTATAAGTTATAAGTTACATTAAAAATCCTGACTGATAACTTTGAAAAAATGACCGAAGTAACTGCTCATCATCTTGAAAATTCGACAAAACAAGCTACTGCGACAATTAGTTACCAAATTGCGATGCCTCAGCCTCAAACCCATCTGTTTGAGGTAACTTTACATTTGCAGGGCTATTCATCATCCACTTTGGATTTAAAAATGCCCGTTTGGACTCCCGGTTCTTACTTAGTAAGGGAATATGCTAAGCATTTACAAGATTTTTCTGCGATCAGTGACGATAAAGCTTTAACTTGGTGTAAAATTTCTAAAAATCATTGGCAAGTAGATACAACTAATGTTTCAGAAGTTACTATTAGTTACCGTATTTTTGCGAATGAACTAACTGTCCGCACAAATCATTTAGATTCAACCCACGGTTATTTTAATGGAGCGGCGCTATTTTTTAGAATACCGGGGTTTGAAAGAGAACCAATTAATATCACCATTCAAACACCGCACCCACAATGGCAGGTAACGACAACATTACCAGCAGTTGAAAAACAAAAAAATACTTTTGTTGCAGCTGACTTTGATACTCTTGTAGACAGTCCTTTTGAAATCGGTTCCCATCAACTATATGACTTCGAGGTACATTCTCTACCTCATCAACTAGCAATTTGGGGAAAAGGTAATGTGCAAGTCGAACCGATGATTGAGGATATCAAGAAAATCATCGAAGTAGAAGCCCAGATATTCGGTGGTTTACCCTATGAACGATATTTATTTCTGCTACATTTATCAGCCCAATCATTCGGTGGTTTGGAACATAAAAACTCTTGTGCCTTAATTTATAAGCGCTTTGGATTTTGCGATCGCGAAAAATACGAGCGTTTTATGCAGTTGGTAGCTCACGAATTCTTCCATTTATGGAATGTGAAGCGAATTCGTCCCAAAGAATTGGAAGTTTTCGACTATGACCAAGAAAACTATACACCTTCCCTATGGTTTTGCGAAGGAACCACAAGTTACTATGATTTATTAATTCCTTTAAGAGCCGGAATTTATAACGTTAAATCATACTTAAATAATTTAAGTAAAGAAATAACTGCATATGAAACCACACCGGGACGTAAAATACAGCCCGTTTCCGAATCAAGTTTTGATGCTTGGATTAAACTTTATCGTCAAGATGCTAATAGTAAAAATTCTCAAATTTCCTATTATTTAAAAGGAGAAATGATTTCATTATTGTTAGATTTACTAATTCGTTCTCGTCATAATAATCAACGTTCTCTTGATGATGTAATGCTTAAATTATGGCAAGAATTTGGTAAGGATGAAATTGGTTATACTGCTGCGGAATTAAAGCAAGTTATTGAATCAGTAGCGGAAATTGATTTAACAGATTTCTTTCAGCGTTATATCCACGGTACAGAAGATTTACCATTTAACGAATATCTCGAACCCTTTGGTTTAAAGTTAGTTGCGGATATTCCAGATGAACCATTTTTAGGGATAAAAGTAACTAGTGATAATGCACGAGAATCAATCAAATTTGTTGAAACAGATTCACCGGCACAAATCGCTGGAATTGACGCAGGTGATGAATTATTAGCAATTGATGGTATCAAGGTAACAGCAAATCAATTAAGTGAAAGATTGAAAGAATATCAACCCCAAGATACTATTGAAATTACCGTATTTCATCAAGATGAATTGCGTAATTATCACGTTATTTTAGCGAGACCTCGTGCTAATAAATACGAAGTAGTACCACTAAAAAATCCTTCTGTCGCTCAGAAAGAGAAATTTAATCAGTTTTTGGGAGTGTAGTTTTCATCGTTTGAATTGAAGGTAAATAGTTCGATATTTTATTTTTTAGATGAGACGTAGCACTGCTACGTCTCTACATTTATGGCGATGAATAGCCTCTATAGGGGTAGAATATAAACAGCAAATATGTAGATATAGTGAAAACCGCTATAATATAAGTAGAATTTCCAAAAAATGACGAATCAATACGATAAGATAATTATTTTTGATTGCGACAGTACTTTAAGCAGTATTGAAGGAGTTGATGAGTTAGCTCGTGTAGCAGGTGAAGAAGCAACTCAAGAAATTGAAAAAATGACTGCTGAAGCAATGGAAGGTAAGATTACTTTAGAAAGTATTTTTGCTAAACGTTTATCTATTATTCAACCGACTGCTGAAAGTGTTTCGCAAGTTGGTAAATTATATATTGAAACCGTAGAACCTTCCGCAAAGCAAGTTATTACAACTTTGAAAAATCAAGGTTGGATACCAGTCATTTTAAGCGGTGGTTATCGTCAAGCAATCAAACCTCTAGCCGATTATCTAGATGTAGAGTTAATCGAAGCTGTTGACCTGTATTTTCACGAAGATGGCAGTTATCGTGACTTTGACCGTAATTATCCTTCAACTCGTTCCGGTGGTAAACCCGAAATTGTCAAAAGTTTACGCCATAAATATTCACCAAGAATAATTGTCGCTGTCGGTGATGGTGTCAGCGATTTAGAATCTAAATCTGCTGTTGATATGTTTATTGGGTTTGGTAGATATGCTATCAGAGAAAAAGTTAAACAACAAGCCGATTATTTTATTACCGATTTACAGGAAATAGTTTCTTTGGTTGAAAATTTGTAATTGAGAGAGTTACATATACAGAGTATTTTTTACAACTGGCCATGGTTAAAAATAAGTATTTATTTGCAAGAAATACGGCTTTTTATTTTTATGTATAGCATCTAATAATACTTTGAACCATGGTATTGAGGACGATTCGGATTGAAGTAATTGAGACACTTTTGAAATAATCAGATGCAAAAGCAACGACAAACAAATACCCAATGCCCTAAATCGCGGTATTGGGACTCAATTTCGGCAACATCTTTGAGTGTATCATTAGAAAATTCCGCGTTGCGACTCTATCAACACTATCAATAAGCGATTAATAAAGCATTCTCAGAAAACTTAGCAGAAGGTAGCAAAACTATGGCAACCTTGATTGTTTTTTTAATCTGTGTGTTTCCGTCCAACGTTTACGCAGCCATAAATTCAGTGGATTTTGGTGGTAATGAAAACGGACCTCGTTACCTACTGTTCCGCCTACCGCTGCAAGTGTTATTAATTGGATGGACTTGGATTGTGACAGTGCGGTAATCTCTGGAGGTCATTGATTCAATCATTAATCATCAAATACCGAAGTATAATTTCGCTAATGCAAGACTTTTTTGCTCAGATGTGGGGAAATAACAAGAAGGACACGAAACTTCGTCACACAGAACTAGAACTACTGCTGAAAGAAACGGGTTTTCTTGCTGATGCTTAATCTTGGGCGCTGTTGAGTCCCTCGTCGTTAGCGCTGTATTGTGAGAATTTTTAACGCCAACCTACTTAAAGTATCATCCTATCTTTTGATGTAAAGATGTTATTTTTATACATTTTAATTTGATGCTTTCAAATTTTTGCCCGGTGATAATCTTGTGACAGAACTATATAAAAAGTATTAGGTATTTATCGTTAACATCTAACCTGAGATTATCACCTTTGATTGATTTTTGGAAAAAATAAATATGTTCAAATTGAGGGAGAGTTAAATTTAGAGAAACTAAATTATGCGTAGCATTAATATTGGATTGACAGAGCAACAGCGTAAAGGTGTTTGCGAATTATTGAACAATGATTTAGCAGATGCTTATTTACTGTTAGTTAAAACAAAAAAATACCATTGGGATGTAGTGGGACCTCAATTCCGTAGTTTGCATGAATTGTGGGAAGAACACTATCAAATCCTAACAGCAAATATAGATTCCATCGCCGAACGTGTACGTGCTTTGGGTTATTTTCCTGTTGGTACTATGCAAGGATTTCTGCAACTGACATCCTTAAAAGAAAATCCAGAAAATCTACCTTTAGCAACTCAAATGGTATCTAAATTGGTAGATGACCACGAACAGATTATCCGTAATTTACGCGAACATATTGATAAATGTGCTGATGACTTCCACGATGAAGGAACTGCTGACTTCCTTACCGGATTAATGGAAGGACACGAAGAAATGGCTTGGATGTTGCGCTCCTTTATTGAAGGAGAATCTTTGCAAGCAGATGGTAGAACACCTGAAAAAACTGCTGTAGGTGTTAATTAGAAGCAGCAAATTCCATTTTTAACTCATATTCGTGAATTGCATTAATACAGGGGAATCGATATGTCAGAATATAAAGCAGAACGTACTGTTTCAGGTGTTTTCAAACAGCAAGAACAAGTTGAAAATGTTGTCCGTCGTTTGTTGGATAGAGGTGTAACCCGCGAACATATTTCGGTAATGGGTAACAACTTCCAATCTGAAACTAGAATTTCAGGTTTTATTACCAAGAAAGACGTTATTTTAGGCGGATTGAGAACAGGAGCAGTCTTCGGTTCTTTGTTTGGCTCCTTTTTAGGTTTGCTTTCTGGTGTAGGAGTGCTGTTTATTCCCTTCGTAGGTTCAGTTGTAGCAGCGGGACCTATCGGTGGAGCGCTTTTAGGAGCCGCAAGTGGTGCATTAGCTGGTAGTGCTGGTGCAGGTTTAGCTTCGGTATTAGCAACTTTGGGAATGCCTAAAGAGAAAGCTGCTGTCTACGAAACTCGCTTGAAAGCTGGTGAGTTTATTGTAATGGCAGAAGTACCTGCTGATAAAACCGGAGAAATTTTACTGCTCCTACAAAGTGCTGGTGGTGAAGAAACTCATACTAGCGAAGTTACTTTACCTCGTGCTTGTTCTGGTAATTGTAATAGCGCTGAAGATTTAGCCCCTGAAGTACGTTCTCATTTATCGGAAACCGCTCAAAAAACTTTCATCGAACGCTACAATTCTGTATTAGATGAAACTAAAGATGAAAGTAAAGCGGAAGAAGCTGCTTGGAATGCAATTCACCAACAGTATGAGGAAGATGAAAATGGAATTTGGTCTAAACAAAAAGTAACTGCTTAAAAATAGGAAAAGGATGAAGTTCCAATACTTTATCCTTTATCCTGTATTAAGTATTAGGAAGAATAAACTAAAACATGAAGTATGAACGAGAATTTATACTTCATCTTTTGTTCTGGCTCTTAATCTATTCTTAAACATATTTTTTCTATTACTTAACGTAAGTATAGAACTAAATAATTTTTCCAAACCAAAATCTAAGAAAAACTCATAAATAAATGACACAAAATAAACAATTTAGATCAAATCTATAGCAATTAGCTACACAAAAGTTAGATTATCCTGGGAAGTAGCTGGATATTGGGATGATTTATAATCAAGAACGAAGAAGATGCCGAAATCACTTGCAAGGCTGTGTAAAAAAAGCAGCAGATGTCAGCGATTTAGAGGCTTATCGTCAAGCAGTAGAACAAAAAATAGATAAATATGCTAAATTAAACATCCTGGTTAAGATTGCTGCTTAACGAATGGTACAATAATATATCGAGGATTTGAGTATCGAACAATTTAAACATACTCATATTATTTACGGTTATTTTTATATGGAAAAAGCGGCATTACCTTATCTTCAAGAAGCCAATTATATATATGTAGTAGATTCGAGTTTCTTCCCTGAAGTTGGGGCTATGAATCCCAAATTTACAATAGTAGCTAATGCTTCAAGAGTAGCCGAACATCTCATACAAAAATTAGATGCAACGCCGGAAAAGTTTGATTTTTGCAATTAATACCCTTGTTGAAGTTTTCAGGAGTTTTTGATTAATATGCAACCCGCAACTATTAATAATAAAGAAAACAGCGCATCCGCCAAGCAAAGACTAAATACAGATACTGTGCGTGCTTTTTTAGTTCAAATTGGGCGCGTACCATTATTGACTCGTGAACAAGAAGTATTTTATGCCCAACAAGTTAAGCAATTAATGCAATTGCTGGAAATTAAAGAAAAATTAACCATTAAAATAGACTCCGAACCCGATTTTTCTGTGTGGGCTGATGCAGTAGGAATGACCGAATCCCAACTGCAAGAAACCCTTGATAAATGCGAATTTGCCCGACAAAAAATGATTGAAGCGAACTTACGTTTAGTAGTGGCGATCGCAAAAAAATATCAGCATCATAATTTGGAATTTGTCGATTTAATTCAAGAAGGAACTTTAGGTTTACAAAGAGGAGTAGAAAAGTTTGACCCTGATAAAGGTTATAAATTTTCTACCTACGCTTATTGGTGGATTAGACAAGCAATTACGCGGGCATTAGACCAAAAAAGTCGTTCCATCCGTTTACCAATTCATGTATGTCAAACGTTAAAAAAAATTAAGAAAGCACGACGAGATTTAACCCAAGAATTAGGACGTACACCGACAATAGCAGATATTGCTGAATCTGTTGCTTTAAACCCATCGCAAATTCAAGATTATCTACATATGTCGCGTCAACCCGTATCATTAGATTTACGAGTTGGTGAAGGACAAGATACGGAATTACAAGATTTACTTGAAGACACAAGTTCTTCTATAGATGATTACGTCAATCATCAATCATTGCGGGAATGTCTTGATGAAATGTTGATTGAATTAACTCCTCAACAGCGAGAAGTTGTGAATTTACATTTTGGTTTAAGTGATGGGCGGGAATTAACATTAACTGAAGTCGCAAAACGTATGGATATTTCTCATACCAGAGTCCGACAGTTACAACGTCAAGCAATTGCTCGTTTACGTCGTAAAAAAATGAAAGTTAAGAGTTTTATTGCAAATTAATAATCATAGGTTAAAGGTTAAAGGTTAGAGGTTAAAGGTGGACAGTTGACAGTCCTGTTTGTTAATTTCTCACTCCGGTGGTACTCACTTTTCACTCCTCACTCATAACTCTTAACTCCTCACTCCTCACTCCTAAAGCAATGCTAAAATCTTGGATGGTAATCGGAGCTGTAACTTTTATAGTGGCTCTTGGAAGTAGTATAATCAGACCCAAAGATGTCAAATGGTTTAAGCGATTGCAGCGACCAAGTTGGCTGACATTTGAAAAGTTAATTCCAATTATTTGGACAGTAATTTTTATTTGCGGTGCTTGGTCTGCCTATATAATTTGGGAACGGGAACCCGGTAGTTCTCAAACTTGGTTTTTAATGGGTTTATATTTACTTTTAGAAATAGTCATTGTTGCTTTTACTCCGGTTTCATTGTGGTTACAAAATATGAAAGCAGGAGCAATTGTCGGAGGAGTAGGATTTGTGATTGGAATCATCCTGACTTTGTTCGTTTTACAAGTTTCAGGTTGGGCGGCATTATTATTAGTACCTTATTTAATTTGGAGTCCCATCGGTACTTATACTGCTTGGAAAATATATCAATTGAACAATTAATAATTACCAACCATAAATTAACCATCATCAACTAACAACTAACAACCATCAAATGATAATTGCACAAGTACCTTCAGCATCAGATACAAAAGCAGAAATAACATCAGCTTGGGATAGAGTTCAATTATTAATAGATAATTCTATCGCTCGATTACCAAGTGTTATCTTGGCAATTATTGTTTTTATCATCTTTTTTTTGATTGCTAGGACTGTTAAACAAGTAATAAAACGAGTGACCCGTCGTCGTCGTAATGCTCGCAGTTTAGGAATGGTTTTGGGGCGCTTAGCTCAGGGTACAATAATTTTAGTTGGTTTATTTGTTGCCTTAACAATTATTATTCCTTCGTTTCAAGTCGGCGATTTAGTGCAATTGTTAGGAATAAGTGGAGTAGCAGTTGGTTTTGCTTTCCGCGATATTTTACAAAACTTTTTAGCTGGAATTTTAATTTTACTTACCGAACCTTTTCAAATTAACGACCAAATAGTATTTAAAAATTTTGAAGGAACAGTAGAAAATATTGAAACACGAGCGACTACAATTAGAACTTATGATGGTCGCCGAATTGTGATTCCCAATGCCGAACTTTTTACTAATTCTGTCACCGTAAATACCGCTTTTGGAAATCGACGCATTGAATATGATTTTGGTATCGGTTATGGAGATGATATTGACTTTGCCAAACAGTTAATTCTCGAAGCAATAAATGAAACCGAAGGAGTGCTTCAAGATCCAGCAGCGGATGTACTGGTAGTCGATTTGGCAGACTTTACCGTGAATATTCGCGCTCGTTGGTGGATACAGCCACCCCGTCGTGCCGATGCCTTGGATTTTCGCGATAAAGTACTCAGTGCTGTGAAAAATAAATTGACCGCTAACGGTGTTGATTTGCCGTTCCCAACTCAACAAATCCTCTTCCACGATCAAACAGAAGAGACAGACGGTAACAGAAATCGTCAGCGGGAAGGATGGCCATCTGGTTTTGGGAAAGTACCTCAAAGCCGCAGTATTGGGGGTTCCTTAAACCGTTTGATTCACAGTCAAATTCCCAGAGAAGATAAAGATGGTAACAATAAAACTTCGATTATTGATCGGCAATGAAAAACGTCTGGTTGGGTAAGCTGTGGGATTCGATTAATTCAAGCTATTGGGTTGTACCTGCACTGATGATGGCTGGAAGTGTTGCCCTAGCCTTTGGTTTACTCCATTTAGATAGATTAGGCTATTACGGTCCACTTCAAGAGTGGGGCTGGATTTATGCTGGTAGTTCCGATGGCGCTCGTGCTGTACTTTCAGCCGTTGCAGGTTCTATGATTAGCGTTACTGCTACAGCTTTTTCGATTACTATTGTGGCGCTTCAGCTTGCTTCTTCCAACTTTGGTCCGCGACTCTTGCGTAATTTCATGCAGGACATAGGCAATAAATTAGTACTCGGTACATTTATTAGTACTTTTATTTATTCAATATTAGTATTACGAGAAGTTTATGGAAGCAGCGATGAGAGAGATAAGTTCATACCCTATCTTTCCGTCACTGTAGGAATTTTGTTGGCTGTAATTAGTACGGCAGTATTAATTTATTTCATTCATCATGCATCCACGATCATTCAAGTTTCTCATGTAATTGCTGAGGTTAGTAAAGATTTAGATAATGCGATAGAAAGATTATTTCCTCAGAAAATTGGACATAACGAACCCGAAGACAAAGATTCGTTGACCAAAATACCCGTCGATTTTGATACTGAAGCTTTCCCCATTAGGTCTTTATATAAAGGTTATGTGCAAGCAATTGATGATCAAAAGTTAATGGATATAGCTTGTAAACATAACTTAATGGTAAAAGTATTAATTCGACCGGGAAAGTTTACGATTAAGGGAAGTTCCATCGTCAAAATACTTTCGATGGATAGGGATAATTATAATACGCCTAATTTTACTAAGATTCAACAACAAATTAACAAAGCATTTATCTTCGGTAGAGAGCGTACTGAACAACAAGATATAGAATTTCCCATCGCTCAATTAGTTGAGATAGCTTTACGGGCTTTATCTCCGAGTCTCAACGACCCCTTCACTGCAATCCGCTGTATAAACCAACTCAGTGCTGGACTTTCACACTTGGTTCAAAAAGATTTTCCCTCACCTTATCGTTATGATGCATTTAGAAATCTTCGCGTAATTGCTTATCCGGTCACGTTTGCAGGATTAACTGATGCTGCTTTTAATCAAATTCGCCAAAATCTTTCTAGCGATGCATCTGTAAATATTCGTTTATTGGAATCTATCGCGATGATTGCTAATTATACAGAAAAATCTTCAGATAAAACAGCTTTGCGTCGTCATGCAGATTTGGTATTACAAGCTAGTCATCAAGGATTATCTTTTGAAGAAGATAAAAAAGATGTTGAACAACGTTATCAAGTCGTATTGAAAACATTAGCTTGTTAAAAACAAGTCTGTGTCATATATTACTTACGGAATATATCTAAAGTTAGTTGTTGGATAATATTTTTTACAATTATAATTACATTTTGAATATGTATGACATCATATCCGGTTAAACACTTGGAGAATTTATAGCAAATTTCAGTTGAGTCCAATACATTAAAACCTCACCCCTCCCCTCTCCAAGGCATCGCAGAGGGGTACTCAGATGGCGGGGTGAGGTAAAATTTGTATCGCACCCAAGTGAAAACCGCTATAGATCCCCGATTTATTGAAGAAGTCGGGGATCTGAAGAAATACAACTAAAAAAGTAAAAAAACATATATTAGTAATATAAATAAATAATTACCATTTTTTTAAAAGGATACCAAAGTGAATACCACTTTCTTGCATAACGTAGAAGAAAAAATAGTTTCAATCGAAGTTGATTCTACTCATTTAGAAGCAGAAATAGTTTTACCTAGAAGCTGTCAAGGAATTGTCGTATTTGTACATAGTAGTGGAATTGGTCGCTACAGCACTCGCAATCGTTACCTTGCTCATATGTTAAGGCAAACAGCGGGATTAGGTACCGTACAAATTGATTTATTAACACCTCAAGAAGAGGCAATCGACTTACGCAGCAGACATTGTAGTAGTAACGTTAAACTACTATCAACAAGATTAATTGGTGCAGCAAATTGGCTAATTAATAATCCTCTTACCAGTGATTTGAAAATTGGTTATTTTGGAGAACAAACGGGGGGAGGTGCAGCTTTACTTGCAGCAGCAGAAAATCCCGACTTAGTAGGGGCTGTAGTTTCGTGCAGCGGACAAACTTGTTTAACATCATCAGTTTTATCTAACCTACAAACACCAACTTTATTGATTGTCGGTGAAAATGACCTACCAACCATCGCCACAAATGAAGACACGCTCAAACTAATTAAGACATCTGATAAAGAATTAAGCATGATCCAAAATGCTAGCCGTCAATTTAAAGAACCAGGTGCATTTGAAGAAGTTGCTCGTTTATCAAGTCGTTGGTTTGAAAAATATTTATCAATTAACGATAATTTATTCCATCCAACCACGGTATCCAGTAACTAAACGGCTGCCATCTTTAAATACGTGTATCTCGATTTGGTCGCTAGCCCAAGTAATTTTATCCTCAAAATCTGGGTTAAATATGCGGACGTGCTGATTACTTGATGAAACCGGAGAATTGGGAGAATTTATTGCTAAAGACTCGATAAAAGGTCCGTCAATTAAAATATCCAATTGTTCTAACAATTCTTTTGCACCTGGTGGTGCTTGTTCCGACTGCAATTTTTCCAATGTGAAGCCAGTAAAAGACATGACATTTAACCCAGCAGCTTTCACCTTACGAGCTAAACTAGCTAATGCTGGAGCTTGCCAAAAAGGTTCTCCTCCAGAGAATGTAACTCCTGTATTTCCCGGTTTACTCAGAATTTTTTCCGCGAGGGAATCAACTGATTCAAGCTGATTAATTTCAAATGACCAAGATTCCGGATTGAAACAACCCCCACATTCTCGTTTACAACCTTGTACCCAGATTACAGCCCGACTTCCAGGACCATTTACTTCCGACTCATCAACGTAACCCATGATGTTCAAATAGCCAGGGGGAACGTCATTTTCTGAAGGATATGGATTAGTTGACTTTATTGCCATTTTTTGCTCCTTTTAGCCGTCATATTTATAATGACGGTTCTTGCTATCAGAATGCATCCGCGAAGTCTACTTTATAAAATGTTATCGATAATTCCATTAAAAAAAAATTATCACGCAGTGATATGCATCACTGTCGCATTGCGATCGCGACTGGTAACGTAGAAACCTATATTCAACTTTCGTTTTTTTTACACATAATTGATGATACATCAGAAAATTTGCATTTACGATCGGGTATTTTAGCTACTTCCAATGCGCTCCGTAATTACCATTCACCCTTTTTGGTGCGGTTGATCTCTCTTTGCTCTGCGCTGACTGTGCGAGAAGATTAAGCCACTTCTAGCTTCTGCTGGGAGCAAAAATTTCGCTTAATGTAGTAATCCCCTATATCGACGGTTATCATGTATGTCATCAGAAGCGCGATCGCAACAAACAACCGAAACCGCAAAACGTTTGAGTGAACAGAAGTTAGCTTCAGCATTCCGTTTGAGTCCCGACCCGATTTTCCTCAGTATATTTTCTGAGATGACTTATATAGAAGTTAACGACAGTTTTTGTAAATTTTTTGGTTATACGCGAGAACAGGTAATTGGATGTAAGGGAAAAGAGTTAGAAATTTGGCAGGATTCAGAGCAATGCAATGATTTAGTGCAGCTTATAGCTGAACAAGGGACAATTCGCAACCAAGAAGTAGATTTTCGTGCTGCCGGGGGAGAAGTGAAAACAATGTTGTTGAGTGCGGAGTTAATAGAAATCAACGCACAGCAATATGTTTTAGCTACAGCTAGAGATATCACCGAGCGCAAACAAGCGCAGTTGGAAACTCGTTTATTGTTGGAAGCAACCCAAGCTATTAGTAAAGCAATTGATATCGATAGCGCTTTGAGTTTTATTCTCCGGTTAATTTGCCAACATATAAACTGGGATTTTGGGGAAGCGTGGATTCCTAGTAGCGATGGTAGGGTGTTGGAATACTGTTTGGGTTGGTATGGTTCGCAAGATAGTTTAGCAGAGTTTAGCCACCATAGCGAAACCATGAGGTTTAGTCAAGGATTGGGATTACCGGGATTGGTGTGGGCAAGCAAAGAATCCCAATGGTTAGAAGACATTTCCCAAGTTTCCCAGACAAAGTTTATGCGTAGAGAAATAGGTTTGCAAGTAGGCTTAAAAAGCTGTTTTGGGATACCGATTTTGAATGGGGGTGAAGTGCTGGCTGTTTTGATGTTTTTTAAAAGCTGTACTAAAAGTCGGGATAAACATTTATTGGAATTAGTCAGCGCTGTAGCAGCACAATTGGGGGGGTTAATTAAACGTAAACAAGCCCAAACTGCTCATAGATACAGTGAAGAAAGATTGCAATTAGCTTTAAAAGCCAGCGATTTAGGTTTATGGGATTGGAATATTCGCGATTCTAAAGTTTACCGCGATTCGCGTTGGAAGAAAATGCTCGGTTATGAAGATTGGGAAATTGGTGAAGATGCTTTAAATTTACGACGATTGATACATCCGGAAGATTGGGAATTTATCCAGCAAGAGTTAAAAGCATATTTACAGGGAAAAATTCCGATTTATCAAGTAGAATTTCGGATGCTTTGTAAAAATCAAGAATGGAAATGGATTGAGTCTCGCGGACAAATCTTTGAGCGCGATTCTGCTGGGAGACCGTTACGAATGACAGGTACTCATAAGGATATCACAGAACGTAAACAAGCAGAAGTTGTTTTACAAGAAAGTGAAAGACGTTTTCGGGCGATTTTTAACTCTAGTTTTGGATTTACGGCACTATTACAACCCAATGGTAAAATTATCTCACTCAATCAAACAGCCCTTGATTTATTTGGTTTAGTAGAAAGGGAAGTTGTAGGTTTACCATTTTGGCACTGTTTAGGAAGACAAATTTGCTGTTGTCAAAATAATCTACAAGCAATAATTCAACGAGGCGCAAATGGTGAATTTATTCGCGATGAAGTAGATGTTATCGACAATCATGGCAATATAGTGACAATTGATTGTTCTCTCAAACCAATATTTGATGACAATAATCGGGTAGTATTGTTAATTGTTGAAGGACGTGATATCACTCAGCGTAAAATCTTAGAAAAAGAAGTAGCTTTACGGGAAGCTCGATTAAATGCTTTTTTTAGTAGCGCTCCCGTAGGATTGAATATTGTAGATAGACAATTAAGATATATTCAAATCAACGAATTACTTGCTGAAATTAACGGTATATCCGTAGAAGAACATCTTGGTAAAACCATTCAAGAAATTCTACCAACTATAGCTCCTAGGATAGAACTACTTTACCAGCAAGTTTTAGCAACCAATCAATCAATTCTCAATATTGAAATCAGCGGTGCTTTCATCAGGCAACCTGCGGAGAAGCGTGACTTTCTATTTTCTTGTTTTCCCATCCCTGGAGAAGATAATATCCCCACAGGAGTAGGAACCGTATTAATCGAAATAACTGCTCTCAAACGCGCCGAAACAGCTTTGCGGGAACGAGAAGAAGCATTTCGCGCTATCTTTGAAAATGCCGCAGTCGGAATTGCTCAAGTTTCTCTCGATGATAGATTTATCAAAGTTAATCAGCAGTTTTGTGAGATTGTCGGCTATTCCAAATCCCAGCTTCTACAACTTAACTGCACCGAAATTACTCACCCCGATTCCCTTGCAGAATGTGTCGATTATTGCAACCAATTAGCGCAAAATCAAATCGATGTATTTTCCATGGAAAAAGCCTTTATCCGCAAAAATGGTGAGGTGATTTGGACAAATTTAACAGCATCGGTAGTACGTGAAACCTCTGGAGAAATCAAATACTTTATTGGCGTAATTGAAGACATCAGTAAGCGTAAAAATGCTGAAAAACAAATGCGTTTAGCAACTGAACGATTGCAATATTTACTGGCTTCCTCCCCAGCTGTAATTTTCAGCTGTTTACCTTCAGGCAGCTTCGACAACACATTTATTAGTCAAAACGTTTCGGAAATAGCGGGTTATCAAGCACAACAATTTTTATCGGAATCCGGTTTCTGGATGCGTCACGTACATCCAGAAGATTTACCCAAACTGCAAAAACAACTATCTCAAGCCTTGAATCAAGAATACTTCACTTGTGAATATCGCTTTTTACACAGTGATGGTACTTATCATTGGTTTAGCGAACAAACACGATTAATTCGCGATCAAAAAGGCTACCCTTTAGAATATGTAGGCTATTGGATAGATATCAACGAAGCCAAACAAACCGAGTTAAAACTACAACTTAGCCAGCGACGATATCAAAACCTAGCAGAAGCTTGTCCAGTTGCCATTGTCAATACCGATGCTGATGGATTGTGTATTTATTTTAATCAACATTGGACTGAAATTAGCGGACTTTCCATCGAAGAATCTTTAGGGGATGGTTGGATGAAAGTACTACATCCCGATGACCGCGAAACAGTTGTAAAATTATGGAGAGAAGCGGTAAAAACAAAAACATCCTTTGTTAAGGACTGTCGTTGCCTTCGTCCTGATGGTAAAGTTGTCTGGGTTATGGGTAAAGCATTGCCGGAAATTGACGAAAACGGTGAATTCAAAGGTTATATTGCCACCATCACCGATATTACCGACATCAAACTTGCTCAACAAGCTCTACAACAAGCCGTCATTGCCGCAGATGCAGCCAACCGAGCCAAAAGCGAATTTTTAGCCAACATGAGCCACGAATTGCGAACTCCTCTCAACGCAATTTTAGGCTTTAGCCAATTAATGTCACAAGATAAAACTATTACAGAAGAACATCAAAATTCCTTAGCAATTATTAACCGTGCAGGAGAACATTTACTCAGCTTAATCAACGATATTCTCGAAATGTCCAAAATCGAAGCCGGTAGAATATCATTAAATATTATCGACTTCGATTTACATATCTTCTTAGATAACCTCCAAGAAATGTTACGTTTCCGCGCTTCAGGAAAAGGTTTACAACTCATATTTGAAAAGGCAGCAGACATTCCCCATTATATTCAAGGTGACGTTAGTAAACTGCGTCAAGTTCTGATCAATCTCTTAGGAAACGCCATTAAATTTACTAAAAAAGGTAGCGTTAAGTTAAGTGTAAAGATGGGGAGACAAGGGCATGGGGAGACAAGGGGATGGGGAGACAAG
>NZ_JADEWL010000134.1 GCF_015207665.1 Plectonema cf. radiosum LEGE 06105
CCTCTATTCCCAATTCCCTATTGTTAACTTTTAACTTTGAGCCTGATAATAAAACTTGCACCCTTACCAGGTTCACTGTTGGCTGTAATAGTTCCTTGATGTCGCTCAACGATTTTGCGACAGATGGCTAAACCGATACCAGTACCTTCGTATTCCGTGCGACCATGGAGCCGCTGAAATACGTTAAATATCCTGTCTAAATATTTTTCGTCAAAACCAATACCGTTATCTTCTATAAAGATTTCACAGTAATCAGAGATCAGCTGTTGATTTGTCAAAATTCTACTATAAATTTTTACCAATGGTGGTTCTGTTTCTCGGTGGAATTTCAGAGCATTGCCGATTAAATTTTGTAGCAATTGACGCATCTGGAGTGGATCGGCTTCGATGGTAGGTAATTCACCGATTTCTATCCGCGCTTTGGTTTGGGCAATAACTATTTCTAAGTCGGATAATACTTCATGAGTTATCTGTGCCAAATTTACCTGTACAAAAGGTTGTCCTTTGGTGGTTACTCGCGAAAGAGTGAGTATATCTTCAATCAAAGCCTGCATTCTTTGGGCTGCATTCTGCATTCGTTGCAGATAGTCGTATCCCTTATCTGTTAAGGCATTTTCACAGGTGGCTTTGAGGCGATCGCCAAATGCGATAATTTTACGCAATGGTTCTTGTAAGTCGTGGGAAGCAATAAAAGCAAATTGTTGTAACTCTTCGTTGGAACGAGTCAGTTCTTCTCGTTGACGGGTTTCTTGTTCTAACATTTTAGCTTGGGAAGCGGCTATACCAATTTGGTCGGCTAGTTGTTTTAATAATTCGGTTTCCCATTCATTCCATTCACGAGGACAAGCACATTGATGAGCAATTAGCAATCCCCAAAGTTGGTTTTGCGTGATAATCGGAACTACCAAGTTAGCTTTTACACTAAATCTTTGGAGTAATTCTAAATGACAAGGTTGAATATCGGCTTGCTCGATATCAGTAATGGCGCTAATCCTGCCTTGGCGGTATTTTTCGATATATTCTTTGCCAAAGCAAGGATCATTAATGTTCTGTCCATAAACTACGGGTAAACCCGGAACTACTGCTTCTTTAACGACTACTATGGAACCATCACTAAATATTCGGAGAATTAATACACGATCGGCATGAAGTAATTTCTGTACTTCCGTAACGCTGGTTTGGAGAATTTGATCGATTTGTAGAGAAGTGCGAATCTTGAGAGTGACATCAGCGAATAATTGCGATCGCAAGTTTTGCCGTATCAGTTCTTCTTGTACGCGCTTGCGTTCGGTAATATCCATCATCGCCCCAATCATCCGCACAGGTTTTCCTGTATCATCACGAACAACATAACCACGGTCAAAAATATCAGCGTAAGAACCATCTGCTTTGATAAAACGGTATTCATTAGCCCAAAATGGTTGAGCGCTTTCTATAACAGCGTGAATATCAGTAGCAATTCTGCTTCTATCTTCTGGATGTATATGTTCGTGCCACCAATCAGCATTATCTTCAACAGTTTGTATTGAGTAACCAAATAATGTTTGTACCGAATCATTCCACCAGACTTGATCGGTAAGTAAGTTCCAATCCCAAACAGCATCATTGGTAGCACGAGCGAGTATTTGAAAACGCTGTTCGCTTTGTCGTAGTTGCTCTTCTGCTAACTTACGTTCAGTAATATCCGTATGAGAACCCGCCATCCTTACTACATTGCCATCCGCGTCCCATAATGCTTGACCTCGATCTAAAATCCATTTATAAGTTCCATCTTTACAACGAAGGCGATGCTCGCTAATGTAAAAAGGGGTCTTATTGTCAAAATGGTTTTGAATAGTTTGCATTACCCAATCGATATCTTCAGGATGCACCCGACTTGACCATTCATCTAAATTATTTTTGATCTCTTGATCGGCATAACCGAGCATTTCTTTCCAGCGAGTCGAGAAAAAAACTTGATTAGTTTTGACATTCCAATCCCAAATACCATCATTAGTACCTTTGACTGCTAATTGCCAACGTTGTTCACTTTCTCTGAGGGCATCTTCCATCCGTTGACGTTCGATAGCTGTAGCTAAAACATTAGCGATTGCTTGTAAAAAAAATGTATCGTCTCTGCTAAATTTGCGTGGTTTTGTGGTATGCGCTCCCAAAATTCCGAAAGGGCTTTCTTTTCCGTGAATTATTACCGATAATCCGCTAACTACATTGTGTTCTAACAAGAATTGTGGCCCTTGAAAGCGGGTTTCATTGATTAAATCTTCGACAATTACAGCATCGGAGGAATTAATGGTATAAGCAGCTTGGGAATTTTCCGCAGCATTTATTATAGCTGTTCCCACAAGTCCAGAATGCCAACCTATTCCTGAACGCAACAGTAACTCATTACCCCCTGGCAATAATTCCAAGATTTTGGAATATTCTATATCAAGACATTGTGCAATGATGTTAACAGCTTGCTGCATCAAACTATTTAAATCCATTCGGGCGAGTGCTGCTTGAGAAAGTTCTGCAACCAATGCTTGTTGATTAGCGTGAACTTCCAAAGCTTGCTGTGCTGTTTTACTAGCAGTAATATCCATATCAATTCCCGACATTCGCACAGATTTTCCAGAGGAATTACGAAAAATTAAACCTTGAGAAGCCAACCAGCGAACAGTACCGTCGGGTAAAACCATACGATATTCAATATTGTATTCTTCTCCTTCTTGAATAGCACTCTGCACCGCTTGATCAATGAAATCTCTGTCTTGAGGATGAACAAAACTCAGAAAATTTTCATAGGTTTCATTCTTTAAACTGGTTTTATCAAATAACGCTTTAATAGTATCCGACCAAATTATTTTATTGCTAACGATATCCCAATCCCAAACACCCATATGAGCAGCGGACAATGCAATTCTTAACTGTGCTTCTTGCCACTGTGCTTGTTGCGTTTGCTGCCGCATTTTTTTCATTGTGTGATGAGCTTCTAATAAACGATGTACCCGTTGACGCAATACCAACCACTGAATCGGTTTAGTAATATAATCGGTAGCACCAGCATTAAACGCTTTTTCTACAGAACTTTGCTCGTAAAGAGCCGTAATCATTAATATGGGGATATCTTCCCCACCAGGAAGCTGACGCAAACGCTCACAACATTTAAAACCATCCATCCGTGGCATTAAAGCATCGAGCAAAACCATATCTGGTTGTAATTGAGTATAGACTGTCAAAGCCTCTTCCCCATTAATTGCTTCAGCTACCGAATATCCCGCCGATTTCAGCAATTCCCGCAACTGCATCCGCGTTAAATCATCATCATCTACAACTAGGATTAGATTTGTCATGACAATTGACCTTTGCCCTTTGACCTTTGCCCTTTGCCCTTTGCCCTTTGACCTTTTCTCCTTTATTTTAAAACCGAATGCAAAGCCGTTAATAACTCCCGTGCAGTATATGGTTTGGGTAAAAAAGCTGTATATTTAGAAGATTTATCATTTATGTTTTGTTCACTGGTTGGTAGTCCGCTGACAGCAATCATGCGTAAAGTAGGATTCATTCGATGTAATGTCTTTATAGTAGTTGTACCATCCATATTAGGCATCATCATATCAACTATTGCTGCACGAATTTGATTTTTATGCTGAGCATAAAGGGCGACTGCTTCAATTCCATCGTTGGCAGTCATTGCTTGATAATTGTACTGTTGTAAGGAAGTTGAAGTAATATCTCTAATTGACGGTTCGTCATCAACAACTAAAATTAATTCTCCATTTCCTACAGGTGTTGTCAAACATTCAGTTGTTTGGATTGCATTGCTTTGGGCTATTGGTAAGTAAGCTTCAAATTTTGTTCCTTTACCTACAGCACTAGATACATTAATAAATCCGTTATGACCTTTAATAATACCGATGACTGTGGATAAACCTAATCCTGTACCTTTACCAAATTCTTTGGTTGTGAAAAATGGCTCAAAAATTCTATCCAAGAATTCTGGAGTAACACCAATTCCCGTATCGGCAACGCTAATAACTACATAAGAACCAACTTTAGCATCAAGGTGCATTTTGGCATAGTTATCATCAATTATAATATTTTCGGCAGAAATGGTTAACTTCCCGCCGTTTGGCATCGCATCACGAGCATTTAGACACAGGTTCATTAATACTTGATGTAATTGGGTATTATCGCCGCATATATGCCATAAATCTTGTTGAATAGATTCATTAAATACAATTGATTTAGGAAAAGTTTGTTCAACAATTTGCTTCATTTCCCTAACCAATTCTGTCACCTGAATTATAGTGCGATCGCCCTCGATTCCTCTTGCAAATGACAACACTTGTTTTACTAGATTAGCACCGCGTTTGGCGTTGTTCTCCACGATTTCCAGCATGGAAATTTCTTTGTCGTTACGACTTTTATTTCTGAGCAACTGTACTGACATTAAAATCGGCGAAAGTACGTTGTTCAAATCGTGAGCAATACCGCTGGCTAAAGTACCAATACTTTCCATGCGTTGAGCGCGTAAAAATTGCTTTTCTAATTCTTTTTTCTGAGTAATATCTGTATCAACAGTTAAGATAGATTTGGGTCGTTGACGCTCATCTCTAACTAAAGTCCAACGACTTTCTACAATAATTTCTTTACCTGATTTACTGGTTTTTTTTAATTCACCTTGCCAAGAATCATGTATTAATACTTCATGATAAATATCTTGACACTTAGATGAGAAAACTTCCGGTTTTAAAAGTTCATAAGCATTTTGATTTATAGCTTCCTCTTCTGTCCAACCATAAACTTTCTCTGCACTTTTATTCCACAGTAAAATTTTGTGAGATAAATCTCGCATGATAATAGCGTCTGTTGCAATATCTAACAATGCTGCTTGCTCGCGTATTTGATGCTCTGTATGCTTACGGCTAGTAACATTTTCAAACATATATAGCCGCGCAAAATCTTGGTTATCCTGATTGTGAATTACTCTGGAAAAACGACGAATAGTTAGACCATCAGGTAACAAAATTTCATCTTCACAAATACATTTTTCAATCAAATCTGGTTGGCAAATTTTCACAAATCCTGGAAATTGAGATGTTAATTCGCAGCATTCTGCCACAATATCTTTGTGTTTTAGTTCTCCACTTTCTACTCGTTTTTTTAAATGCTCGATACCCCAGATTTCATAAAAACTTTGATTTGCATATAAAATCTTCCCAGTTCGTTTTTCTACTACATAAAACCCCAGGGGTGAAACGCTGGTTATCGAACGTAAAAGTGTTTCGTTCCAACGTAATTTTTCTTCTGCTTCCTTTCGTTGGGTAATATCATCAACTAAATAAGCAAATCTCTGATGTTCCGCAGAATTTGCAATGAGAGATACTTTCGCTTTTAGCCATTTCCTACCATCATTTGTATCGTAAGGATACTCAAAAGTTATAGAAGATTGAGTGCGTTCTGTTTGATGATAAAAATCAATCCATTGCTCGATCAACTGCCGTGAAATTCCCATATCGCTGACAAAACGATTTTGCATTTCTTCTGGAGTCAAATCTAAAAATTTTGCAGCCGCATTGTTACCAGAAAGATGCAGAATATTGTCGTCTTGCACTTCAACAATTCCCATCATCATCGGTGCGCTATCAAAAAAACTTTTGATAATACTTTCGCTTTGATCTAATGCTATTTTTGCTTGCTCATATTCTTGCTTTATATCAATTAATTTATTTAAACTTCTTCGTATTTCTAACTGCTTGATTACCAAACGGCTAATCGCTTCTAAGGATTTTATTTGTTCGCAATTAATTGAACGTGGTACCATGTCGATCGCGCATAAAGTTCCTACTACCTGCCCTTGAGGTGTTACTAAGGGTATACCAGCATAAAACCTTACATATGGTTCCGAAATCACCACAGGATTAGTGGCAAACCGCTCGTCAGCTAAAGTATCGGCAATAATTAAAGTCTCACCTAAAGTCACACACAAAGAACCAAACCCGATATTTCTAGGTATTTCTGACGCGCTCAACCCCACCTTTGCTTTAAACCACTGACGATTAGCATCAACGAAATTAATCAAAGCAATCGGTGTTCCTGCCACTTGCTTGGTTAACAAAACCAAATCATCAAAAGCTTGTTCGGGTGAAGTATCAAGAACTTTATACTCATATAAAGCTTTTAGCCGTAATGCTTCATTCTGAAAAACCTTCTTATCCATTAAATCTTTCCTACTATTGCTGAATTTTCTTTAGTTTGAGAAAAGCAAACTGCGATACAAAGTTCATTAATAGGGAAAAATTATCAAAGGTGGTTTAGGAAGGCTACTTGCGAAAAACTGATTTGCTAACATCATAGACAACTACATCCTCAGTTTGATTAAAGCTAGGGGAGCTTACTTGTAATAAAAACAATTAATCACCTGAAGCTTCAACCAGGGTGATTAATTTTCCGGGAAACAACTTCGGTAAAAGTCATTTATGTCAATTTATATAAATTATCTATAACTATCTACGACAGTAATATCGGCAATTTCGTTACACAAACCATAGTAATATGCCTTAAGGTAGATAGCAAAATCATCTTCCCATTTACGTATATTTACACAATAAAAAATTAAAATACGTATATTTTGGTATTTTATTCGATAAAATAAAAATAAATTATAAGTTATCGCTAAATTATTTATATCTTTATTCCCTAGCTCATAATTTCCTTAAATCAAAGACAATATAGTTAAATATTTAAATGTGATTCAAAAAAACTGATGAACTCCCTTGTTTCAAATGCCTTTACTGGTACAGTTAAGCCCAGCCCGGAAGATAACTTTGCTATTACCTTTGCACCCCTCTCACTGTCAAAAGTTTACAACCTAGCAGACCATCCAGCCAACGGTGCAATTGTGGTAATGAGTGGAACAGTACGCAATCAAACCGACGGAATACCAGTTATTTCTTTAGAATATCAAGCTTACGAACCAATGGCTTTGCGGGTATTTTATCAAATTGCAGCAGATATTCGCCAAAAATGGGCGGATACAAATCGTGTAGTCATTCATCATCGCACCGGACATTTACAAATTGGTGAAATCAGTGTTTTAGTGGCAGTTGGTTGTCCCCACCGTTCAGAAGCTTTCGCTGCTTGTGGTTACGCTATTGATACTCTCAAACATAATGCTCCCATCTGGAAAAAAGAACACAATCGCGATGGTTCTAGTAATTGGGTGAGTATTGGTGCTTGTGAACTAGAAAAGTAACTATAAGGTCTAAGGTCTAGGTTCAACTGTCCACTGTCAACTGTCAACTAAATATAAATTACTATTTCATAGCATTTCTTAATCAGAATCATTATTTTTATTTAGGTTTGTAACAGGAGTTTTACTTCTAAAGATTTATTCCTTTAGACTTATTTTTAATAGAAAAGTTTTTGTATAAACGTGCCATGCATTCAGTAAATTTTATCTGTCACGAATTTTTTGTAATGCTTTCGTTTGTTGCTTGCATTATCGGTTTAGTGTTGTTGTGGGATAGCAGTCAACTTGATAGCGAAATCCAGTTAAGCGAAACAATTTTGTTTAGAATGAGCTTTTCCTACTGGTTAGTTTACTGTGTTGCTTTTGGTATCGAAAAAATAGTTTTACCTGAATGGGAAGTTTTGGTAATGAGTTTGAAAATGACTACAGCTTTGTCATACTTTCTTACTTTTTCCTGCATTCTCTGCTTGCCATTACATAAATTTTCAGTTCGACAAATACAGGATTAAATAGTAGTTAATTGACAGTTGGCAGTGGAAAGTTGACAGTTGACAATTAATTATTAATTATTTATTCATCGCAACTGCGATCGCAACTTGTAATTCATCTTGTTCCAAGGTAGTCAGGATAAACACTTCTTGCACGGTTTTTCCTTGACGAGCGATAACTTTAAACCCACCTCGAATTGGAACAGACACCCGTAATTGCATATGAGGGGAATGACCTCTGACGCGGCTAATTTCTCCGGGTGTTATGGTTTGAATACTATCTTGGTTGCAGAGACGTTCGAGAATCGGTATCAGACCGTCAATATGAGTGGAATGATTCCAAACGAGTCTACCGTTTTTCTCACGGCTAGAAATTGCTTTAACAGATTTCGAGGTGGGTTTAGGCATTATTTTTACGCAGCCTCAAGAGGTGCCATTGTCAAACCAGCCCGACGTAATTGCTGGTGATATAATTCTGCGGGTTCTTGAGGTCCTACCCAGACAACGGCTTGTCCTTCATGATGGATCTGATTGGTCAATTCCCAAGCGCGATCGCCAGTCATTCCCGGAATATATTTGGTCAAACAATCGGCAACGTGTACAAATGTATTAAAGTCATCATTGAGAACAATAACTTTGTAGTTGGGATAGGGTTTGCGCTTAACCTCACTAATTCGATCGGGAGCTATAGTTGGTGCATTAGCCATCCCATAAAGATTGGCTGATATTTTGGTAACCATAAAAACTTTGCTACAGATTTTCATAAAAATACATCACAAGTAACTAGTTTAGTGCATTCTTAGCAGTCTATGGTTATTACTCCCTTCCCGACAAAAAATTACCGTTCAAAAAACTATTATAGATGCGCTCGAATAATCAGCAAAGAAATAGAGAAATAGGTAATTACCCAGCAGAAAGGGAGTAACGGTCTAATTATTTCCAATCATTCCAGTTTTCATTAAAAATTGAAGTATCCGGAAAAGCAGTTGGATTGTTATTTTGTTTTAACAAGCGTTGTAATTGAATTAACTGCGGTTCAATTCGAGGTAATTCATCGACCAATTCATAAGGTGCGATATTATTTTTCAACGCAAAAGCTGCTGTAGTTCCCGCAGCTGCACCCGCAGACCATTCAAAGGAATGTACACGATAAGCAGCAGCTGCAATGTGACTCGTAGCGATACTCTTACCAGCTACCAATAAATTATCAATTTTCTGGGGAATCATCGCTCGAAGTGCAATTTGGAATGGATAAGCTTGTCCTGCACCGCGTCTTTCACCTTCACGTTCAGTATTTCCTGGTGCTTCCGGAGGACTTTTTGTCATGCAGGGATGAAAATCGATTGCGTAATGTCCAATACCCACTGCATCGGGGAAAATAGTAGAACGAGTCCGTCGTGCTACATCTTCTGGGGGTTTTTTACCGCTAAGAACTGATATTGCTTCTAAACCTGCCAAAGAAGCTTTAAGTTTACGATACATTCTTGTAGGTAAAGTCTTGCGATAAAACTCGTCATTATAATCGCGGCGAGAAATATCAATTTCTTCGATAGAAAAGCCCCTAGGATGTGCGTAGCCAGGACGACCGATAATCCGCCTTCCTTCACGCATATAAGGATATTTAGACAATCCGTGTGCGGTTCCCATCGGAGAATCTAAACCTTTAACATAGCGGTGATTTGGATGAAGTTGCTTCACTCCTTCGCCAAGTTGAGAATCAGTAGTTCCTGCAACCAGCCAGTAAAAATAACCTATAGAAATTTCCTCTCCTTTACGTAAAGCATCTGTTCGCAGTCCTCCCATCCAGCCACCAGGTTGCAATTGTCCGCTGGCTTCGAGTTGCCCACGAGTATAAATTAGATTATCTTGCGCGGTTCCCGGACGGTAATCGTTACCCCAAGTCCAGTTTTGCATGGAAATGTCTCCGGGTGTAGGAGCGCTAAAATTGATACCGCCGAATTTCATTGGTTCCCCTGTTTGAGGACTCCAAATACGACGATAAGTAAAGACTAAAGGAAAGCTGGCTAAACGTTGTAATTCATAACTATAGTAAGGAGAATATTGAGGATAAAAGCTTGGCATTTCGTTTTGCTGAGGCTCTTTTGTAGCCTCCATTGCAAAGGTGTAAGTAAAACCTTGTGTACAGTAAGGGTCATTGCTTGCACTAGAAGAAGAAGGTTCTAAATAAGAACGCTCATCAATCCCAAGACGATAGGGAACATCCGCAAGTCCGATAATTTCTCCAGTTTCGCTAGCATCTATCACATACCAGTTGGGAGCATCGCCTTTTTTTGCTTGTTTGGGAACAAAGCGAATAATAGATTTATTAAAACGCGAAGAATTTTCATAGGTATAAGCATCTTCGATGGTTTGAGACAAGGTAAAAGTATTGAGTGGAGGCTGACCATTGGCACTTTTATGTTGAATACCATAAGCACCATCAATTATTTTTCCACTGCTAGTAGTTTCGAGTTCCTTAATAACAGTATTAGGAAACCATTGCAGCTTACCTCTACCTTTTCTTTGAGCATCTTTGAGCATCGAAACCAACACTTGATGACCGTCACCAGGAAGGAAACAAGAATCGCTTACCCAACAGTCACCGGGGTTAAGTTGACCGTAAGTTTTGTTGATGCGTTCTCGTAACTCTAAATAGCCGCGAGAATAAAATAACTTTTGCCGTTGGGTTGGACGTTCATCAAGTGCAGATGTTCCTTGAGAAGAAATTTGTCCTCCCATCCAGTCAGTTATTTCTGTTAAACAAACCTCTTTTCCTGCAAGTAAACCTTCATAAGCGGTAGCAATCCCGGATAATCCACCACCCACTACTAAGATGTCACATTTTACAGTTTTATCTGGGTTTCTTGGTGGTGCCGCAATAACAGATAATGGGGTAAAAAATGAAAGAAAAATCGAGCAAACATTAAGTAGAGACAGCTGGCGTTTCATTATTAGCAAATTCCATTCAATTCCTACAACAGTCTTAGACGCTACCATTGCGGAAATGTTTACCGCAAGCGTTTAAACAAGAAAATAAAGTATCTTGAAATACAATCAAGCTACGTTTATTTTCGTAATATTATATAATGCACCATAACGTGTCTTCTGAATTGGGGATGTTTTGAAGAAAACATTTTTTCTTGTATTTCTTGTCTCCTCAAAAATACTTGGAGGGTTATGTTTGATGAAAAGAAAAATTGCGAGTCATAAAAACCCGACTTTTTACCCACGCAAAAGACATAAATCTATTTTTATAGATTAAAAAAATCAGTTTTTTACTGTATATGATTAGAATAGATACAAGATAATCGACGACTATTTTCTATTTTTGTTCTCAACGAACAGATTTTTATTTGACGAAGGTATATTATAGTTATTAATTTCTTCTCCCAGCTGAAAATTCCTAATTTATTATGCTTGGTTTATTTTATAAGCCAAGCATTTATTTATATTTATACTCTTAACAAAGATTACCCAACTGTAACGATTTAAGAAAGACGATTATATGATATTTTATCTCTTCATTAATTGTAGATATCTCCTATGGAAAGAGAGATATCAAAATTATTATCGCTGTTTGTGCTTTACCCAATATTTAATCATTTATTCAAGACATTGAAAATATGAATACTCGAATATCATATTTTTAATAATTCTGAAATAGTTTTTATTTATATCATCAACTCATTAAATAAATATGATAAGTTTTCTTGATTTTTGAAATTAAAAAACAACTTATTTTCATGTTCTTTTATCAATCAATTCAAAAAAACGATGTTTTTGAGTATCCGTGCTGATTTGTTTATCATTTGGACAGGGTTAATAATTAAGAATATAAGATGCTTGACAACTTGAGAAATAAAATATAAATGTATTCAAGTTAGCGAATACAACATTAAAACAAAAAAATGTTGTAGATAGGAAACACTATATATAATGGGCGAGTCTATTTTTTTTACTAGGCAATAAACAATGTTTATAGATATATGAATAACCAAGTCAGCGTCGCTAATTCTGGAAAAAGATTGTTATCTTCAATTTTTGAAGGTATTAAGGCTAATTTTGCATTGAAGATGGCTCTAGGTATTGCTAGTGCTGTTCCGCTAGCTTTTACTTCCATAGCAGAAGCCGCACAAGTACAAATAGTTCCATCGTCACCCAAATTAGGCGAAACAATATCAGTCTTAGTAACTCCTGACAACCCCGCAAATGGTCAGAATTTACAAGTTACTAGTGACGGAGAAACTTATCCAGTATTTGAAGTTGCACCAAATCAGTATCGTGCTTTTATTCCCACTACTCCATTACAAAAATCTGGAAGAAGAGTAATTCGAGTCTCTGGTGATGGAACAACCCGAAACTTGGCTGTATGGGTAAATAATCGTAGATTTCCTGTTCAAAGAATTAGTTTACCCCCTGGCAAAGCTGGTGTAAAAGCGACACAACTCGAACTCGATCGGGCAAAAGCTTTTAAAGCGATTCTTACACCAGAAAAATATTGGAACGGTGCCTTCACCAGACCTAATAATTCACGCATCAGTACAGTATATGGTGTACGTCGCTACTATAATGGTAAATTTGCACAGGACTACTACCATCGTGGGCTTGATTACGCAGGTGGTACTGGTTCACCCGTAGTTGCACCAGCAGCTGGTCGGGTTACTTTAGTAGGTACAGTATCCCAAGGTTTCCGAGTTCACGGTAATACAGTTGGTATTGATCACGGACAAGGAGTAACCAGCATTTTTCTGCACTTAAATAGCATTAACGTCAAAGAAGGTGACATGGTTCAACAAGGTCAACTGATTGGCGGGATTGGTTCTACTGGAGCTTCAACAGGTCCCCATTTACACTGGGGTTTATACGTGAACGGACAATCTATTGATCCATCACCATGGCTAGTTGGTGGAATTAAGTAATTAAGATGTTATTTGTTACTTTTGTCAGTAAAATGTGTATTGTTTGTGAGTAAAATAACAAATTGAGTTGGTACCGTCCTACCTTGCTTGGTGGCTGATAATAAAATGAGCGTTATGAGTATCGAAAAAATTGTAGAACAGGCTCTCCAGGATGGTTATCTAACACCAGCAATGGAAGCTGAAGTTGGGCGCATCTGCGACAATGCCTCTGAACTCTCCATCGAAGAGTATATGGCACTTGATAGATTAATGGGGGCATTGTTAACTGGTGAGGTAGTGGCGGTGCCTCGAAAACAATTCATTAATGTTATGGAAGAGTTGGTATTGACAGAGGCAATTGCGCGAGTAGCTGAAATCGAAGCCACTAGCGAAAGCTCCCTTGATGTAGGAGATATAGCCGCTTATGCTCTTAACCGTCTTCCACCTTTGTACGCGACGACTGAAGAAGGTGCTACTTACCAACGTCAAAGAGCCAAAGCAGAACTTCAAGAATTTATTTCCCAACAAGTAGGAGAAGCCATTTCTCGTTATCTTGATAGACCTAATTTCTTCCCCGAACGTCAAGCTATTGGTAAAAACTCTGGTAACGAAGTTTTGCGTCAAGTTAGCACTTTACTTCAAGCTTACGCACCAAATTTTGAGCAAAAAAGTTAAAAATAAAAGGCAAGAGGCAAAAAGCAAAAGGCAAAAGGTATTTATGTCAACTGTCAACTGTCAACTGTCATTTACGTACCTCCACTGCTACTCCTAAGTCTATTTGTTCATAAAGTAAGCGAACATCGGAATTACGCATTCTTAAACACCCGTGAGATACCGGGCTTCCTACTAGATCCGATTCCGGTGTTCCGTGAAAACCAATTTCGTTGTGTCCATCTGACCAAAACCCAATCCAACGTTCTCCCAAAGGACTGTTTGGGCCTGCTGCAAAAACTTTACCAGTAATTGGGTGTTTCCATGCGGGGTAATGCTGCATATGCAACACCTCAAAAGTCCCTGTAGGAGTTTCCCAACCTTTTTTCCCCACACCAATAGGATAACTAGCGATAACCGTATTTTGACGATATACATAAGCTCGGCGATCGCCTAAATCTACAACTACTTTTTTTTCCAAAGATGCATTATTAAGACGTTTTGCTTCGGATTGCTGTGGAGATGCGGCTTGTGTCTTTGATGGCAATTTAGATTTAGGTAAAGATTCTTCTGTTACATCTTTCTCCAGGGATACAAAATCTCTAATTTGTCGTGCGAAAAAATCAAATGGTTCGTTAGTACTAACTCTACTCGAATCTTTAACAGTGTTGGGCATGGAAGTACTAATTCGCCAATGTAGAGTTAGAGATAAAATTGCCGTACCGAAGCACAGCAACATCACTATACGCGCTAAAGAATCATTTCGTACCATGTTTTGCTTCCCTAAAGCTTCCTATACACAGCTTATATTCCTTTTAACTAATCATAGTCGGTGTAAGTCTCATCAAACATTTACAAACTCTTATAAGTTTATTTACTAATTTAACGTGTATGTGCGGGCAAACTAAAGCTATGCCGATTTATGTCATTACTTGTAGAACAAAAAAACTTCAGGCAATAGATAAATATCCGGAACTATTGGGGTCTAATTACCAATCATTAACTTGGAGAGTGGGAGATAAAATCATGTTAGAAAAATTATTACTCGCAATCAGCATTACATTTTCATTGAATGTGTTCATGCAAATTCAAGTACCGCTACGAAACGATTCTGAGGATATTTATGCTCCTCAAGTAGATAGAACCCCTCAAATTCTGGTAAGAATGCTACAAAAATAAATATTCCTGATTTCTTGAGAAATAAGAATATGTTTAGTTTTGTAGTTTATTAAACAAAAATAAAAATCAGACTTGCTTCTCAACATTCATAAAAATACTTGATGAATAAAACAAACTAAATAGTACTATTGTTCGCAATTAAATTAAGTCTAGTTTAATTACAATCAATTTCATTTTTTACTTATTTCTTTTACTACAGGGATAAAATTATATGAAAGAAAATCATTTACACAAATCATTATCGGTAACATTAAGTGTGAGTTTCCAACAAGATGATATAGATATTATCATCCTACAACAAGGCAATTATTGTATTGGCACTTCCAAAGCATTTTTGCTTATATGAAGCAATATTTGTCAGAAAGTTATTGATATCTGGAACAACAGCCCTTTTATTGACATATTCTTAACCGTAATTTTACTTAAGTTTAGGTTTAATAATTGTTCCAGTTGAAAATCCGTCACTTTGAAGAGGAACTAACTGCATCATTGAGGGTCTAATAGATAGGGATGATTTAAAGCCAGTATAGATATATGAGTCAATCGATTGCTGCATCCTGGTCTACGCTCGATGCCAGGTTTCCGGAAACACCAGTAGAAGTAGATAAACTTTCAAACCACGATCTGATCTTGCGATGTCAGACTGGTGTACGCCCCGAACGTACTGCTTTTGCAGAACTAATGCGTCGCTATCAATCGCAAGTAGATCGAGTTTTATATCATTTAGCTCCTGACTGGTCGGATCGAGCCGATTTAGCTCAGGAGGTTTGGATTAGAGTTTTTCGGAATGTTGCTCGATTGCAAGATCCAAGTAAATTCCGGGGCTGGTTGAGCCGTATTGCGACAAACTTGTTTTATGACGAGTTACGCAAACGCAAGCGAGTTGTTAGTCCTTTATCACTCGATGCTCCTCGTACTTTGGACGATGGGGAAATGGATTGGGAAATTGCTGGTGATACTCCCGGCCCAGAGGAAGAACTGACAACAAGAGAATTTTACGAGCAACTGCGCTTGGCGATCGCCGATTTACCAGAAGTATTTCGGACTACTATTGTGTTGCGAGAAATTGAAGGTTTAGCATACGAAGAAATTGCCGAAATTACTGGTGTTTCTTTAGGAACGGTGAAGTCAAGGATTGCCAGAGCAAGAACTAGACTGCAAAGCCAATTACAAACTTATGTAGAAAGCTAAGTTGTAATATTCCTTCTCACATTTAAACTAAAATCCTTCGATTAATTTTCAACCAATATTAAATTAAGAGTAAGCGCTATTCTACGGGAACAGAATTCATAGTTCGGAATTCATAATTCATAATGGGAATTTAAAGTGTAGATTTATATTACACAAAAATTATTGAGACCTAAACCGATGTTTTGGGCAATGAATTGAACCCGTAATTTTAAATATTCCTCCTGAACTGCTTGACTCCTTAACATTTGACTAATTGTTAAAAAACATATAGTGCGTCTGCCGTTGGAAGAAAATTCTCGTAAATTCTCAAGCTTGCCCGCTGTGTATATCCGTGTATTAATTGGTAATAATGTTAAGATGAATACAGAATATCACTTTGACGATTCCAGTTTGCAAAATCAGCAACAGGAATTGGAGCATGGGAACGAACCCAATACCAATAATAAATTAACGGGTGCTAAGAATATGTTGAAGCGCGATCGCTTCGAGTTGTTGAGTGCTTACCTTGATGGTGAGGTAACAGCTGCCGAACGTAGACAAGTGGAAGAGTGGTTGGAAAATGACCCCTCAGTCAAAAATTTGCACGCACGGCTTTTATCACTGCGGCAAGGCTTGCGGAATCTTCCAATACCGCAGTCAGAAAAATCAATAGAAGAAACAGTTGATGGAGTAATGGCACGTTTACGCCGTCGAAGCAAAAGAGTTTGGATGTTCGGAGGTGCTGCCGTTGCTGCCTGCCTTATCGGTTCGCTATCGAGTTTAATTCCTAATGGTGAAGTGGGGACGTTCAAGATAGCTGGGAAAGCTTTAAAGCAAGTAGAAGAAACTCCTTCAACAGAAATTGCGTCCTTACCGATGGTTGCCTTGAACCAACCACTGATACAAATACCTAAAGCAACTCAAAATCTATCCCAAGAATATGACAAATATAATTAATTAATGTGTTTACAGAAAATAAACTGTAAAACCTTAATTTTTTGTAGGGTAAGAAGTGGGGTTTTGACCGAAAATATCCATAGCACGCTTGTAACAGTAATAAAAACCCGACTTTTCTCCTCTAACGGGGTATATTTTTTATTTCTTCAGCACTCCACCATCCATCAATTTGGGGAGTGCCTTTTAATTGGCAAATTTGCTCAATAGTCATGAAATAAACCCAAGCTAAACCAAGAGAATGATTTTCTAAATCAAATACTTCAACTTCTTTGCGATTGTAGAGGTTTTCTGACATCGGTTTTTGAGGATGGTAGTCTTCAAGTTGATCAAGATTATTCAAAACTTCATTGTTAGCAAACGAGAGTAAATATCCGTAAACGAAATTATTTCCTTGGGTGATGGCTGGGTATCCTTGAGGAAGCGCATATAATTCACCACGAACGTAAGCTTTTGTTGCGTTTATTATTTGATTAGAACAATAACATTCATAATATGCTTCACCTGGTTTGAGGGTGCCATAGACAAATACCTGTAGCAACTCAGAATTTTTTTGTTTACACATAATTAGTTGACAGTTCTTATT
>NZ_JADEWL010000135.1 GCF_015207665.1 Plectonema cf. radiosum LEGE 06105
CCCAGAGCGGTTCTCTGACAAGCTAGGAAAAATTAACCAGATAGCTGTCTCCTCGGAGTCCGGGCAAAAAGTTAATTCTAATTCCTAGCCAGAATCCCCGCAACTTTAGTTCGGGGAGATGGCTCAATGTAATGGTATTTCTCATGCCGGGATTGTTTACTGTCATCAAAACCAACGTTCAATTGGTGAAATTATTAGCTATCTCGTACTGATGTGGGAAGTGCTTGATTCTGAAGAAATGAGAAACCAACTTGAGTTTGTAGGAAAATTATTAATCAAACATTTTAACTCCCAATTCCCAATCACGGATTAAAAAGGATTACACTGATTTCACGGATTTAATTACCCATTACCAATTACCAATCCCCAATTACCAATTCCCTATTTAACCAAATTCAAACCTAAAAACAAGGCTGCAACAGTTCCAGCAACAGAAATTTCACCTTTAACTATTTTTGACAAAACTGCATCAATAGGAATTAAAATAACTTCAATTTCTTCAGTAATATCAAACTTGATTTTGCCAGTTTTAACAACATTTTCAGCAATATATAAATGTAATTGATTAGTATCCTTACTCGGCTTATCGTAAAAAGTAGCTATCTTCTTAATCTGTGACGCAACATAACCAGTTTCTTCTTCAAGTTCCCTAACTGCTGCAACCTCACCACTTTCATGTTCTGGATTAAAACCACCAGCGGGAAGTTCAATAAAAAAATCACCGATTGCGTGTCTATATTGCTTAACAAAAACAACTTCTTGATTGCTAGTAATTGGTAAAATTATCGCTACATCCGGTTTAAGATAAACAAAATAATCATCAATTACTTGTCCATTAGGTAACTCTATTTCATCTTGCCTGACTTTACACCAAGGATGATTTAACGCCATCTTTGATTGTAAAATCTTCCATTTATTTAAATTAGTCATTTTTAGGTTAAAGGTCAAAAGTCAAAGGTTAAAGGTTAATAAAATTAAATATAAATCTCAAAAAAAATCATCCTTCCCTCAGCGAAACTTTGCGCTTAACCTCTGCGTACCTTTGCGTTCCAAAAAATATTATTTATTATACAAAACTGACTCATAATAAACTAAATCACTAGGTATTTTATCCAATCCCCAATTATGCAAATCGACGTAGAACTATTTACCGTCAATAAACGCTTTCCCTTAACAATTAGTCGCGGTACCACAGCCAAAACAACAAATTTATGGGTAAAAATATCCGAAGATGGTATCGAAGGTTGGGGAGAAGCATCACCTTTTAACGTTGGTAATTATCCGCAATCTACCCAGGTTATTCAAGAATCCATATTACAAATTATCCCCAACTTACAAAAAAAACATCCGTCCCAACGTCAAGAAATTGAACTCATGTTAAATAAAGCACAAATTCCCTCCGCTGCCAAGGCGGCTCTTGACACCGCTCTACATGATTGGATGGGAAAACGTGCCAAATTACCTTTGTGGCAAATGTGGGGACTTGATAGAAGTAATATTAAGCCGGTTTCGGTGACTATCGGTATTAATTCTCCGGAAGGTGCAAAAGCTAGAGTCAGGGATTGGCTACAATTTATGGATGTCAAAATGTTAAAAGTGAAGTTAGGAAACCCTGACGGTATTGATGCAGATCGAAAAATGCTCGATGCTGTAAGAGAAGAAGCACCAACACCCGACTTATACGTAGATGCAAATGGTGGTTGGAGTTTGGAAGATGCCCAAGAGATGTGTTTTATACTTGCTGATATCGGTGTAAAGTATGTAGAGCAGCCTTTACCACGAGGACAAGAACAAAGTTTGATTGAATTAAAAAAGTCGTCTCCTTTACCCATTTTTGTTGATGAAAGCTGCTTTACTAGTACCGATATTCCTTATTTATCAGAATGCGCTGATGGTGTTAATATCAAGTTGATGAAATCCGGGGGGTTAACCGAAGCAATGCGGATGATACATACAGCCCGTGCTTGCGGTTTACAGGTAATGTTTGGTTGCTATTCCGATAGCGCGATCGCAAATACTGCCCTTGCACAACTTGCACCATTAGCGGATTATTTAGACTTGGATAGTCACCTAAATTTAATTGATGACCCTTTTAGAGGTGCATCCGTTGAAGGAGGTAAAATTTTACCAAATAACTTACCAGGGTTGGGAGTACAGCTGAGTGCGTTTACCGCTTAATCAAAAAATTGCCGTTCTGCTACATGAGGGAATTCGCGGAACTCATGGAAAAACAGGGTTGTCTTTATTACGCTACAGCGATGCGCCGATAGTTGTTGCTGTTGACCGTGATTGTCCTGGACAGTCATTACCAGAATTAACAGGGATTCAGCGCGATGTGCCAATTGTTGCCTCCGTTAAAGATGCCATAGCGTTTAATCCCCAGGTATTGGTAATCGGTATTGCTCCCAAAGGTGGTAGTTTACCGGACGATTATTGGCATGAAATTAAAGATGCTTTGCTAGGAGGAATGTCAATCGTCAACGGTTTACATACTCCCTTGGCTACCAGTCCGGAATTAAGAACTTTACTCAAACCCGGTCAATTAATTTGGGATGTTCGTAAAGAGCCATCTAATATCAGTGTTTGTACTCTTGCGGCAAAAAATCTTCCCTGTAGAAGGGTATTGACGGTAGGTACCGATATGGCAGTTGGAAAAATGTCTACAAGTTTAGAGTTACATCGTGCGTCGCGATTGCGGGGTATGCGTACCAAGTTTATCGCCACAGGACAAACAGGTTTAATGTTGGAAGGAGATGGTGTCCCTTTAGATGCCGTGCGCGTCGATTTTGCTGCGGGTGCGGTGGAACAAGTCGTAGTACGTTACGGTAAAAACTACGATATTTTACACGTTGAAGGACAAGGTTCCTTATTGCATCCGGGTTCTACAGCAACATTACCTTTGATACGCGGTTCTCAACCAACTCAGATGATTTTAGTCCATCGTCTCGGACAAAATGAGGTGGTAGAAGGAGTCAAAATTCCCCCTTTAGCTGATGTTGTTAAATTATATGAAATCGTTGCCAGCGGTGCGGGTGCTTTTGCGGCAGTACCTGTAGTTGGGATTGCTTTGAATACGAGTAATTTTGATGAATCAATGGCAAAAACTGCGATCGCGCAAGTAGAAGCCGAAACCGGATTACCCTGTACCGATGTCATTAAGTTTGGTGGGGATAAGTTATTGGATGCGGTGATGAAAGGTTAAAAGTTAAAGGTAAACTGTCCACTGTCAACTCTCTTAATTAAGGCAATTAAGTTATATGAAAATGCTGCTAATTATTCCAGGATTTTTACATGAATAATTGTAGCTAGTATTGCTTTCAATATCGGTAAATTACATGAAAAAAATGCGATTATTTGAGTTGAATAAATTTGATAGACAAACTTTTATACATATTGTATACATAATTTATTCATAGTAATTGTTTGGTAATATCTAATCAAAAAAAACTAAAAATGTATTAAGATGCAAGTGACAGCTTATAGGATTGATATTTGGGGGTTATTATCCAGTGAAGGGACAAGCCCTTCTCCCTTCTGAGATAAAACACGATAGAATAAATTCAAAAATTCAATATAGTAGGATTAGTTTTTATAAATTTAATGGTTCCTTAACCACAATCTCCTCTTACGGGTAAGTTTATAATTACTCGGCAAGATAAATATAGATTAGTCATTATCGGAACTGAAATTAAAAATGTCTTTTGTCAACATTAAGGGCATTCTCTATTGGTGATAGGTTAAGAAGCATGCTCACAGACACGATTCTCCGTAATCGCTACAAAATTCTTAAAGAACTGGGACGCGGTGGATTTAGTGTCACCTATCTTGCGGTAGATATGGATTTACCAGGAAATCCTCGATGCGTAGTCAAACAACTCCAAACTCGTAATCCCGATAACACAATTTTGCAGATTGCGAAAAAATTGTTTGAACGAGAAGCACAGGTACTCTACCGTTTAGGTAAGGGACACAAACAAATCCCCGAAATGTTCGCGCATTTTGAAGAAAATGACGAATTTTATCTGGTTCAAGAATTTGTAGATGGACACGATTTAACCAAGGAAGTTAAATCACGTCATCGGTTGAGTGAAGAAAAAGTTGTTCAGCTTTTAGAAGAAATCCTCGAAGTTTTAGCTTTTGTTCACGAAAATAATGTAATTCATCGCGATATTAAATTGCGAAATATTATGCGTCGTCGTGAAGACGATAAAATCGTACTCATTGATTTTGGTGCAGTCAAAGAAATCAAAGGTTTGAGCAAAAACGAACAAGGGGATGTCAATTCCACTTTAATTATCGGTACCCCCGGTTATATGCCAGATGAACAAGCAAATGGTAAACCTCGATTGTGTAGCGATGTTTATGCCGTGGGAATGCTGGGTATTCAAGCTTTAACCGGGATGTCTCCTCGTGAATTACCATTTAACCCCGATAACGGTGAATTGATTTGGCTCGATTCGGCAAAAGTCAGTGACAGATTAGCTGAAATTTTAACGGGAATGGTACGTCATCACTTTAGTCAGCGTTATCAAACAGCAGCTGAAGCGTTAATTGCACTCAAATCGCCCGTACTCATATCACCATTAACTTCCTCGGCTTACAAAGCACCACCTGTGACTTTACCATCAACTATTCGCAAGTCTCATCCCCCCATTCTGCAAAGTTTGGGATTGCTTGGTTTAATGGGAGTTGGATTTGGTTTAGGAGTTTTTGGATGGAACTTTTTTCAACCGAGTTTTGATCGCAATCAACCCGCTTTCAGTGAGGTTCAAGATAGTATTCTTAAAAAAATAAATCCTTCTGTTACACCTAAGACTACCAATAATCAAAATAACAATCCAAATCCACCGATATATTTACCTGCTACTACACCTAAAGCAGAAAGTAATCGAACTTTTTTACCTTTTATACCGTTTTTTAAAGAGACTAAAACTCAAATTGCTCCTGAACCTTCTCAATCAAAAGAGAGGGATAATCAAATTCAACCCAGACTAGAATCTCTACCCCAAACTGCTGAACCCAGAATTTCCCCTCCCAAAAATTCGACATTTGAAAAAGACGAAAAAGACAATACAAACTTTACTCCTGACTTATTAACCCCGAAACCTCAAAATACTCCAGATTCCCTACCAACTAATTCCATAACTCCGTCTCCAAACCCAAAAATTGAAAATTCTCCCACATCTTTACCTTCTACACCCCAAACAGAAAAAAACCAAGACCAAAATCGCGATCGTCCGACAAATTCACCTAATAACACAGAATTAGAAGATAAACAGCAAAAAAATCCCAACACATCTTTACCTATATCACCAGAATCGGAAAGTAAAGACAAAGAAAAAGAACAAAATAATCCCACAACTCCCGCTGTATCACCAGAATCAGCACAGCCACAAAATCCAATTCCTCCTTCTCCTTCCACACCCGCTATCGAGAATGAGTCACCATCACCAAAAGCTACTGCTTCTCCCAAACCTACTGCTTCCCCCAAACCTACTACGGGTAGTAGTGTCTTAGTTCCTACTGTTAAACCTTCAGAAACCCCAGCAGAAGAAACTAATAACTATTTTATTACCGTACCAACTTTACCAACCCCAGAAAATCAGGTTCAGCCAACTTTTTCCCCCGAAGTTGAACTTGAACCAACTCCCCAAGCTTCTGCATCTCCTTTTTCCGAACTTCAACTTGAAGTTGAACTTGAACCAACTCCCCAAGCTTCTGCATCTCCTTTTTCCGAACTTCAACTTGAAGTTGAACTTGAACCAACTCCCCAAGCTTCTGCATCTCCAATACCCGAAATCGAGGTACAAGCAATACCTCATCCCACACCCACAACACAACCTGGTTTGTCTCTAGAACGTTTCGCTATATAAACAATATAAATAATCAAAATAATCTCATATAGTAATCCTGAATCAATGGTGAGAAAATACGTAATATCTAGTATTTTTTTTTGAAGATTTACGGCGAGAGCATCTCAACTTTGTTGAAACATATGAACTATTGTTGGTTTAAAAACCAACCAAAAAATATGGAATGAATCTAATGCCTCTCAAGTCATGAACAATTTTAGATTCTGTTAGTTCTTTAGTTCTTACAATCTTGAGATGCTCCCTTTACGCCAGTCTTAAATTTTTGATTTACAAGTGTTTGATGAGAGTAGTCGAAAAATATTTAATACTTAATTATAATCTTACCTAAAAATAGTTAATTATCAATAACATTGCATCGAAATACTATGTATATATGGAAAGGGAAGAGAGCAAACAAATTTGCAAACTCTTTGATAATCTAGGAATTAAATTTAAATTACTATGATTATTAATTAAAAGCTTTCCTGTAAACAACTTATAAACAACAAAACTCAATTATTTAAGGAGAAAAACAATGGCAGCTATCGTTCTATTTACAGACAAAGACTTTCAGGGAGGCTCTGGAACATTCACAACTTCAGTGCCGAACTTGGTAAATTTCAACCTCAACGATACGATTTCATCTTTTAAGATTCTAGACGGAAGTTGGGAATTCTATAGAGATGTCGATTTTCAAAACTCCTATGGTGTTGTTTTAGGACCAGGGGAATATTCTTGGGTCGAAAATGTCGGAATTACGAATGATGATATGTCTTCTTTAAGACCTGTTTAACAGGCAAACAAATGTAGAAATAGCTGCTTTTGATTGCAGTTATTAAGATGACAGAAGGTTAGCTTTCTTTACTAACCTTCTGTTTAATTTAGAACAGCTATATTTTTCACACCCAATCAGCCAAAACACCCAATATTTCCCGTTGCTGTGGTCTAGGGCAGTTGTAATAGTTTCCAGCATATAAATGCTATCATGAATGAGATTATTTCGCCCATAAATAAAAATATTTTTAAGTTGAAGCATAGATAAAACAATCTTAAATTTTCGAGATAACTTTGCGTGAAATTGCGATCGTTCTTAAACTAAGAGTATAGAAATCCCTTCAAATAAAAGCTGATTATGAAACGTCAATGGAAGTCATTGATACTCGCCTTGAATTGGGTATTACTCTCGCTTGCTACTTCTGTTTTAATTATCCTCACTCAATCACCGCAAATTACAATTGCCCAACCACCGGCTGTAATTATCAAAACTCCTGAAAAAGAAACCTTACCAGATACCGATAAGCAAAAACCAGAATCATCTACAGAAGAATCTACCGACAAGAAACCCGAAGAAGAGGCCAAACCAACTCCTGAAGAAATTGCTCGTCAGAAAAAATTGATCGAAGCAGACAAGCTTTACCAAGCGGGAAATATAACCGAAGCACAGACAATATACCGTCAAGCAAAACAACCTTTTGCAAATACATCCGATATACAACCACTTAAACAACCTATAGTTGATCCTGCAAAATTATCTCCCGCAGGTAAAGTTTACTGGAGAGAAGCACAAGCGGGAATCATCAGCGATTTACGAACTAGAACTTTAGTACCCTTAGAACTTTTAGTAGAAAAATATCCCGAATTTATCCCCGGTAACATAAAATATGCCGAAGCTCTGAAAAAATACGGTCAAAATGAAAAAGCTTTAGAAATTTTGGAAAGAGCCACATCCCTTTATCCCAATCAAGCAGAATTGGTACAAGTCCGAGTTGATGCTCTTTCTGACGAAAAACAATGGATGCAAGCCTCCTTAGCGGCTCGTCAATTTGCCCTACTTAACCCAGAACATCCCCAAGCTAAAGAATTTACACAAATTGCAGATGAAAAGTTGAAAAAATATACTTCTTATATCCGTAGAGAAACCAGAGGAAACGCGATCGCCAACATTATTACTGGTGTTGTAGGTTACGCTGCAACAGGTAGTCTACTCGGTCCGTTTTCCGCTCTTGATTCTACCATGATGCTGTTAAAAGGTGAAGAAGGTGTAGGTCGTTCCGTAGCCAAACAAGCTAAAAAACAATTGCAATTAATTGAAGACAAAGAAGTAAACACATATATTAATGATATCGGACAAAAACTCGCCAAAATCGCCGGTCGTGACGAATTTGAATACGAATTCTTCGTCATACCCGAAGAAAGCCTCAACGCCTTCGCCTTACCCGGTGGTAAAATTTTTCTGAATGCAGGTGCGATCGCCAAAACAAATTCGGAAGCAGAAATTGCCGGATTAATCGGACACGAATTATCTCACACAGTACTTTCCCACGGATTTCAATTAGTAACTCAAGCTAATTTAATATCTAACGTCACTCAGTATATTCCCTTGGGCGGAACCGTCGGCAGAATACTTACCTTCGACTACAGCCGGGATATGGAACGCCAAGCCGATAGATTGGGGACAAGATTGTTAACAGCCGGTGGTTATGCAGCAGACGGCTTACGTAACTTAATGGTAACAATGAAAAACGAACAGAAAAACGCTCCTCCAGTATGGTTATCAACTCACCCAGGAGGTGGTGAAAGGGTGCGTTATTTAGAAACTTTAATTACTACCAATGGATACAATCGTTACGCTTATGAAGGAGTTGCATCACATCAAAAAATCAAAGATAAAGTCAAACAAATAATCAAAGAAAGAAAAGATAAAGATAAGGAAGAAGATAATAAAAAAGAGGAGAAAAATACAGTATTAATCAACTCCTATTGATTACCACCTGTTAATAAAAGCTTAATGTTAATTTTCTTGAATTACTCTTTTTCTAGGATTAAATTACCTAAAAACCTACACACTTGTTGACGAATAAAGCCGAGGATTCTATTAATAAAACCTTAATATTAATATTGTTAAATTCATCGATTAATTCGTGAAAAACAATATTTTTTTTGTATTTTTTTTAACGTGTTTTTTAATTATTTTTGTGTTTATACTGGCACACGTCAGATATAAAACAAATCATGAATAGCAAAAATATCCACAGACAATCAATTAGTTTTGTCAAAACCCTTTTGGCTACAGCAACAGTAATGGCTGCTTCTGTTGCACCTGCTTTTGCTCAACCAAAAGTGCAAATTGTTGGAGCAAATTATGGTGGTAGCGGTTGTCCTGCTGGTTCTGCAAGTGTCACCGTTAGCCCCGATGGTCAAGAATTAAGCATTCTATTTGATGGTTACGTCGCAGATGCTTCCGCTAAACCCGCAGAAAGACGTAAAAACTGTAACTTAACAATTCCAGTTAAAGTTCCTGCTGGATTCCAAGTTTCCGTCTACAAATTTGATTATCGCGGTTATGTAGCTCCTGCAACCACTGGTAGACTAACAGCAGAGTATTTCTTTGCTGGTCAACGTGGACCAAAGATTGTAAGAAATATCCGAGGTGAAAAAGACTATCTTGCTTCCGACAATATCCAAACTTTAGTCTGGTCACGTTGTGGTGACAGTGTAAATATGCGAGTCAACTCAGGACTTTCCGCTACTGGAAGAGGAATTGCATCACTTGACTCTGTTGATGTTTCCCATGGTTTGAAATATCTTTTGAAATATCGCGCTTGTTCATAGTTAAAAATGTGAAGACTATTTTTTGACCACACAAATAAATAGAGCTATATATTTGCGTTAATACAACATTCCAGGTAGAACAGTTTGTGTTAACGCAATTTTTTGCAAGGGAATAGGGAATAGGTTAAAGGTCAAAGGTTAAAGGTCAGAGGTTAATTCGCAACCGCTCACTGTCAACTGTCAACTGTCAACTGTCAAAATATCCCCGAATCATTTATCAAAAATCTTCGTCACTACTAATTAATAACTCCCTTTCAATTTTTACTGGAGGATGATTCATGTCATCTAGACCTTTTAAGTTAGTATTTTTAAGCAGTTTGGCATTATCAGTATTGTTTGCTAATACCCCTGCAATGGCGCAATATGACTCCTCAAACGATGCTATTGTAGTACCCACCACCGGAAGCAGTGGAACTTCTACAACCACACGTACATCAACCCCCACAGGGACATCAACCACAACCTCTACAAGTAGTTCTTCACAAACTGTTGACAGCGCAACTCGGTTTAGCTGTCAAATGGATAACGGTAGCTACACCGTCATGTATTCTCCCCAAAGCCAATCAAGTCAATACTTTGCTTGGGCTACTCCCCAAACTTTAGGTGGTGGTTGGGATGCACAGAAACGTTGCGCTACTATTGCTCAACGCTTAGAAACCTATCGTCCACAAGGTTTGTTAGAACTTCGCACCTCAACCTTAAATGGATATGACGTTTTGTGTGTAACTACCGAAGCTAACCCTGCTTGTCAATTAGTATTAACAGTTCCTCCCGGTAGAGACGCTTATCAAGTACGCAATGACGTTTTCCAAAACCTGATTTCAGCAGACAGCGGACAGCAAACTATCGGTGTTAACACTTATAGAGGTGGTGGATTAGAAGACGCAGTTAATTTGGGTAGAACCCTACTTGGTAATGGTAAGCAGGTAGTATCAAAAGATGCTATTCAGTTAAAACCCTTCCTCGACAAGAAAGATGGTGGTAGCGCTCAACTAATGCGAAACGTCAAAAAAACTAATCCTCAAACTCGTCCATCTCAATCCGGTACCCGATTGAATCCCGATAGATTTCGCTAAATCGATTTTGGATTTGGTGATAATTCGGGTTTCTTTGCTTGTAGAAACCCGACTTCTGAGCAAGTTTACTCACCGGGTGAGAAGTCGGGTTTCTATGGAGGATTTTCCTGGTAACAGGTATCTTAGTCAGAAACCCGACTTCTATTAATTTTTAATTTTCAACTCCTAACTCCGGTGGTACTAACTCCTAACTCTTATTAATAAGTTGGAACCGAAGAATCAACTTCTTGACTCCAAGCAGTAATACCACCTTTAACATTGGTACCTTCAATTCCTGCTTGCTTGAGAATCCCTAATGCTTTCGCGGAACGTCCACCCATTTTACAATGAGCGATAAGACGATGACCGTTGAGCATTTCTTTAACTTTATCAACTCCGGGACCGTTTTCAATTTCCGACAAAGGTATTAAAACAGAACCGGGAATTTTAGCAATTTCGTATTCGTGAGGATTGCGAACATCTAACAGTACATAGTCTTCTGCACCGCTATCAATTAATTCTTTCAAATCCTTGACAGTCATCTCTGAAATATCCATTTGCTGTTGAGCCTCTTGTGCTTTTGCTTGGGGAATACCGCAGAACTGTTCGTAGTCTATCAGTTTTTCGATCACTGGACGCACGGGATTGGGACGTAATTTTAATTCCCGGAAACTCATATCAAGGGCATTATATAACATCAAGCGTCCGCTGAGGGTGTTACCTTTACCAATGATAATTTTTACCGTTTCCGTTGCTTGAATAGTGCCGATAATTCCGCACAAAACGCCTAAAACTCCACCTTCAGCACAGGAAGGAACCATTCCCGGCGGTGGTGGTTCCGGGTATAAATCGCGATAGTTGGGACCACCTTCGTAGTTAAATACCGTAGCTTGTCCTTCAAAACGGAATATCGAACCATAAACGTTGGGTTTATCTAATAATACGCAAGCGTCATTTACTAAATACCGCGTCGGGAAGTTATCGGTACCATCCACCACAACATCATAAGGTTTGAGAATATCGAGAGCATTTTCGCTACTAATGCGAGTTTCGTACAAATCAACCTGACAATCCGGGTTAATTTCGTGAATGCGGTTTTTTGCAGATTCAATCTTAGGTTTACCCACCCAAGAAGTACCGTGAATCACCTGACGCTGCAAATTAGAATTATCGACAACATCGAAATCAACAATACCGATACGTCCGATACCAGCAGCAGCCAAATATAACAGTAACGGCGAGCCGAGTCCACCAGTACCGATACATAATACAGCAGCAGCCTTTAAACGTTTTTGTCCCTCCAACCCAACTTCAGGTAAAATCAGGTGGCGGGAGTAGCGTTCGTAATCGTCCTTCGTCAATTGGATTTCATCCAAGTTGGGATTGAGCATAACCATGCGGAAATTTGGAGGAGCAGAATTTTTATCCTACCGAATAATGTCATTATTAGTAATACGTAATTAGTAATTATTAATAAAGGTTAAAGGTTAAAGATTAAAGGTCAAAGGTCAAAGGTCAAAGGGAACGCTACCATTACCAATCACTCATTAACTGTTAACTGTCAACTGTCAACTAACTGCCTAATTTCTTCCTGTTGAAACTGAGAATTATCATTAAGTACCCAACTGTTAACGTCACCTGCTTGACCTTTTTGTACGGAAACGATGATGTAAGAATATTCTTGCCAAGCATAGTTACGGTCAAATTCTGAAGGAACAGCGGGATAATCGGGATGGGAATGAAAAATCCCAATTATATTAACATTGCGTTCCCTAGCAGATTTTTGCAGTTGTAACATTTCTTGGGGTGCTATGGTATATCTGCGTTTTTTACTATGATTTATATCATCTATAGGACGATTATTTATATTATCATCTGCAAAATCACCCGCTGTTTCTCGATTCCAAGCGTTTTGGGTAGGGATGACTTCAACTACCGTTTTGCGATCGCAATCTATATGACCAAATATCACACCGCAACATTCTTCGGGATAGGTGTTTTGTGCATGAGTCAAGATTGTTTGTAAGTGTTCTTTGTTGAGTTGAATCATGTCGATAATATCAAAAATATCATAATATCTAACTGCTGAATAAAACCATACTTCCTCAGAAATAGTCAAACTTACTTAAATTATTCCCGACGAAAGATTGCTTTATTAAATTAAAAGCACAAAATAATTACATGGTACAAGTAATTAAACAATACTTCTTATTCAATAACTGCCGACTGCTATTTACATAAGAACTATTAGCCCTTCAGCAGTAAGATTTGGGTATGTTTATTTCCTAAACCTACTTCTACACTTCTTAGGTTTTAAACAAATATATGGCAAAGCCCATTGAATTCAATCTTTTTGCTCCTTATAACGAAGAAGCAGCTTTAGTTGGTTCTTTTTCTGATTGGGAACCAATTAGTATGAAAAAAAGCGAAGATGGTTATTTTCGGGTTAAAGTTGATTTAGAAGACGGTGATTATAAGTATAAGTTTAAAGTACGTACTAAGTCTTGGTTTTTTGAACCAGATGAATGGGTAAATGTAAGTGATCCTTATGCAACTGATATTGATGGATTAGATAGTCATGAAAATGGAATTATCCATATTAAAGATGGAAAAAGAATTGTCGATACTTATGTTTGGCAAAATGACGATAAACCTTTACCTCCAGACCATGAATTAGTTATTTATGAATTGCACGTTGCGGATTTTTCTGGTGGAGAAGAAGATAAATATGCCCGAGGAAAATATCAACACGTTATTGAAAAATTAGATTATTTAACAGAATTGGGAATCAATGCAATTGAATTGATGCCAATTAAAGAATATCCTGGTGATTACAGTTGGGGATATAACCCACGTCACTTTTTTGCAACAGAAACCAGTTACGGTAAAACAGCAGATTTAAAAAGATTGATTGATGAATGTCATGGAAGAGGAATTCGTGTGTTTACAGATGGTATTTACAACCATTCAGAAGCATCATCTCCTTTAACACAAATAGACCATGATTACTGGTATCATCATGAACCCCGTGACTCTGATAATAACTGGGGACCAGAATTTAATTACGAAAAATATGATGATAATTTAGATACTTATCCAGCGCGAAGATTTATAGGTGATACAGTACGTTTCTGGATTGAAGAATATCATATTGATGGTATTCGTTACGATGCAGCGCGGCAAATTGCTAATTATGATTTCATGCATTGGATAGTAAATGAAGCTAAGAAAACCGCAGGTGCAAAACCGTTTTATAACATTGCCGAACATATTCCTGAAACTGCCAGTATTACCAATGTAGATGGTCCAATGGATGGTTGTTGGCATGATAGTTTTTATCATTGTATACGAGAACATATTTGTGGTGATAAATTTGATTTAGAACAACTTAAAGATGTCATCGATTGTAAGCGTCAAGGTTTTCTGGGTGCGACAAATGTTGTTAATTATATTACCAATCACGACCATGATAGGATTATGGTAGAGTTGGGCGATCGCAATATTTTTGATGCAGAAGCGTTTCATCGACTCAAATTTGGAGCAGCGCTTTTAATGACAGCAGTTGGTGTACCAATGTTGTGGATGGGACAAGAATTTGGTGAATACAAACCCCAGACTCAAGAATCATCTAAAATCGAGTGGGGATTGTTAGGAAATGATTTGAATAAAGGTTTGTTTGAATATTACAAAGGTTTAATTCACCTGCGTAAAAACAATCATGCTTTATATACGGAAAATATTGATTTTATCCACGAAAATCCGGAAGCAAAGGTACTAGCTTATACTCGTTGGAATGATGAAGGTTCTCGTTTAGTAGTTGTAGCTAACTTCTCTGAGAATTTCTTAGCTGGTTATCAAGTTCCTAATTTCCCTGCTGCGGGTAAATGGCACGAATGGACGGCTAATTACGATGTAGAAGCTGGTGATGATGGTATCATGACCGATTTAGGTCCTTTTGAAGCAAAAGTTTTTGTCTGGGGTTAATTTAGAGATTCCAGGCATATCAAATTATAGAAAACTATGTAGAGACGTTGCAATGCAACGTCTTTTTGATTTTCCGTAGGGTGATTCGTCGGGTTAACCGGCAACAAAATCCGAAATACATTAGCATCAAGCTGTATAAAAAATTATCAAGCCTCACAAGGCTAAAACAATTAACATTTAATAATTGTAATATTTGCATTCATCGCCATTTGTAAAGTGACGTATTAAATTGCTGTGATTACAAATATGGTTTATCAATTATCAAGATATAAATCGCAAACTTATGAAAACTCTAACAACCATAGCAAAATCAGAAAAACCTAGAGATTTAGAACAACTTTCTTTTTTACTGCAAATAATCGAAAATATTGAAGATGGTATCTTAATTTTAACTGAAACTGGGGAAGTAGTTCATAGCAATGCTAGTGCTTACAGTATTTGTAATCAAATCGAGCAATGCAGTATAAATCAAAATTCTATAACATCATTAATTCGTAATCTTTGTGAGTTATCGAGCAAAAATCAAACCAAAAATCAAACAATATGGTTAGAAGATATTTTCGTCGATGGGTCGGCAATGTTTCGTTTAAGAGTAAGATGGTTAAATCTAGAATTCACTAAACAACCTTATTTATTAGTCACAATTGAAAATCGCTACGAAACGTTGAAAAATGCAGCTTTATCCGAAGCAAATAAATACCACTTAACGCAGCGTGAAACAGAAATTTGGAGTCTCTATCGAGCTACATCGAGCTATAAACAAATTGCTAACAAGCTTTATATTACTGTTAATACCGTAAAAAAGCACATTAAAAATATTCGTGCTAAACAGCAAAGATTTTATCTTGCCTAATAACTATTTGTAAGAAGTCGGGTTTTTATTGTATTCGCATGATTATAGGAAAATTTAAAGTAAAAACCCGACTTCTGAACTGTCTTTTTTATGGCTTGTAGGAGAAGTCGGGTTTTATGGCATTTATTTTACGCGGAAAATATGATTGTCTATTTAAATTTTGCCGAGGTCTAATTAGGTTTTTTTTGTAGGCGAATTAAAGTATTATATATCTGCCTTTTTAAACTTTCATCATTTTGTAATTTTAAAGTAATATTGTTGAAGCGTTCGATGCTTAAACCATTATTTTCAACAATTGTTTGAGAACTTTGGCAATATTTTCTGACAATCTCTCTAGCCCTTCCCGGTGATAGAGATTCTATCGTTCTAGGTTGGTTACAAACAATTGCAGGAACTTCTCTACCTCCAGAAATTTTCTTGATTTCGTCAAATGCTTGAAGGCGGTTTTGTTCGATTGTTAATAATGCTCTAGAGTACTTGGTTATCTCATCACTATCAACAGGTGAAGGAGTTTGAGCATTAGCTTTTGAACTCGAAACTATACTGCTAGCAACGATAGTTAAAGTAGCTATAACACCTACCACAGCAGATTTAGAAAGTATTCGAGCTATGTTAATCCTCTTTGAATAATGGGTAATTCTCTTCATATACTTTGTGATAATTAACTACAGTAATAAGATGTTAATAACTTTGAATTGTTTCCCGTGGTAGTTGTTCCCTAAAAATACGAGTAAAATTTAATAAATATATAATAAATATATAATAAATATATTTGTTGTCATCTTTTTTGACATATTTGGCACAGTTCTATAACTTTAGTTTGGAGTGTTAAAAGTTGTGCGGCTCCTTGTTTTAAATTCACTTCTAATTCAAGTAGTATCGGCAAACAGGATACTAGTTGCTGCACCGAAAGAAACTGAATTTCTTGCTGTAAATATTTAATGCGGTAATGATTGCGAACCTCAGCAGCGATTGCTATGGCTTGTGAAGAACGTTCGCCAGTTTCCATGATTATTTTAATCCATAACCAAGTGCGAAACTGACCAATGAGAGTGGCAACTATTCGCAAAGCAGGTTCGGAAGAATTGATCAAATCCGCGATCAAATTTAATGCTTGGGCAGTATTTCCCATTCTAATAGCACCGGCTAACTGTAGGCTATTTCTCGTTTCATTTCTGACTAATTGAGCAGCAGTATCAACATCTAGTGGTTTATTACTATCTAGTAAGTAAAGCTGTAATTTTTCTAGTTCGTTATAAAGTAAGCGAATATCATTACCGCAAGCCTCTGCCAAAAATTCCGCACAATTAGGAGTTAATTTGATTCCCAGAGAATTTGCCGCATCGTTGACAGATTTTATGAGTAAATCAGTTTTCCAAGGTGGTATAAGCGCAAATTCCCGCACTTGGGCAAACTTTTTCAACAATTTCGTTGATTTTAGCCGTTCGTCTGGTTTGTTGGAATGAGTAATTAATAAGTGGGAATTTTCCGGAATTACTGGTAAAGTCCGCTGTAACTCTGATAACACCTTGTCATCAGATTGCTGAAAAATACTTGCATTTATTAACCATACCAAACGCCCACCAGCCCCGAAAGGTGGTGTCATCGCTTGATTTAGCGCTTCAATTACAGCATTATTTTGCTCTGGGGGAAAAGTCGTGTAATTAAACGAACTCCAATTCACATCTAGAATCTCATCGCGTAAATTGGCGATCGCCTTAGACATGGCAAAATCATCTTCACCCCAGTAAATGTAGATTGGCATAGTGGAAGAGGGATGGGAAGGGGACAAGGG
>NZ_JADEWL010000136.1 GCF_015207665.1 Plectonema cf. radiosum LEGE 06105
CCCTTGTCCCCCCATCTCCCCATCCCCCCATCTCCATCACCTGGATGACACGGGTAGCGCGTTTGTTGCGAGAACAAGATTTGGAAGCTTCTTCAGCCCAGGTTATTGAAGCTGTAAGATTAGCAGAGTCTTTAGCAGCTTTGCGAAATCTTTCCTTACCTGGTTTACCGGAGTTAAATGAAGCGACTCAAGCGGTGATGTGTTTTGGTAGTGATTTACCAATGCAGCTAATTCACGACAAGTTGATTGTTGGGGAAAATTTGGGTAAGGTGCCTTTAGGAACCCCGATGGTACCCTTGCAGCAGGATTTACAACGACAGCAAAAGCGGTTGCGAATGCCAGCGGAAACAACAGAAAAGATGTACGATTTAGATTTACGTAAAGAAAATGATTTGGCTCGTTCCCATTTACTACATCGTCTGAATCTTTTAGATATTCCTTGGGGACAATTTCAACAAACTCGTGGTAAGAAGGGTACTTTCCACGAATTTTGGTTGGTGCAATGGCATCCTGAATTTGTTTTAAATTTAATTGAAGCAGGGATTTGGGGTAATACAATAGGTGATGCTGCCAATACTAAAGCTTGTAGTCTTGCAGATAAAGCTTCCGAGTTACCAGCACTAACAACTTTGTTGGATAAAGTGATTTTATCTGATTTACCCGATGCGGTAATTTATTTAATGTCGCGGTTGCAAAATGCTGCGGCTTTAACCAGCGATGTCACTCATTTAATGAATGCATTGCCACCGCTGGCTAACATAATGCGGTATGGTAACGTGCGTCAAACCGACACTGCAATGATATCCCACGTAGTTGATGGTTTGGTAGCGCGAATTTGCATCAATTTACCGGCTGCTTGCGCTTCCTTGGATGACGATGCAGCAACGGCGATGTATGAGAATGTGAACAAGGTGAATAATGCAATTAATCTATTACAGAATCAAGAATATATCACCACTTGGCGACAAGTTTTATTGCAGATTGCAGATAATTCTAATGTACACGGTTTAATTTCTGGGCGTTGCTGTCGGTTATTACTGGATGCAAGAGTCTTGGATACAACTGAAGTAGCACGGAGAATGGGACTGGCTTTATCTAGCGCTACAGAACCATATACAGCTGCTATGTGGATAGAAGGATTTTTGAAAGGTAGTGGTTTATTGTTGTTACACGACGATAAACTTTGGCAAGTTTTAGATAATTGGGTATGTACCTTAAGTGAGGATTTGTTTTTAGTTTTGTTACCTTTATTACGTCGTACTTTCGCGACTTTTTCCGCACCGGAACGCCGAGAAATTGGTGAAAGAGTCAAGAATGGGGTAGATGGAAATGTGTCAAATGTTGGTAATTATGGTAGCGATATTAACGAAGAGAATGCTGTTTTGGTATTGCCGATTGTGAAACAGTTTTTAGGAGTTTGAAGAATTATTTTTTTAATTTATTAGTGAGCAAGATATGATTTATTTATTAGTGAGCAAGATGTGATTTATTTATTAGCGAGCAAGATGCTCGCATTACGATTTAATTTATTTAAAATTTGATAAATTAACGAGCAAGATATGATTTATTTATTAGCGAGCAAGATGCTCGCACTACCATTGGAAGCAATGTTATAAAAAATCAATAATATGCAGACCAATGATTAAGATATATAATAATGATTTTTAAAAAACAGGTACCAAAGTTAGAGAAACCAGAAGGTAAATATTTTATTACTTTTGTTACTTATGAACGACTAGAACTAAGTTTAGAAGCTCGACAAATCGTGTTAGATGCTTGTAAATTTTTTCATCAAAAAAAATATAAACTATGTACTGCCGTGATAATGCCAGATCACGTACATTTTATTATTCAACCTTTTATTAAATCAGAAACTGAATACTGGTCAATTGGAAGTATTTTACACAGTATTAAAAGCTACAGTTCTAAACAAATTCCCAAAGTGATGTTACATACAGGAAAAGTTTGGCAAGATGGCAGATACGAAGAAATGATACAAAACCCCGATGATTTGAACGAATGCTATACCAATTTTCGTTTAGTAAACTTAAAATGGTTTTTTATTTATGGGTGACGGGATAGGAGTATCTTTAAAAGGAGTGGGAGTAGGAGTAGGTTTCTCTTCAACACTAACTGCAATAACTTTTTGTTGAGTTTTGCCAGATATATCGGTTACTTCCAGAATAATTGGAGATAGAAAATCTTTAATTACTTTAAGTTCTAATTGTCCCACTTTTGTAACTTCACGACCGTAAGGACGTAGTTTAACTTGAATGTCTTCACCTTCTACTTTCCAAGTTAATATCGCTTGATCTCCTTCATTCAAAACTTGATTAAGTTGTTCGCTACCGTTAATTTTAAAAAAGACAATATTAAATGGTTTCGCAATCACTTCAATGTTGTCAACTTTTTTAGTACTTACCCGACCATTAACGTTTTTAGTATAAGCTGTTAGTTCATAACTAAAATTTCCCACAGTCGTCGCAGGTAAGGGAATAGTACATTTAATTTGCTTACCTTGCTCTTGACATTTATCTTTGATTGTTGGGTTATCAAAAGTTATCGGCTTTCCAACTGGATTTTTATCATCAAGCTTAGTAATAATTTCTATTTTATCAAGTAACTCTGGACGCTGAACTGACCAACTTAAAACTATATCTTCACCTTTTTGATATTTGGCTTTATCTGTTTTAAAATCCGCAATTTCCGCGATTGGTTTTTCTTGAATTTCTACATCAGTAGTATCAGTTGCGGATTGAATCTGAGAAGACAGCCACATTCTTTTACGAGGTAAAGCTGTCATTTCAAAAACATATTTACCTTTAGCTGTGATTCCAGTTTTAAAGTTTTCACAAATCAATTCTCCTTGAGATGTGTTTCGACAAGGAGGATTCTTTCCTTTTATTATCGGACTATTAATAATATCAGTCTCATTTAATAACGGCTGCTTACTCGCTGGCTGTTTAGTTCTAATTACTAAGCTTTTTAACTGTTGATAACGAGAAATTTTCCAGTTTAAAAGAACTTGATTTCCTTCAATAATTGTCGGGTCTTCAACACTAAAACTTTCTATTTTGAAGGGGTCAGGATTTAAAAGTCTCCAAATCAAAAAGGCAGCAGTTGCTGCTAATCCCAATCCTAATAATATTAATAGTAAAAACTGCCACCAAGGGCGTGCTTTCCAGAGTAAAACACCTTGCGGTAATGTATTAGGAACAGGTAAATTTTGTTTATCTCGAACATCAATTTGAAAATTGAGAGTTGCAGGTTGTCCTATCCAACGTCGTCTCCACCAAGGTTGCGGTTTGACAGTCAGATTTGATAAAGCGCTTTTGCTGGGTAATAATTTTACTTCTGCTGGCTCAAATTGATAAATACAAATTTCTTCTTCATCTCTACTTATAGCACTAAAATACAGTTCTCGGACAAAGTTTCCTTGATTGATTATTGCTAACTGATATTTCCCAGGTTTACGGCTGACTTTACCCAAAATCGTATTCAGTTCTATACTAAGTTGATAATTGCTGGGAATCTGGATATAGACTAAATCTAATAACACTAATTCGGGATGATTCTCCGAATGTAAACGGATAGTTGGAGAGTAATTACCAGCAAGAATATTTGCAGGTGGTCGAAATTCTAATAATATTTGACCTTCAGAAATCGGATTGAGTTCGAGTGCGCTGACTTCAACTAATCCAGTTGCTTCTACTCCGGTTTCAGGATACGATATTTTGAGAAAATCTTCATCTAATTCTGCACAAGTTAAGTGAAAACGGTCTACACGAGTAGAGCGATTTTCAACTTTGACTGTCACCTGTAAAAGTCGATCGGGTTTGTAAATTAAAGGTTTGTTAGGGTTGGTAGTTGGTTGAATTAAAAAAGTTGGGTCATTTGCGCGAATTACGGTTTGTTCTTTGAGTAAAACCTTAATTTGTCCGGGAAAGTTGATCGGAGTATCTTGGGGATAATGTTCGGGAGAATCCACAACCAAAGTATAATCATAGGTTCCCGGTAGTGCATCAACAGGAATATCTAATTCAAATGTTACTTCATCGCTGCTTTCTCCTGGCGCGATCGCCAAACTTGCTCTGGGAGAATTAGACCAATTACTGATTTTTTCAAATGTCTGATCAAAAGCAAAAAATAAATCGATAACAGCGCTTTGTTGTCCTTCATTAATTACTACTACGTGTATTTCTACAGTTTCCCCTGGCATTCCATATTGAATTCCAGGAGGATTAATAATTACAAATAACGGGTTTGATCTAGTTTGCATAATCATATCAATATTGTCACTTAATGGGATGCAGTTTTACTTGAGCATCTTGTCCACCACTGATTACAAATCCTTGCTTGCTTCTCACATCAATACTGTTAATTGCTTTCTTTCTTTGGTCAATTGTTTTACCTTCTGCCCATTTAGTTTTATCAAGCGTATAATCAGGATTTAAATACCAAACAACTACCCGTCCATCATCTCCACCGCTGACTAAATAACTGCTATCGTCGCTAAATGCCAAACTACGTATAGAATTTTTCGATTTATCTTGCCACTGTGCTAATTGCGTACAATTTAAGTTACTAATATCTTGCTGAGTGCTATTAGTGGCTCGGCATTGATTTAGATCCCAAATCGTAATCAACCCCGACGAATCGGAAGTTGCAAGTATTCTACTCCTATCCCGCTGTAAGATTTCCGATCTCTTTTTACCTCTTTCCTCTGCGCTAAGAGCGTCTCTGCGGTTTTTTAATCGGTAATCTTCTGCCGGGAAGGGAGTATTTTTAGAATCAGAAACATCAGCAGCAAAAGCTAATCCCCAAATATAATCATTTTTTCCTGTGCTAAAACCAGGCTTTTCAATTGTTTGTACTGGTATTTTTAATGAGTTATTAGATAAAACTTGATTTACAGGCAATATTAAAAAACGCTTGAATTGACCAGCAACAACTAGAAATGTGTCATCGGGACTCAAAGCCAAAGCACGTATTTGAAAATCTGTTAATTTTTGTTGTTTCTTAAAATCGAAAACTTTTGGTTGTGTCTGGAATGATTCGTCAACCGAGTTTCTTGACCATACTCGCAATTTACCACTACCATGACCAGCAAATAAATTAAGTGAGTTTGAAGTGAAGGCTAAGTCAAAGATTCTATCACCCCTAGCCCCAGAACCTTGTGTATCTTGAAGTTCGCTTCTAACTTCACCTGTCGGAACTTCTATTAGCTCGATTACACCTTTATCTAAACCGACTGCAACGCGATTATTTTCATCTGGAATAAATTGTAAGACTGCAATCGGGTCTTTGACATCCGCGAGTAATCCTTGAGGTTTGTGCTGTTGGCCGCAAGTTTTTAGAGATTTCCCTTTGAATACGACTGTTGGTTCTGGTTTTAATGTATTTGTACCAATTCTCCAAAATCTCAACGTACAATCATCCGAACCACTTACAACTGATGAAGCAATACCATTTACACGAACCGAATTCACCGAAGCAAGATGCTGTATGGGTGATTGTCTCAATAACAAAGCAAGTAATATTGCTATTAGTGCGATGATGGCTAGCTGCAACCACAGAGGTATAATCGGCAAAACCTCTAATTCTAAAGTTTGAGTTGCTGGGTCAGTACTACCTAAACGCTGGTCGGATAATTCTGCTCTTGCTTCCAAAAGTAATGTTTTTCCCATCCCAACCCAAGGACGTTTTGTGCCAACTTCCAAATCAATTTTATTGGTCTGTCCTAAATCGAGATTAGCTGTTTCTGGGTACTTCCTAAATGTGCATTTTCGCCAATCTCTACCTTGAATTTGCAGGCCAATTTCTTGACGCAGGTTGCTAGTATTTTTAAATAACAATTCATATACTACCGTTTTAGATTTCCAATCAGGCAACCATCTACCTTTTTGAGAAAGTGTTTGTTGGTGCTGCTCTGTACTAAACTTAATAAAGCCTACAGGTAATACTTCGAGATTACCTGTGGCACTTGCTGGGTAACTATTGTGACTTGTAGCCTCAATGTTAAAAGGATAATCTTGACTAGGTGCTTGACCTACAGATGGAGGTTGACATGGAAAAATTACTTCGGTATATTTGCCAGGATTGATTGATAATCGTCTTTCTGCATTCCCCATCAACCAAGACGGATCGATACCAGCAAAACGCAATGTGATATTCGCTGGCTGTTGTCCCATATTTTGCAGTCTTGCTAGTATATCTACTGTATTCCCAGGGTATACTTGAAACTGTTTTGTGGATAATTCCAAATTAATTAAATTTGGCTTTTGATCTCGCTCAATTTGCAAACGTAGCAGTAACCGACGTTCCTGTCCTAATTGAGGCGAGAATACTTTAACAGTGAGATTAATTGTACCGACAAATCCAGGTATAGGTGTGTCAAGAATAAACACTTGAAATTTAGTGCTACTGCCATCAGGTTGAGCAGCAGCAATTTCTGGTTCGAGTCTATACCATCGTCCGTCAGAATTGCGCTTTTCTCCAGCCGCTGCAATTTCTAATTGAAAATTGGCAAAGCGATCGCTATCGTTATTCACGGTCACTTCAAAAGAAACTGGAGGTTCATTCGGTCGAAAAATTAAGCTTTGAGTGGAAAGACTAGCAGCGATCGCATTATTTTTCATCTGGAGGCATTTATTAGCAAGACTTAGGTTAAAGAATCAATCTTTCATGTTCTTTAAATAATGGATCACAGCTTGGGCTGTAGGTAAATTGGTCGCGAGTAGTATTTCGTTGATGTTACAGGTTCGTAACAGTGCTTCTTCGCTTGCTTGACCGGGTTGAGGAGCTATAAAGTCTCTTAAAAAAATCACTGCGATAATTTCTTTGGAGTTAATCAGTGAATTAATCGCTTGATATCCTCCAGATGTTGCCGGGGGAATTTCTTGAGTAACGCTTAAACCCGTTTCTCTAGATAAATAATCGCTAAAAGTTTGCCATGTTCTTGTTAAACAATAAGACAAAAATTCTTCATGTTCGGCAACTAATTCTGCAAGTTGAGTTTTTTTAGTTTCGTGAGCAATCAGGATTATTTGTTTGTCTTCAAGAATCGGAGCAAGCTCAATGAAAGATTCTTCTTCGGGAATATCTGCTGTCGTGTCTTCTTCTTTTAATGCTGGAATAGAATCTGTTTGAGAAACTAATTCTTCTATTTCCGTGTGTGTATCTAATTCTAATTCTAGTTCTTCATTATTCACAGCTTCTACAATCTCGCTTTGTGCTTCTGGTGCTTCTTCTAAGTTTGAATCTGAATCTTCTTCTTGACTAATAGCTTCTAATGCATCATCTTCTTCTAAGTTTGAATCTGAATCTTCTTCTTGACTAATAGCTTCTAATGCATCATCTTCTTCTAAATTTGAATCGGAATCATCTTCTTGACTAATAGTTTCTAATGCATCTTCTTCCTCTTGTAAATCCCGTGATTGAACAACAGTATATTCAGATTCAACGCTGCTGGTATCTGAATCTATATCATTAGTATTTACATCTGGAATTTCACTGTCTTTGTACAATTCGACTGCGTTATTAGGTATAGCTATCTCCGCATTTTTAGATAAAATTTCGTCAGATTGCACAAAAGTTAAATCTTCGGAGGTATTGACAAATTCTTGTTGGTTATTCTCTTCTATAATAGGTATTTGATTAACAGGTTGAGATTCCTGCGATCGATTTACTAATTCAGGTAATGGAGTAGCAACATCAGGAACGCTGACATTTTGGTTGCTCCGAGGAGCAAACATTTCTGGTTGAATAATTCTCACTACAGTTTCTGATTGCTCAGAAAAAGATACATCTTCTTCCATCATCAAGGCAAAATCTCCGATGCGGAGAATATCGCCATTTTTTAAAATATATGAATGATTCTTATCTGCTAATTTTCCGTTAATAATTGTGCCATTTCTGCTACCAAGGTCGCTAAAATAGTAATTTCCTGAGTGAAAGAAAAATTTACCATGATGACGACTCACATCTTCGCTATCGAGAACTAGATCGGAATCGGGAGAACGACCAATTAAGTATTCTGCTCCGCGTCTAGTTGTTGAGGAAAGATCGATTTCCTCTAATTCATTTTGTGTTGGTGAATTGGAAATTTTTAGTTTCATAATATTTGGTTAATTTTATTAATTTCTGCTACCCATCGTTTACGAGTGGTGTGTTCGAGATTCAAAATATCATTTTGCGACCAATGGAAATGGTAGGCAATAAAAGCTACCTCCTCGTATAAAGTTTCTGAGGGGTAGCTTGTTACTCCCCCGCTAACTCTAACCTGACTTGATATTCGGTTTCGCAATGAGGACATTGAGTGGGGATATATGTGTTTCCTTGTTGATTAATCCGATTGTAGAATTCTCTGAGATAGGAAATATCGCGTAACACAAGTCCTTCTAACTGTTCGGAACTCACAGAGTTGAGACTACCCAATCGAGATATCACCCGCGATAGCATGACTAAAGTATCGTAAGCCGGGTTTTCTCGAACTTTGGGTTCTTGCTGTACCAAAATTTCATCGCGAGCAGTAGCTAAACGCATCACACCATGACGATGCGATCGCTGTTGTTTGTCGATCAATCCTTGGGGAAGAATAAATGAAAATTCGGTACAAAGTGTATCTTTACGAGGCATAAATAAATTACTTACTTTGATGAACAACTGCTTCTTGGGTAATATCAACAGCACCATCCAAACCATTAATCTCACGGTAAAAATATGAGAGATATTCTAAATCTTGACTAAAGAAATTTTCTACAATCGCCGGAGTTACTTCCGATATTGCCCCCAAGCATTTAATTACACGCGCCAGGATAATAATTGTGGCATAAACTGGATTAGCTTTGACGCGGGGGTCGCGCAAAGGTGCAATTTCATCGATCGCGGTAGCTAAGCGCATTATACCCTTGCGATGAAGATTGCCTTCTGGGTCAAGATACCCTTTAGGTAGTGTAAATTCAAACTCTGTTTCAAACATCGTCTGTTATTTAAACCTGCAATTTATTTCAGACAGTGACCCTTTTAAACTCTTCAAAAGCAACTTCCATTTCCTCCATTTCGATCCCGGTGCTGCGAGCGTCAACATCAGCCACTTTATAGCTAGCTGCCCAAGCACCAGCTAATTCAAATCTGGCTTGCATTTGTGCGGCTTGGTCGTAGATAGTTAAAGAAGCATTTTTGCGTTGAGTTGCCCACTTACCCTCTTGAACTGCTTGGAACCAATCCCAAAACGCCATAGATAAGGTCAGACCTCTACGCAAGATGATGTTACCGCTTTTGACATTGCCAGGTATCTTGGTTCTAACCACCAAACCTTTTTTAGCTGTCCCCCACTTATTAGCAGTGACTTCGCATATTTCTATTGCTTCCTGCGTCCGTTTAAACCCCTGGCATTCCAAGAAAATTCCATCTACAGGTTCACTGGAGTTATCTAACTTCAGTTCCAAGTAAAAGCGATGAGCGGTGAGAATTTCAAATTCAGCCATTTTTTAGGATTTATAAAGGGTAATCAGGGAGGCATCCGCTAAACACCTCCATGAAATAATGCTTTGATCGAGAAAATATGACTTTAAACTGGAACTCGTGTAATACCTTCGTGAACCAACTCTATTGTCTCAGTTGCCATATCACCTGAAGAAGCCGTTAAAGTTGGTCCTGTATATTTACAGGGGTAGCAGAATTTAATCTCCCAACGAGCTTGCATTTCTCCAGCCTGATTATAAGCGGATACAGAACCATCTTTACGCTTGTTTGTCCAATCACTTTTACCTCCCATATTTTTGTTACAGTCTTCATACCACTTGTAAAGGTCTGTGTCTGTAGTGGCAACCAGCTTGAGAGTGATGTTAGTAAATTTGGAAACTGTTGGGGTGGCTTGACGAGTAGCAACTCCTCCTTTCGATGAACCGTGAACTTCTTGGGCTGGAGTTGATTCCACACCTAAGCCGCTCACTTCTTTAATGACTTTTTGCTCAATACCTTGTGCTTCAAAATAAAATCTAGCAGCAGTTAAAAATTCAGCCATGATAAACCTCTTAATAATGTGGATAAATTGGACAAAAACACTACTATTTGACTAGCCCAAGCCGGGTAAGGGTAGGGAGTAGGATTTCTAATTTTTAATCACTCCGCAAAGTTCTCGAGCGTGGACTACTTCCTATTCGCCATCAATACCATTCCATTGACTGATGCGGAAGACGACAAACTCTGCGGGTCTTACGGGACAAACCCCAACTTCGATATACAGACGACCGAGAATCATTGTTTCTGGGGGATTCAATTCTGCGTCGCATTTAACGTAAAATGCCTGTTGGGGTGTTGCGCCAAATAAAGCACCTTCACGCCAAATTCTTTCGAGGAAATTACTGACAGTGCGTCTGACTCGCGCCCATAAATCCTCGTCGTTTGGTTCAAATACTGCCCATTGAGTACCCAATTCTAAGGATTTCTCAATGTAGCTAATCAGTCTACGAACACTGATATAACGCCATTCTGTTTTATCTGGCTCCACAAGAGTCCGCGCTCCCCAAATGCGAATACCTCGATTGGGAAATCTGCGAATACAGTTAATCCCAATCGGATTTAAAAGCTCTTGTTCGCGGAAGTTTACTTCATAATCCAAACCGAGTACACCTCTAGGTACTTCGTTCGCAGGTGCTTTGTAAACTCCACGAGTTTCATCGTTGCGTCCCCAAACACCCATCATATGACCGCAAGGAGGAACGCTGATCGGATTACCGCGATCGCGAGGATTAGCGACTTTAATCCAAGGATAATAAAGTGCAGCAAACATGGAACGACGATTAAATCTGTTCAACCATTCCACAACTTGCTGTGGTTTAGAACAGTCGGGAGGGGAATCGAGAACAACCATGCGGTTGGGTGGGTTGGGAATATCCCCATTATTCGCACCTTCGCACATACTAATCATTAATTCCATGATGCCGTGAACTTGGTCTAAGTTCATTAACTCCGACTCATAAGCACGCATCAAGTCGGGACAAGCCACCATTGTAATTTCATCAATTTCAAACAGCCCCCGTACCCCTGTACGGTCATCGCGTATACCCTCAAAATCGGCAGAAAATCTGTCGGGTGTTCTAGGAGTTATGGGTATTGCAATTTCGTACTCACCATTTCCGGGACGACGTGCTAAAGGTTGTCCTCTTTGAGAAATATCTTCAATAGTCACAAACATCGAGTTACTTAATGCTGCGATCGCATAAGTTGCGACTTGAGCATTCGGCTCCGGGTTCATCGTCAGGTTATCGTATTCTTCAAGGGTTTCATTTCCTCGACGAATTTGCACTTTGAAATATTCACCTGTATTCGGAGGAGCTTCACCCTCGGTATCAGGTAAAACACGAGGTCCACTATCGCTAATTAAAACTGCGATCGCACCAGTGGCAATTTGTTCGGGACGTATCGCTAAGCGTAGGGAAGGACGATTTCCTCGACCAGTAATCCGGAGTGAAGTAGGTTGTGTTTCGGTCGGTTGAGGGACACCTGGTAACTGGGTTCCGACACTGGTAATCCAGCAGCGACCACCACCATTCATAAAGAAACCATACACCGCAAAAGGCAAATAAGCATTAAATTCGGTAAAACCGTCAGAATTCGGACGAGCAAAATAATTTAGATATTGCGTCCAATTAGTGACGAGCATCGGCTTGAATAAATCAGCCCCACCCCGCACATCTTCGGTAAAACCGACAAATCCAGCTATTGCTGTACTCACTCCTTCTATCGGACGACTACCCCTGTCTATTTCTTCGATATAGACACCAGGAGCAAAATAGTCAAGTCTAGCCATATTTATAATCTCTAGGGATGTAAATTAATTATGCGGGAGTTAGTAAGATTTCTTTAAAGTTACAGTTTGGACTATCGACTAATACATTTACTTGTATGGGTAAATATTCCTGACAATTGAGGGACAAAATATAATTACCCAGACTCAGATTTTCAAAATAAAATAACCCTTCTTTACTACTATTAGTTGATTTTTGCGTTCCTACCACTTTAATTTCAGCCTCTATAAGTGGTTGATTTGTTAAAGCGCTCTTGACAATTCCGGCAATTACTACTTTTTTAGTCACAGTTTCAACGCTTCCATTGGCAAATTGATTTTGCATTTGAAAAATTCTTTCCCAAACCAAAGGAACTAAGTTCTTTTGCGGCTCAAATGGGATTGTCACCATCAGATACAAAGCTGGACGGAGAGGTATAGTTAAAGCACTCCACAATGAACCCGCTTCTAGTTGTGGCTCTACAGAAACTGTCATGTTCAAGTTGCCATAACCGCGCAATTCCGCAACTAGAAATTCTTCCCGCAGCGAGCGATGACGCAGTAAAACGCTGATTGCTTCGCTCATCAAATGGTATTCACCAAAGGCTGTTCGATCCCAAGTTGTCAGCAATATTGAGATATCAAACCAGGTGGGAGTCCATTTTACAGGTGCCGATCGCAAATCTTGTGTCAGTTTACGCTCTACCTGTCTGCCGGAATGCTGCATTTGTTTACTCTCGCGAATGTCGTAAACATACAAATTGAGAGTTGGTCCTACTCCTTCTTCTTTATGATTACTAGGATGGCTAAAGTCAATCTGCTCGGTACTAGAGAGTGAGGTTCCTCCAGCCAATATTTCTGCTAGGGTTTGAAGAACGTAAATGAGCATAGATTATGTTCAACTGTTGCTTAACCCCGATATACCTAGATTAACTTCACTAAACACTAAGGTTAATTAGACTTTTGTCGAGAATTTATTTAAAACATTCTTTTCAGGTGTAACGTTGTCTTTTTTGTTAAGAATGTACACAAATAAATTAATTGTTTTAATTAATACTATGACTACATCCAAGTAATATCTTAATTTACATAACAACAAGACAATTACAAGTTTTTAATAAGTATAATTGACAACTATTCATTTTAAATACTAATTACTATTACTGATTCTGCTTGAAATATCTTGTGCAAGATTCACAATTTACTGCATAAGCTAAAGTTAATTACACCAATATTATTATATAAAGCCTATGAGAAACTTTACATTTATCAAGTGAGTTAAGCAATGGTGGTAAATTTTTCTCTCGCAAAACAAGAAAACTGTCATAATGATGCATCTAGTTTAAATTATTGCGAACTGTATGCAAAACAATTAACTGATCATTATCCAGGTCATTGCATTCGTCTTGTTTATTACGAATCTGGCAATCAAAAACATCAAGAAGTAGTCAATTATAAACAAAAACCTGCTTTTTCTGCAAAATATTTAGCTTATTTGAGGTCGGAATTATGGTTAGAAGATTTTCCTCACGTTTTTGAAGTTCGCAAATTTCAACTTACGGAAATACCAGGCTATTCCTGTTATGTTTGTATTTTCGGTTATCGTAATCATCAACCGGAATATATTCAAATTGTTACCGATGAAAATTTATCGATCGATTTACAAAATCAGTTAAAAGAATCGGCGATAATTCTGAATCAATATTTACAGCTTTACTCAGAAAATGTCCACAAAAAAGCTGAAATCCAATATCTCGAACATATCCTACATAAAGCTGGTCATCAATTACGAAATTCACTAGCATTAATCGGACTTTACGCTCATAATTTACATTTGCGATCGCCAGATATTTCTAGTCAAAAACAAGCGATGGTAATTCATGAAAATATCCAAAATCTCAATAGCAAACTAACAGAAATCCTATCTTGCGGTCAAGGAGTAATTTTAAATATAGTTCCTCAAGATTTAAAAGAGATATTAGCCGAAAGTATAGAAAATATACAGCCAATTATTGAACAAAAAAAAATCAAGATCGAAGTTACCGATACATCTACAATAGTATCCCTCGATAAGTTACAAATTCAACAAGTTTTTGATAATATAATTAGTAATGCGATTCACTTTAGTCCAGATTTTGGCAAAATAACTATTAGCTGGCAAACGTTTCAAGAAGAAATTTTAATTAAGATTTCCGACCAAGGAACGGGAATACCATCTGAAGATATGCAAAAAATTTTTAATCCTTTTTATTCCCATCGTGCTGGTGGTACTGGACTGGGTTTAACAATAGCGAAAAAGATTGTTTTAGACCATCAAGGGAGCATATGGGTGCAAAATTTAGCAGAAGGAGGTGCAGCATTTTCCATAATTTTGCCGAGAAGATAGTATTAAAAGTATTTTCCTAAAAAGCTTACAGTTAATTTATTAAAAGTAACATGAACCAGCGGCAGATTTCTGTGTTATTGGTAGACGATCAAGAGCCTTTCCGTCAAGGTTTGTGTAATCTGTTAAATTTTTATAAAAATAGCAATTCATTAGCCATAGAAGTTATCGGTGAAGCAAATTGTGTAGAACAAGCGTTGAAATTAACGACTCAAAAATTACCAAGTTTAATATTACTTGATATGGAGTTAGTCGGTAGTGACGGAATTACAGCTTTAGCTCGACTTAAAGATATGAATTATAGTGGCAAGGTTTTAGTTTTGTCTGCTCATCAAGAAGATGACTATATTTTTCAAGCGATGGAAAAAGGAGCCGCAGGTTATTTATTTAAAACCTCTGTAGCAAATCAGTTATATGAAGCGATTAATACGGTAATGGAGTCCAAAATTTATTTACCTCCAGAAGCCACTAGTAGTTTTTTTCGGCGTTTTCAGGCTAATTCCGACTCTATGCAGCAAAAAAAGCATCAATTACGTTTAACACAAAGAGAGCAAGAAGTTTTATCTCTTTTAGCTCAAGGAGCTTCTAATGAAGTGATTGCCAAAAAATTATATGTGACGATCGCGACTGTTAAAGCCCATCTCACAAGTATTTTTGAAAAATTAGAAGTTACCAGTCGTACTCAAGCGGTTGTTGCTGCGATTAAATTAGGACTTGTTCAAGCTGAGTAATATTTATATGTCTTCTCTATTAACTTTTTACAAAGAATATAATTGTTCTTATAATGCACCCTTAAGTTGCGATCAACCTTTGCAAACAGCGCAACAAATAAAAGGTGCTAAGTTTTGCTTAGAATGTGGTTTTCCTGCTACTCTACCGATAGAATCGGAAATCAAAGGTAATCGGGGTAGCTATCGGGTGACTAAGTTTTTGGGTGTACGGGGTTTGGGTCGTTTATATGCGGGTGTACAATCAAAAAATCAAGAACCTGTAATTATCAAAGAATACTTGCTACCGTCGCGTTGTTTTAATCAAGATGAAGCATTAAAACGTAAAGAAACTTTTAAACGGGTAGGAGGAGTTAACTTAGCTGATGGTAGACAGCAAAACTTTCGGTTGATTCAAACTTGGGAAGCGATCGCAGATGAAAAAGGGGAGCGCTGCTATTTAATTACCAAAGATACAGAACCATCCCAGACTTTAGGTCAATACTTAATAGCTCAAGGAGCGATGAAAGCATCCCAGGTAAGGGAATTCTTGAATCAAGCTTTACAAACTCTGATATTTCTCCACACTCAAAAACTACGTTTTCCATCCAACCAAGTGCAGAAAGGTTTAGAACACGGCAATATTAGTTTGGATAGCATCTTAATTAAATTAGATAACCCACAATTTTTTTTAATTTACTTTTGCGATTTAGCAAAATGGGAAAATTTATTTATCCCAGCAAATTTTTCTCAACCTCCAGCTACAACATATCAAAATGATTTAGAATCCTTGGGATTAGTTGCTTTTTATTTATGGTTAGGACGAACAACCGATTACAATACTGGCAATAAAATTAACCCACAAGAACACGATTTATTACCAAATACTGATAATTATTTAAAGCAATTTATCTATCATTTATTAGGATTTGAGAGTCCATTCCCAGATGCTCAAACCGCTCGACAAGCACTGCTTCAACTGTCTCCAGAACAAGTTAATCAGAGCCAGCCTGGGAGTAACTTAGACTTAATAAATCAAAAGCGTTTTCCGATATATCGTGTGTTACTAGGAATACTAGTTTTATTATTACTTGGTGGCGGAATTTGGTATTATTTTTGGTGGCTTAGTAAACTCAGAGAAAACAAAGATATTGCCTGGAATCAACTCTTAACAAATTTTTCTGAAGTAAGCAATGTAACATCAGGTAAGTTTTTTTATACAAGTGAAAAAGATGGTACTTGGAGCGATATTCTCAGAGACGCACCTGTAAATAGTGATACTAGATTAAATGATTTATTGACTAAGCCAAAACCAGAGGTAGAAGCTACATTTAACTATCAAAGTATCGATATTAAAACTGATAGTAAAATTTTAATCGAAGAAGTACGCAGTGGACGAAAAGATTTTGCTATTACTAGCTTAGAAAATATCATTACTGACGATATGAGAAAAGAAGCGATCGCTTATGATGGGTTGTTAGTATTCGTGACATTAAGTAAAAATAAAAACAGCCTCCCTCAATCATTACAGGGAAAGATTAGTCTTGAACAACTGCGTAAAATTTATACAGGTGCGGTAACAAATTGGCGGCAAATAGATCCCAAACTGCCAAATCTTCCCATAGAAGCTCATGTTCCTCAAGAAGCTGAAGCAGTCGAGCAATTTAAACGATTAGTTCTCAAAAATAATCAAGATATCGCTTTATTTGAAAAAATAGCAAAATCCCAAACCGAAGATACAGGAACCACCCAAGTTGAAATGCGAGAAGCAATTAACAAAAGAGAAGAGATTGGTATCATTGGTTTTGGGATACTCAGCAAAACTTGGGATCAATGTTCCGGCTATCCTTTGGCAATAGTTGATCGAGATAGTACACCTATTCAACCTTTATTTCGTCAGGTTCAAAAACGTCGAATCGAGCCTTCAGATACCTTGTGCGATAAAGCAAATTATTTTGATGTTGATACTTTTCATTTAGATAAAACTGCTTACCCTTTAGGCTATCCTTTATATATAGTGTATCCTAGAGACAACAGCCGCGTACCTAGTGGTTTAGCTTTTGCCGAGATGTTACAGACTCGTCAAGGTCAATGTCTACTTAATAAGGTAGGTCTTGTTCCCTTACAACCTATACCTAGTAATATAGAAAATAATAATGCCTGCGAATCGGTGCCCTAATCCAACTTGCGAATATTTTAATCGCGCTTTACCCAATAATGCCAAAGTTTGTCCTTGGTGTTCCACCCCTTTGGGTAATATGATTCCC
>NZ_JADEWL010000307.1 GCF_015207665.1 Plectonema cf. radiosum LEGE 06105
GGGAAGATAGTTCGTTTTCTAAAGCGAAAATCTCTAATAAATCTAGTACATCTGCTTCGGTAGTGGTTTCATCGAGGGAAATTCCTAGAGAATTATCATCCAAAATGCGGAGGTTGATTTTCTTAGCTTGACAACGTTGTAAAATCTCTTCTTTACTAGAGCTTCCTAAATTAACTCGCAGTGTATCGAAGAAATACTCCGAGTCAATGTTGTAACCAAGGCTTTTGAGTCCTTCAGCTAACTTCGCAGTTAAAAAATGAATCTTTTGAGCAATTTTCTTAATTCCATCAGGTCCATGATAAACCGCATACATACTTGCCATTACAGCTAATAATACTTGTGCGGTACAAATATTACTAGTTGCTTTTTCGCGTCGGATGTGCTGTTCGCGGGTTTGTAGCGCTAAACGCAATGCAGGTTTACCTTGAACATCCTTTGATAAACCAACAATCCGCCCCGGAACTTGCCGTTTATACTGTTCTTTAGTTGCAAAATATGCCGCATGAGGTCCCCCAAACCCCAAGGGAATACCAAATCTTTGCGTGCTACCAACAGCGATATCAGCACCAAATTCTCCTGGTGGAGTTAATAAAGTTAAGCTTAAAGGGTCAGCTGCTACCGTTACCAAAGCTCCCGATTCATGGACTTTTTCGATAAAATCGCCATAATCATAAATCGTACCATCAGTAGCAGGGTATTGAACAATAGCTCCAAAAATTGGCTCAGAAAAATCAAAAGTTTCGTGATTCCCCACAATAATTTTAATTCCCAAAGGTTCTGCCCGTGTCTGTAACACGGCGATTGTTTGGGGATGACATTCTTGGGAAACAAAGAAAGTATCTGCTTTATTTTTGCAAACACCATAACTCATACTCATGGCTTCCGCTGCTGCGGTAGCTTCATCAAGCAGCGATGCATTAGCAATTTCCAAACCCGTTAAATCAATAATTAAAGTTTGGAAATTCAACAGCGCTTCGAGTCTTCCTTGAGCAATTTCCGCTTGATAAGGAGTATAAGCAGTATACCAACCAGGGTTTTCTAAAATATTCCGTTGAATTACTCCCGGAGTAATACAGTCGTAATACCCCATACCGATAAAAGAACGGAAAACTTGATTTTGCGAAGCAATTTCTTTTAACTGTGCTAGAGCAGCATATTCGCTTTCGGCTGCTGGTAAATTCAAATTACCATCGGTACGAATCACGTGGGGAACTGCTCGATCAATCAATTCATCCAGATTATCAAAACCCAAAATCTTCAGCATTTTTGCGACATCATCAGAACATACTCCGATATGCCTTTGTGCAAAAGAAATTAATGATTGATTGTTTTCAACCATTTGCTCATCATTAGACGAGGTACGAGGGGCGTAAATCACCACTAACTAATTAGTCTCCACACGTTACTAATTAATATTTTGCAACAATTATACAAACAGTGGCAGAAATTAGTTAGGAGTTAGGAGTTAGGAGTTAGGAGTTGGGAGTTAAGAGTTAAGAGTTAAGAGTTAAGAGTTAAGAGTTAGTAGCACCGGAG
>NZ_JADEWL010000137.1 GCF_015207665.1 Plectonema cf. radiosum LEGE 06105
GAGTTATAAATAATCACCTTTAACCTTTAACCTTTAACCTTCAACCTTTAACCTTTGACCTTTAACCTTTGACCTTCAACCTTAAACCTTTGACCTATTGATAAATAATCATGTCAATCCCACTATTAGAATATAAACCTAGTTCTCAAAACCAGCGCGTTCCTGGTTATGAAGTTTCCAGCGAGGATACACCGAGAATTTATCGCTTAGAAGATTCTCCAGAGTATAGCGATATTCAACAATTAATTTGGGCAGGATATCGTCAAGTATTCAGCGAACACGAAATACTCAAATTTTATCGTCAATCCAATCTAGAATCTCAATTGAAGAATCGAGCGATTACCGTGCGTGACTTCATTCGAGGTTTGGCAAAATCTGAAGCATTTCGACGCTTGGTAGTTGAGACAAACTCTAATTACCGTGTAGTCGAAATTTGTCTCAAACGTCTTTTGGGACGTGCGCCTTATAATAAAGACGAAGAAATTGCTTGGTCAATTAAAATTGCTACCTTGGGTTGGGGTAACTTTGTTGATGCTTTGATTGATTCGGAAGAATATCTGAGTAACTTTGGAGAAAATACGGTTCCCTACCAACGTCGTCGCTATAAAGGTAGACCATTTAACCTGGTAACTCCTCGTTACGCTGACTATTGGCGCGATAAAGAAGAAGATAGTCGTTATAAATGGGGCGATATTAACAACTTCTTGGAGATGGCACGTTCAGCTTCAATTAAAACAGTTACTTATACCCCCGTTAGCACCGCGAATATTGATATTCCGGATATGACAAAGGGAACTTTACCCGAAGGAATTCCGGTTTCTATCAGTACTACAGCAAGTTTTCCTTTGGGATAATTACTTAACTTTGACCTGAATAAGGGAAAATAAGTAATAAGGATTGAAGAATAACGCCAAAATTTCATCCTTCATTCTTCAACTTTTTAGTTGAATCACTTAATAAAATTAGAGGATAATTACAGATGGCATTGCCATTACTTCAATACAAACCCACGACTCAAAATCAAAGAGTCAAAAGCTTCGGTAAAGCTGACCAAAACGAAGATACACCATATATCTATCGTTTAGAAGACGTAAGCTCCTACACCGATATTCAAAACATCATTTGGGCTGGGTATCGTCAAGTTTTCAGTGAACATGAAATCCTCAGTTTCAACCGTCAAAAGAATTTAGAATCTCAGTTAAAAAACGGTTCGATTACGGTACGGGATTTTATTCGTGGTCTAGCACAGTCTGAAGCTTTTTACCGTATAGTAGTTGAAGTTAACAACAACTATCGCTTAGTAGACATCTGTTTGAGACGTTTATTAGGTCGTGCGGCTTATAACAAAGACGAAGAAATTGCTTGGTCAATCAAAATTGCTACCTTGGGTTTTAAAGGCTTTGTTAATGCTCTCATGGATAGTGAAGAATATACTAATAGCTTCGGTGATACCACCGTACCTTACCAGCGCAAACGTATGGAAGGTCGTCCTTTTAACTTAGTAACTCCTCGCTACGGTGAAGATTTCCGAGAAACCGCTGGAACCGTCAAAACCGATTGGCGTTTTACCTTGGAGAAATTCTACTCCGAAAAAGCCAAACTCCAAAGACTCTCCGAAGGCGACCCCCGTAAATATGCTGACATGGCAGCATCTGTTAGTAATAAAGGGAACTACGCTCAAAGTATTAGAGCTTCTAGCCTAGATTACTTAAACTTAGTACCTTCTCGCGGAACCGGCAAGCGTTTCTAAGTTATCAATTTCAAGGAAAATACTTTTATACTGGGTCTAGTTTTTGTCTTGATACAAAATTTATTTAGCAATTTTTTTGTTAAATAGCTGTTGGATTAAGTAGGAATTAGACCCAGTAGTTTTTCATACTAAGAACTAGTTCATGTTATTGCGAGGAAGAATCACGAAGCAATCATATCAAATCCGTTTGTATTGAAATTATATATTTTTGAACGCAAAGTGACGCGGAGGTAAGCGCAGAGGAACGCTAAGTTTTTTATCATTCTGATGTCAGCGGAAAAGGTATCACATGAAAGCTTCATTTTTTCAACAATTACCCATTACCAACTACCAATTACCAATTACCAATTACCAATTACCAATCACTCTTTTGTGAAAAAAGTAATAAATCTGTCAAAGTATCAGTTAAACGATGAGTTTCCATTGGTAAAATATCCGCACCATGCATCATTTTCTGAGTCATCACAAAGTGAACTAGGGAACCCACGATAATTCTAGCTGTCGCTTCTGGATCTGATATATTTAGTTCGGGATGAGATGCGAGATAATCTTGAAGAGTTTTTATTGTCGGTTTAATCAAACTGGCAACACAAAATTGAGCAATTTCAGGAAAGCGCTCCGATTCTCCAATCAATACCCGCATAAATGCCATATATTCATCATCTTTGAGCATTTTCTTTAAGGCTTTAACTACTAAATTTCTCAGTACTATTTTGGGTTCTCCTTCTAATTTCTGTGTTCCAAAAACTGACTGAAATCTTTCTTTTGCTAATCTTTCTATCAGAGCTTTAAAAAGTCCTTGTTTATCTGAAAAATAGCTGTAAACAGTAGCTTTGGAAACACCTCCAGAAGCTGCGATTCTATCCATACTAGTACCAGCGTAGCCATGCACCAAAAATTCTTGCATCGCTCCTTGAAGGATTTGCTCTACTTTATCTTTTGGCTTTTCTATATAAGTCTCACTAGGTTTTGAAAGTCCCATTTTTACCTCTTTATAATTACACAATCGGCATCGCGATTAAATACAAAGAAACAACTAAAAATATATTTTTGGCATTGAAACTAAACATCGCTCGTTCATATTATCGATACATATCGAAATATACGGAGACGTTGCAAAACACCCCGTCTGTAAACTAATTACGTAATAGGATATAATTCCTAACTTTGGTACAGACGTAGCATTGCTACGTCTCTACAATTCCTAATTCCGGTGGTACTAACTCCTTATCTATTATAATTATTAATCAACCTTTCTCCACGTTGATAAATTTCCCTTGCATAATCAGTCCAAGTACCTTGTCCCCAATAACGAAAACAACTTGTTTGTAATAGGAAATTGTGCAGTAAAGCCTTACGATATTCGGTTTGTTGGGTAAGAGATTCTGGCTCTTGCAATAATGAATCAAATTTTTGGTGAAACAAGCTGCTAAGTTTGTTCATAGGATTTAATACGTTTTCATATCCTTGCACCCAACTGATATGATTTGTCCAGGAAGCACCATCCATATGAAAGTTAGGATTTTCTTGTTTCAACTGCTCTATAACTTGCTCTACATTTTGGGAATCCGATACTCGTTCCCAAATTAAATGTTGTCCCACTGGTTGACAAGTTGGGTAATTTTCTGGATTGGCACCGGCATTTTCAATTAATTCTAAATATTCTGTTCCCGTAACTCCAACAACACCTGTTTTTCCTTGATTATCTTCCGCCATTTGATGCCAAGCTTGCTTGAATCCGGGGGGAAATTCGTTCATCATTACACCACCATTTTCACCATCACCTATTTGAGTAACTATTGGTGGAAAATTCTTATTTCCTTGGGAAGTTAAAGATTTGGCTTCGTAATAAGGTTGCATTTGAGCAACTAATTTAGTATCGGAACCTTGAGTTTTAATTAAAGCAGTAATACTTACAGTTTCATTTTGAGAATTTCTAGCTACAAGTTTATGTGGTATATGTTTATTATGTAATGATTCACCATTAAGTGTTTGTACGGAATGCTCTTGCACCATCAACCAGCGATAACCGCATTCTTTAAGCGCTTTCACATATTCATATAAAGTATCGGGATGGTTGGGGAGGTGCATTTCTGGAGGTGAAAAACCTTTGACTCGCGCTAGTGCATCCCAACCGAACATCGCTGCAAAATAATGCTGCCATGCTTGGATATGTAATTTTATATCTGGTATGGGTGTAGAAGGAACCACTGCATGACCCCACATTGTACCCAACCACTCACAATAGGGTTGATATCTAGAATCGCAGGTGATACGTTTGAGATTGTCTATGATATCTCTGCGCCCCATCTGTTGAAATCCCCATAAAAGATTACCGGAGTAATCCAACATGATGCGAGGATTGCAACCTTGATTGACTAATTCGGGAATAATATCCCCCATACGACTGTAACAATTAGCAAAAGGTCCCGCATTATGATTGTCTCCTTCTTGGGGATGCTCAAACATATATTGCAAATGACTAATCAATTCACCATTTGCACCTGCGGGAATTGTCGGTTGGTGCATATGCAGCGCCACAGCGAAAGTTGCGGTAATATCTTCTAATCGCAGATTCGTTGTAGGTAGGAAGACGGGCGAATCTTGATTTACGACTTCTATAACCTGTTTTTCCCAACCACAAATGTTTGGTAAGCCATCAATAGTTTCTGGTAAAGCGGGTAAGGTTGTTAAGGTAGGCATTTAATTATCAGTTATCAGTTATCAGTTATCAATTATCAGTTGCTATAAGCTATGAGGATATTTTAATTAACAAAAAATATTGTTAAGTTTAAATTTTATCGTAGTTGCCCTTAGGACACTTTCACCCTTGAATGTAGTAACAAATAATTTCCGCATTGCTAATTTTACATCACCGTATCGCGTTATCTTCTCTCACCGATCAAAATCATGTACCGACTGTTGAAATTGCCGCTCAAATTCGGTATGCCTTAATTGTACAAAGTGAAATCAATATATTTTATGAACTGCCCCCTTTGTAAACAGCCCGGTAAACCATTTTATGCCGATGAATTCTTGATGTGCAACAATTGTTCAGCCATATACAAAAACAAAAAGAATTATCTCAGCACAGATGCAGAAATAAACAGATATAAACAACATAATAACGATATCAATGATATTCGTTATCAAAAATTTGTATCTCCAATTACTGATTATGTTTTGAACAATTTTACACCGGATCAAAGTGGTCTTGATTTTGGTTCGGGAACAGCACCTGTAATATCAAAAATTCTTCAGGACAATGGATACAATGTTCATCAGTTTGATCCTTTTTTTTCAAATAAAACCGAACTGTTGAAAGGAACCTACAACTATATTGTAAGTTGCGAAGTCATAGAACATTTTCATAATCCGGATGTAGAATTTAAATTATTACATAAAATGCTGAAATCAGATGGGGCGTTAATTTGTATGACACATCTATATAATAAAAATATTGACTTCAAAAATTGGTATTACAAAAATGACCCTACCCATGTCTTTATTTATTGTCAGGAAACAATAGAATATATTTCTGATTATTATGGATTTATAAATTTCACAATAGACAATAGGCTGATTGTATTAAAAAAGGGAAAATACTGAACAACTAGATAATTGACTTTTATGCAATATCAACACATTCTCATAATTGAGCCAGGAAAGCGCAGTAGTAAGCTGTGTATTCGGGGAATTTAAATAAATATATCTATAGTTATATATCAAATTATATAGTCTTTCTTAACTAAAGATAGAGCCATTTACATAAGCTAATCTTTTAAAATGTATGTAGATAATTAATATAGAAATATAGAAATTAAATTTAGGGAGACAATTATTTATGAAGCCTTGGATGCTTTGGTTGGCAGTTTTTTCCTCACTTGTTGGTTTATGGGTAATAGCTAATATAATTTATTAATTAAATATTTTTGAGTTACAACTGTTTATCTTGCTGTAAAAAAGGGATTTTTTACAAATCAATAAGTGTGAACCTATAATCTATTATTATTCTAAATTTGTAGTAGCGTTTTAACTCCAAATAGAGCTTTTGGTTTTAAAACGCTATCACAAACATATTTTGATTTTTCAAATTTATGCCAAACTATTTAATTAATTTTATGAGCTTTTTTGCGAGAAATTAAGTAAATCCCAACTAAGGATAAACCTACTGCAAAACCTGGTTCGGGAACTTTTTTTGATGAAGAAACTTTGTTAATTTGAGCAAAAATCGAAGCGGTGGTTTTTTCTCCTTCAAGTACCCGGAATTCGCTGACGTTTGTTTTACCATTATCTTGACTAAAACCAGTTAAAGATAAAGTATATGTATGACCATCATATACAAAACTAGGTTTAGCGCTATCTTTAGTGATGAATACAAAATCTGCGTTTAATTCTGGATCTTCGGAAAGGTTAGGAGTATTTTCTAAGTAAAACTCATATTTGAATTCTTGGTTAAACTTAGTAGGTTCGTTAAAAGATAAGTTTAAGTTTAAAGGTACAGATTCTACACTTGTACCTAAAAGCACTGTACCGTTACGATAGGTTAAATCTCCGATTTTAAACAAAGAATTCCTATCGGTAGAAAAAGAACTTCCTTCAAATACTAGTTGGTTGGATGATGCATTTTGAAAAAGGGTTGGATCTCCCCAAGTAAATGTATTAGTTCCTACACCACTATAAATCGGGTTGGTATTTATCTCTCCTCGAGTCGGTTCTCCCCAGGCTCCACTAACGTTACCTGAAAAAACTATTGCTTTGGCTTGGTTGGGAAAACCTATTACACTCAAAGCTGCAACTGCAAATGGGAATACAGTTATGTTAAAAAACGACTTTAATTTCATACTTATACTTAGACTTCTATAAAGGAGCAAACAACATACAACTAACTTGTCTACATTAGTAAAGACACGTAGATTTAGCCAATATTTATAAAAGTATTTACACAATCTTTATGTTTTCGATAAAAATATTGTAAATATTTTTATTTGGGGAACTTTATTTATAAGCAATTGTCTTTAACTAACCTATACAACAGCTTCAAGTTGAGTCGAATACAAAATATAACCTCTAGTCTCTCCCCGCTAGGAGATATCAGTTATATTCAAAGTTTCTTTTGTGCAGGGAAAAGGTCACAAAGGTATTGTACTCAATCAGTAACCACGATTTGGATGTTTTTTTGTCTAACACCCTTAAGTATTCTTTTAATATATGTGTAACTAATGCAACTAGTTATTGGGCAATAAAGGATTAATATTTGTGTATTTACACTTAATGAGTGTATGCTATACTCGAACCCTTTGTCAATTTTAATTATTATCAACAAAAAAAAACGACAAAAAATCGGGTGCATTCTCGAAGACAAGCACGATACACCCGATTCTGTATTAGTAATTAAATAAACTCCTAACTCTTAACTCCTAACTCTTAACTCCGGTGCTACTAACTCCTTTCCTTCCTAGGGTGCCAGAGCGTTACCGCGAATTAAGCTACCAATAGTTTTGGCAGTAATTTTCATTTGGGTGATGGGATTGGCTGGAACAACTGTCTTGTAGAGATAGCTGTCAAAAGTCAACCGTTGAACATCGCGATCGCTACACATTTCTACAAATGCTTCGCGGGTAGCGTCGGAACGGTAGAATACATTTTGCAAGATATCAAGTACTTTGTAAGTAAGACCGTACTTTTTATCCCAACGCTTCAAATAGATTTTTAAATCGGCTTCGCTAGGGATAGACTGTCCGGTATTAGAAACTTCCACGATGGTTTCGGCACACATCCGCCCGGATTTTGCAGCGAAGTAAATTCCTTCTCCAGAAGACTTGGTGACGTAACCTGCGGCATCACCGACTAATGCAATCCTTCCAACTACGCGACGGGGGCGGGGATGTTCGGGGATAGGATGCGCTTCAACCTTAATAATTTTACCACCAGCTAGTTTTCTGGCAGCACGAGCGCGTATACCAGCTTGTAACTGCTTAATACTAGCTTTGTTGATGTGCATCGTACCTGTACCCACAGCTACGTGATCGTATTTGGGGAAAACCCAAGCGTAGAAATCGGTAGAAACATCATCCCCGACATACATTTCCGCCAAATCGTTGTAGTATGCCATTTTGTCTTCTGGAAGACGGATGCGCTCTTGAAACGCGATCGCGTAGTTATAATCCCCAGCATCCATTTCTTTAGCAATGCGGGAATTTGCACCATCAGCGCCGATAATTAAATCTACTTTCAGAGTTTTAGAAATACCCTGCGCTCCACCTTCTGTATGGTCAAGGTAATGAATAGTATAAGGGTCTGTATTATTTTTGGGAAAATCTAATTTATGAACCGTAGCATTAATTAAATGAGCGCCTAATTTAGCGGCTCGATTTCGCATGAAGCCATCTAAAACTTCACGACGACACATTCCAATATATTCATCTTGTTTTACTAAATTGATATCAACCTCACGATTCGAGGGAGAAATCATTTTCATTTTCCGCACTCGGCGATCGATAATATCAGCCGGTAGATCAAACTCATCTACCATACACAGCGGTATAGCACCGCCGCAAGGCTTAGCATTATCTAACTTCCGCTCAAATAAATAGGTTTCAATTCCTGCTTTCGCTAAAGTTTCGGCAGCAGACGAACCCGCAGGACCAGAGCCAACAACAGCAACCCTAAGTGTCAAAGGTCTTCTCCCATACTTGACTTACTTCGATGAATCCTACCACGGAGTTTTGACCGATTTTCTATTTTCCCCTTAGTTTTTAATTGAAATGCAACATTCCTTAATGTTTCGATACTTTTTGAGCAAAAACCGCCAAAATGTTAACTATTTATTATAGCAATTCTTACAAGCAGGATGCCCTAAATTCCATCAAAAACCAGATTTGTTCACAAAATAAAAAACTATTATCAAACTTATTATGATAAATTATGAATAATTTTATGATTACTAAATTTAAATGTTATGAGGCGTTAAACGTTCAGAAATCATTCGACTATAAATAAAATACATATGATATTCATCTAAACTAAAAATAGATAATTAAAGAACACATCCTCTGGACTGTATGAGTAAAAGTGATAATTAGGGATAAATACATACAGTCTTTTGCAGATGAATTAAGTAAAGCATTGTATGATAAAGCAATGCGTGGTATGGGAATCCCTGACCGTGCGAATCTGCCTCATAAAGGTGAAATATGCTGTATCTGAAAGTTATCCTGGCGAGATTGTAAATGCTATGAAGAATAAAAATAGTACTAGATAAAACGCCTGCTTAGTACTTAAAATAACGATGTGAAAGCTGCCGGTTAAACGGACGCATTATCAAAGTAATTATATGTAATTATATTTTTATGTCTAAGTCATAGTTTTGTAATTGAACTCTCTATTTTTTATCTATAACCAAGGGTAGAATCAATAATTCTGAGAGCATAATCAAAGTTATAATTATTCGCTAGATATTTGTGATCAGTATTTTATTGAATGTGATTTAGTTTGATTGAGATATAATAGGTCAAAACTTTTTGGTGGGGATTTAGAAGCTGTGCGCGATGATTTAAAAGGCTTAGCCATTACTCAAAAAGAACTGCAAAAGTTGACGAATTTGCCTGTTCGTGATGAATTAATAGTTATTTTTCGCCCGCTAAAATTAACAATCAGGCAGTTTCTTCAAAGAGTCAAAGGTCCGGAAGGGGCAACTGCAATTTTTATCGGATTATCGATAATACTTAGTTGTTATATTGTATTCTATTTATTGATCAAAATGTTTGCCCATTGGTTACCACTTCCATCTTGGTTGTTATTTATTCAAGTTTGCGTTATTGGCGGTGCTGTTACACAATTATTATTGTATTTCCTTTGGAAAAAAAGAATTTCAATTGTTAAAGAAAATTTGACATATTCTTTAAACACTCTTTTGCATGAAGTTGATAGATTTAATGCCGTAGTCAAGGCAATAAATATTAATGATAGAATTGAAGAGGCAGGTAATCAAGAAGTTTGTATCAAAGAAAGAAAACGAGTTCTCGAAGCCCTAAAATACACGAGAGCGGATTTAGTTCGTGCTTTGAAAACCGAAAGAATTTTGAGAGAAAATCGCAATTTTATTGTCAATAATTCCGAATTACTTGCGAACAATTTGGCAACATTAACTCAAATGCAAGTAAGCGAACAAGCTTCCGAGCATGGTAGGTTGCTTAATGAAGCATTAGAGATTGCCTTAGACGTACAACAGGAAATGAAAAGATTGCAGAGTCAATAATCGCAAAAAATAGGGCTTAGACTTAGAGTATAGATGAGTAAACAGGTTTTAAGTGAGAAAATATAAATATATATAAATATATAAAATAATAAAATATATAAATTAGACATCTTCCCTCTTTCTTGGTAAAAGCATGAACTGGAAACAAATTGCCGGTAGCTGGGTAATTATACCTATGCGTCCTATCGGTATCGTTCATTTTTTAGGTGGTGCATTTGTAGCTACTGCACCTCATGTAACTTATCGTTTATTACTCGAATATCTTGCAGAAAAAGGGTTTGCCGTTGTTGCCACCCCATTTGTTAATACTTTAGACCATAGCGCGATCGCCCAACAAGTGTTGCTAAATTTTGAACGAGTATTAGTACGTTTGCAAGAAAGAGAACCGGCTTTTCAAGGTTATCTTCCGATTTATGGATTAGGACACAGTATGGGATGCAAGCTACATTTACTTATTGGTAGCGCGAATCAAGTCAAACGTGCGGGCAATATTTTGATCTCATTTAATAACTACGCTGCACGGGATGCGATTCCTTTGGTAGACCAATTTAACACTGCCGTTAACGTGGAGTTTACACCTTCACCCACCGAAACTTACAGGCAGATCAAAGAAAACTACAATATCCGGCGTAATTTATTAATAAAATTTAATAATGATACTCTTGACCAATCAGCAGCTTTAACAAAATTGTTACAGAATCGTTTTGGGGATATGGTAGCAACCCAGACTCTAGCGGGGAACCACCTGACACCTTTAGGTCAAGATGTGAAATGGCAAGCCGGTAAAGATTTTAATCCCTTAGACGCTTTCGGACAGTGGTTTAGGCAAGAAGTATACCGGGATTTAAATCGGCTAAATCAGAGCTTAATATTATGGCTAAATCCCCTATCGCCACTATAATCGGAAAATGATATGTATAGATTTTACTGGCACTGTCTGTAATAAATAAGGCAGAAAATATCATTATTATTGCTTACAGGTGCAGACCTATTTATTTTTTATTTTCTATTTTTTATAACTAAGCGGCTACAAAAATATGTTTCAAATATTAGTAATTGATGATGATCCAGCCGTTCAAATTTTACTCAAAAGAATGCTGGAGAAGCAGGGTTATAAAGTAGTCGCAGTCAGCAACGGTGAGGACGGAATTGCACAAGCTGTAGTTTCTCGTCCAGCACTGATTATTTGTGATTGGTTAATGCCGGGATTAAGTGGAATTGATGTTTGTCGTTATATTAAGAAAGACCCGGATTTATCTACGACATTTTTTATCCTTTTAACATCCTTGGATTCTGTAGCCGATCGCGTTAAAGGTTTAGATGCTGGTGCTGATGATTTTATCACCAAACCGATAGAACAAAATGAAATGCAAGCGCGGGTGAGGGCTGGTTTGCGTTTGCACCAAATGAGTCGAGATTTAAAAGCTCAAAAACAAATTTTAGAAGCAGAATTATCGGAGGCTGCGGATTACGTGCGTTCTCTTTTGCCTACACCGATGATTCAACCTCTGAATATAAATTATACTTTTCTTCCGTCTCAACAACTTGGTGGTGACTGTTTTGATTATTATTGGTTGGATGATGATTATTTAGCTATTTATCTACTTGATACTGCCGGACACGGATTAAAAGCAACTTTACCTTCTATTTCGGTATTAAATTTACTACGTTCCCGCGCCCTCAAAGACTTAAATTATTATCAACCCAGAGAAGTATTAAATGCTTTAAATAATACTTTTCAAATGAATTATCAAAATGATAAATACTTTACGATTTGGTATGGAGTTTATCATCAAATTAAGCGTGAATTAGTTTATTCAAGTGCCGGTCATCCACCTGCTATTTTATTATCTAGCAATCAGAATAATGTGCAATTATTAAAAACCCCTGGAATGCCGATTGGGATGTTTCCAGAGGTTAAGTATACTGATGGTTTTTGCAAAATTGAAAAAGATAGCACCTTATATATTTATAGTGATGGTGCTTACGAAATCACTTTAATTGACGGTCAACTGATGGGACTTGAGAATTTTATCCAAAAGGTGACACGCTTTTATCATCTTTCTAGCAGTCCCCTGGAAAATATTCTCAACTACCTTGTTGATTTGAATTCCAAAAAAACTTTTGATGATGATTTATCTATACTCCAAATATGCTTTAATTAATCAGGCAATTTTGGGAAGTACAGCTTTATTAAATTCATCTTGATTAGAAAAAATTTCAAAAACTTTATCCATTCCAGTCAGTTCAAATAATATTTTTATTTGCTCGTTAATCGAACAAATTACCAGCTTTGTTTCTGCTGCTCTTAGGGTTTTAAATGCTAATACTAAAGCACCTAAACCCGAACTATCCATAAAAGTAATATCTTTTAAATCCACCAGTACAATTTTTGGTCTACTTTCTAGTGTTTTAATAATTTCTTCGCGAAAATCTTGTGATTTAGTTGCATCTAAAACACCGCTGGGCTGAACAACTTTAATATGCTCTGTCATAATTTCTAAGTATTTTTACGACGACAAAAAATGTTTACTATCCTAATCCATTTTAATCATAATTCATTTAATGGCAACTTGCCAAATACACCTGGTACATTAACAGTTATCAATTAAAAGATTAAATTCATCAATAATTAGTAGAAAATTTCTTCTGATGCTGCATCATTAATCAGTATCTAGATGTTTATTCTTGATGGATGGGAATTGTAATCAAAAACTCGCTTCTTTCTCCAGGTTGGGAAATACATTCGAGTGAACCACCATGTCTTTGGGTAATAATTTGATAACTAATAGAAAGACCCATACCTGTACCTTTACCTACAGATTTAGTTGTAAAGAAGGGGTTAAATAATTTGTCCTTAATATCAAACGGTATTCCTATTCCGTTATCGATTATGCGAATTTTTATCTTATCCAATTCAGCTAGTTCCGTAAAAATCTGAATCTGAGGACTGCTATTGAATTGTTTTTTGAGTTCTATAGACTCTTCTAATGCATCTAAAGCATTTACCAAAATATTCATAAAAACTTGATTGAGTTGACCGGGATAACAATCTATATGCGGTAAATTTCCGTAGTTTTTAATAATCTCAATCTGAGGACGTTCGGATTTAACTTTAATGCGATTTTCTAAAATCATTAAAGTACTATCTAACCCTTGATGAATATCAACTTTTTTCATTTGAGCTTCATCCATTCGGGAAAAGTTACGCAAAGATGTCACAATTTCTCGGATACGCTGCGCTCCTATTTTCATGGAATCCAACAGTTTTGGTAAATCTTCGTAGAGAAATTCTAAATCTATTTCTTTAGCAAATGCTTGTATTCCTGATGCTGCTTGGGGATAGTATTGTTGATAAAGTTGAACCATTTTTAACAGGTTTTGAGTGTAATTAGTGGCATAATCGATATTGCCATAAATGAAGTTTACGGGGTTATTAATTTCGTGAGCTACTCCTGCAACTAAATTACCCAATGAGGACATTTTTTCGCTTTGTACTAACTGTATTTGAGCATTTTGTAGTTCGTTTAAAGCAATTTTTAACTCTTGCGTTTGCTGTTTTAACTGTGTCTCTGCTTGTTTGCGTTCGCTAATATTGAATGATGTTCCGACAATTCGATAAATTTTACCTTCTATATTCCTTAAAGGATTAATTGTAGTCAACCAGCAATTTTCTTGACCTTGAAAAACTAGATTTTCTTCATAGGTTATAGGTATACCAACTTCCAAACATCTGATATATTGTTGACGTATTTTCGCCCCTTGAGCATCGCCGAACACTTCTTCTGGAAATTTGCTAATTGCGTTTGAAGCACTTATACCCGTTGCTTTTTCAGTTGCTAAGTTCCAATCAGCATAAACCAATTCACCGTTATCTAAAACGTTAACAACAAAAATCAGTTGTTCGACTCCTTGATAAATACTGCGGAGAAACTGTTCTTGTTCTTGCAAAGTTGCTTCTGATTGTTCCCTTTCGGTAATATCAAGCACCATGGATGCAACACCAATTACTTCACTATTCACAGCCACTAAAGGATTGTTATACCATTCACAAATAATCGTTTTACCATCCAGAGTAATATTTTCAGTGACGATTCGGGTTCCACCACGCTGTGACAGTAATGCAGTTTTTAAATGATGTATTTGTTCTTGAGCAGTTGGGGAAACTATAAACTCTAAGTAATTACCAATAGCTTGCTCTTTTGTGTATCCAAAAATCTTTTCTGCACCACGGTTCCATTCTTTTACCGCAAAATTTTTATCCCATTCAATTACTGCTAAAGGTGTTTGTTCAATCAACAATGCTAATCTTTGACGAGAAGCTGAAAGTTGAGATTGTACTAAATGACGTTCCCCGATTTCTTTTTGTAATGCTTGATTGGTTTGCATTAACTGCTGAGTTCTTTCTTCTACTCGTTTTTCCAAGTCTGTATAAGCCTTTTTCAAGGCTCTTTCTGCTTGTTTTAAACGAGTTACATCTGTAACTACTCCATCCCAAATAATCGAACCATCCGCTTGTTTTTCCGGGCGTGATGCCGCTTGTATCCATTTTACTTTTCCAGAAGCTAAAATAATTCTTCCTTCCCATTCCCAAGGTTGCAAACTTTGAGCAGAATTAGCAATGGATTTTTCAAAATCTTCTCGTTCATCTCGATGAACGCTGGAAATGAACAAACTAGCATCAGCGATCACTTTTTCTGGGAAAAATTCATATATTTCAAAACAGCCAGAACTAACATAAGGAAAGCTAAATTGACCATCAGCCCCCAATTTAAACTGATATAACATACCAGGAACATTTGCAGATAGCTTTTGCAGTTTTTCTTCACTCAATAAAAACTGATTTTCTATTGCTTCTCGCTGTTTAATTTCTTTTTGTAAATGGATAACTACCTGAGTTAATTCGGAAGTTCTCTGATGTACTCTAATTTCTAACTCTTCGTATAATTGCTGTAAAGTAACTTCTATTTCTTTGCGTTCGGTAATATCTTGTAAGGTTCCTAAAACATGAGTTACTTTTCCTTGAGCATCGCAAATGGGAATTGTGTTCATCTCTAACCAACATTGTCTTCCATCTGCTTGCAATTGGGGTTTAACAATACTTTCAGATTTTTTAGATTCAATAGCACGACTATCATTAAGCCGAAACCAATTAGTTTCTTCTTCTTTCCAAGGTAAATCAAAATCAGTTTTACCTTTAATTAATAGTGGATCTCCAACTCCTGCAATGTCCGCAAAAAAACTATTACAACCTTGATAAACTGAATCACAATCTTTCCAAAAAACTGCTTGCGGTATATGATTTAAAACTTGCTCTAACAAATGTTTAGAAGAACGCAATCGTGCTTCTATTTGAAAATGTTGCGTGATTTGTTGGGTCAGTTCTCTAATAGTCACAATCAGAAATTTCTGACCTTCTTGATTCTGAAATACGCATTTCTTAATGGAAACAAAACGTCTTTCACCATCAGTACTTGTAATACATTCGTCAGATTCATTTTGGTTAGATGTAGTAAAAATAAATTCATCTTTTTCCCAAGACTCATCTGCTTCTTTTTTATTGAATAAATCAAAATCGGATTTACCAATAATTTCTTCTCTACTGCGTCCGATAAAGTTACAATATGCATCATTTACCAGCACCCAATAGTGTTGACGATCTTTCACAAAAATTGGATCGGAAGTACCGTTAATCACCTCAAGCAAAAAATCAGCAGAAAAATTTTCTTCTAACTGCATTTGACAATCGTCTTGGACTGTTACTTCCCTTTCAAGGGACGATTCATTTATTTGTTTATCTTTATTCATCCCCAAAATCCTTTTTAGTAAAAGTTCTAACCTCCCTTAGATGCAACAGTGCGATTTAATACACAATAATTGATTCACTCATAAACCTCACCCCCTATGCACTCAATTATTATTCCCGGAATTGATTCTCTTTCAACACCAAACGTCAGGAATTTTAAATTAGGAGTTGAGAGTTAATACTTATCGTCCCCCCATCCCCCCATCTCCCCGTTTACCCATTTCCCACAATTATGTATGTTAGAAAAGCGTAAATCTCTTTCTTTTTCGGATATTCTGCTGGCGATCGCGGGATTTTTTCTCGTAATTTTACTGTGGCAATTACGGAGTTTATTGTTAACTTTGATGATTGCTGTGGTGTTGGCATCTACCATTACACCTTTCGTTGATGCACTGGAAAAATTTCGTTTTCCCCGTTGGTTGGGGGTTATTCTGTTTTACCTGGGTTTGATTGGAGGATTAATTGTCATCGGTTTATTGATCGGTCCTTCTGTTTCGGAACAAATCCAGCGTTTAGCCAGTAGATTTCCGGTTTATTTGGACAACTTAGGGGTAGCAGTTGAAGATTTAGCTACACGAGTGGGAATTACTCAGATAGAAACTCTAGAACAATTCTTTGATCTTCAAGCACTAACTAATTGGTTGTTCCGTTCGAGTCAAAATTTGGTTTTACGTTCCTTCGGTGTAACCTTCGGTATTCTTGGAGCTGCGGTAAATTTGATTTTGGCTGTGGTGATTTCTGGTTATATGGCTGCTGGAAGCAAAAGCTTAATTGGAGGTTTGATAAATGTATTTCCACAACCGTGGAATGAACGTCTCAATGCACAAGTTTTACCGATTTCTCGACGCATGGGAGGTTACGTTCAAGGAAGGGTTCTGGTTTCAGCGATTTTAGGTATTGCAATTACCCTTGCTTTACGAGTTTTAGGACTTGCGGAATTCGCTTTAGCACTAGGTACAATTGCGGCATTTACCAACGTTATACCGTTTGTTGGTCCCGTTTTAGGAGCGATTCCAGCTTTAATTGTTGCCATTCCCCAAGGAGGGTTAACTTTTTTATGGGTACTACTATTGTTTATAATTATTCAAAATGTTGAAAGTTACGTCCTAGATCCTTTGTTAGTAGGTTCTTCCGTGCGAGTCCACCCGTTTTATCAACTGTTAGCAGTTTTGGGGGGAACCCAGGCGTTAGGAATTATTGGGGCTGTGATTGTCCCACCTTGGGTAGCCGGGATAACTGTTCTTTTAGAAAATTTATATCTTCGTCCAAAATTATTAGCTGAAGGCAAGTTTGAGGAATAGATGATGGAG
>NZ_JADEWL010000138.1 GCF_015207665.1 Plectonema cf. radiosum LEGE 06105
TGGTAAGCCACTCTCGTGCGCGGGTTCCCCGCGTTGAGAGAAGTGGCGCAACCCGAAGGGGGGGATGGGGAGATGGGGAGAAATAAATAAAAACTGTCAACTGTCAACTGTCAACTAACTCCTAACTCCTAACTCCTAACTCCTAACTCCTAACTCCTCACTAACTTCATTCCCGCATCTACAAACCTCTGATATGCAGCGTCGGCTTGTTGACTGTAATCCACAATTCCGGGTATTACCACGGGGGATGTGCAATCTTCGAGGAGATAAATTTTTTGGGCAAGATTAATATCTATTTGCTTAATATCTGTTAATAAATCGTCAATTGTCCAAGCTACACAGTGACTTTTTGCTTGTCCGGCAATAATAACTCGATCAAAGTCTAGAAGTTGTTTAATTAAGCGGGTATTTTTTTGAGCAATGGGACGGTTATCAAAACTTTCTAATACTTCTGGACTTAATACAGAATAATTTTCAGTTAAAGGATTATTCCCCTTAATTTCAAATTGAGCTTGAGAGTTACGAGCAATAGAGTGAAAAAATATTGCTTCCTCCACAGCCGAAACTAAAGCATGACCAATTCCCCCTAACATGGAATGATACGACCAAACGGTGAGGGGATATTTCCCGTTGTCGGTGAGTTTCTTAACGTAGTTATAAGCGTGTTTTTCTAAAAATTCGTATTCATATCCCAAACTGTAACTTACTGCTGGATTAACCTTCCAATTACCTTGATCAATATCATCTGGAGTAATCTTGGTAGCTGAAGGAATCGGATGTTCCCCTGCGGAATTTACCCAAAATACCGGATGAAAAATTTGCATGGCAGTATGGGTATCCATCGTCGGAATGATTGTCGTAATTTCACCCAAGTTACGATAAATAAATTCACACAGACGTACATTATCTTCAATGGCACCTTTGCCCGACTTGCCACCTACAAATAATTCAAATTCGGGTATACAAAAAGTATTTTGAACATCGATTAATAGGAGACAAACCCGGCTTTTATCTTGTGATGCTGGCTTGATATTGTGTTTTTTTGCCCATGCTTGTGCCTCGTTAGCACGTTGTTGGTAAGGTACTCGCCAGATTTCGCCAACTTTTGCAAGGTTGAAATGAGGGGGGATGGGAAGTTGGGTATTCATTTTTATTATTTGGTATCGTTGACAATATATTAATTATTATGGGTATTACTCATTTCCCGGCAGAAGATTAACTGTTTAAAAACCAATATTATTTGATTCTTCAACCTGACGACGGAGAGCAGCACTAATATAGGTCATTACTCCTATCCCGCTGGAAAATTACCTATTTCTCTTCATCTCTTTCCTTTGTGTTCTCTGCGTCTGGGGCGGTTTTTTTTATCGGTAATCTTCTGCCGGGAAGGGAGTATTAGTTTTTAATATTCTTTAAATTACCTGCCTTGAGCATAATTACTAAATGCTCAATCCGCTCGTATTCATTAAGCTCCATAATTTCTTGCTCGGTTATATCACCAGCTTTACTACGTTCTAAAAGAAGGCGCAAACGTGTTTGCATTTCAGGTGTGGGACGAAAATTAGCGATTTCTTCTGGAGTAGGATTAGTCGTCAGAAAATCTAAAATGTAGCGATAAGTATGAGCTGCTAACGGTGGTTGCTGAAGGCTCAAAGTTAGTAATTCTAGAAGGCGATCGTCACCTAATATTGCTAATTGTTGAGAAAGTTCTTCAGATACTTCTAAAGTAATTTTTGGCATATTAAAACCTCTTTTGCTATATTTGCGATAATTATTATAATTTTACTTATTTTTATCTTTTTACCCACTGATTAAATAATCAATTTACCCAAGCAACTTTTCCATAAACACCTCACACGGACTAAATAGGTAGGCAGTAAAAAACCAAAGTATGTAACGAAACATAAATTTAGCTAAAAACCTCTTCCCTCCTGCCTTCTGCCCTCTGCCTCCTGCCTTGTCATAACGACAATTTTCAACACCAACCTACTTATCGTTATATCTTTCAATTGGGTAAAACCCAAGTTTTCTATAAAATTTAACAGCTTGTGTTTGATGTTCTTCCCGTGCTAAATCAAGCCGAACTTTCTGGTATCCCGCTTGTTTTGCAAAATTAAACAATATTTGAACCATTTGCCAACCATAACCTTTTCCTCGATACTCTTTGAGAAACCACATCCGCTTTAATTCACAGATTTCATCATCAAGCTTTCGGATGGCTCCGGTACCTACAACTCGGCTTTCCTCTAGCAATACCAAGAATGTACCGTTGTTCTCAAAATAATGGAATTGTACGTTGTCGATATCCGACATGGAATCGTAGCGTTTTAAATCATCTTCGTTTAATAAACCATTCCAAATTTCCAAAGATACTGTAATTACTACTTGCTTTACTTGATCAATTTGATGTTGCTTTATTGGTGTAATTTTAATTGGTTTGTTTTTCATATTTATTTTTTCAATTGAGTGCAAGGAAGAGTAACTTAATACAAATCAATGCTAGTGGTCTGTCCCATTAATTTTGATGGGTAATTAATGTAATATTGTAGGTTGGGCTGTTCGCGCAAGCGTTGCGAAGCAAAACGGAGTGAAGCCCAACGCTGATGTTGGGTTGCGCGCAGCGACACCCAACCTACCAAGAGGCATCTTAGCCCCTCATAACTTATGTAGCGGAGTACTAGTGGTCTTTTTCATTTATTCTGACGGGTTCATTTATCCGCGAAACCATGTAGAGACGCGAAATTTCGCGTCTCTACAACCCCGCATAACTAATGAAATAGACTACTAGTGGTCTGTCCGATTAAATATGACTGGTTTTAACCGCAACCCGCCGGGGGTTGTAAACCCCCGCTCTTAAGCGAAAGTCCGATGAATAGGACTAATGCCCAATCTATCAAAGCCAAAAAGTCAGATCGAATTTTTCTCCTGCCCCCTTGCCTCTGTGAAAGGTTATCATAAGACTTTTTGAGCAAACCCTATTTATACGTATGTAATTGCCCAATAGACTAGGTTTATAAAGCTGCTTTATACTAATTATTAGCTTTTTTCCAAGAAAATTAATATCTAAATAGCGTTAATTATGGCAATCTGAAGAACAGAATGTTTGAAAAGTTGATATCTTCGCTACAGAATTTTACTTAAACAGGTTATGCAAACCCTGCCAACACCAACAACTACTAATATCGCGTCTACTACCCCCGCTTTTGAAACTACTATTCAGCGGCGCAGAACCCGTCCTGTAAAGGTCGGAGATGTCACCATTGGGGGAGGCTATCCCGTAGTGGTACAGTCGATGATTAATGAGGATACTTTGGATATTGCCGGTTCGGTAGCGGCTATTCGTCGCTTGCATGAAATCGGCTGCGAAATTGTCCGAGTTACCGTACCGAGTATGGCTCATGCTAAAGCTTTATCTGAAATTAAACAAAAGTTAAAGCAAACTTACCAAGATGTACCAATTGTTGCCGATGTACATCACAACGGCATGAAAATTGCTTTGGAAGTTGCCAAGCATATTGAAAAGGTACGGATTAATCCGGGGTTGTACGTATTTGAAAAACCCGATTTGAATAGAACCGAATATACAACCACTGAATTTGACGAAATTGGCGAGAAAATTGCCGACACTCTCAAACCTTTGGTAATTTCACTGCGCGATCAAGGAAAAGCGATGCGAATCGGGGTTAATCACGGTTCCCTTGCCGAAAGAATGCTGTTTACTTATGGAGATACTCCAGAAGGGATGGTAGAATCGGCGCTGGAATTTATTCGCATTTGCGAATCCTTGGATTTTCACAATATCGTAATTTCACTGAAAGCTTCGCGAGTGCCGGTAATGTTGGCTGCATATCGGTTAATGGCACAACGGATGGATGCTGAGGGTATGAATTATCCCTTGCATTTGGGGGTTACGGAAGCCGGAGATGGAGAATACGGACGAATTAAGTCTACTGCTGGCATCGCGACCTTGCTCGCTGACGGTATTGGCGATACAATTCGCGTATCTTTGACCGAGGCACCAGAAAAAGAAATTCCCGTTTGCTATAGTATTTTGCAGGCTTTGGGATTGCGGAAAACCATGGTGGAATATGTCGCTTGTCCTTCCTGCGGTCGCACTTTGTTTAATTTAGAAGAAGTGTTACACAAAGTCCGCCAAGCAACTAATCATCTCACGGGATTGGATATTGCAGTTATGGGTTGCATTGTCAATGGTCCCGGAGAAATGGCTGATGCGGATTATGGTTATGTTGGCAAGACTCCCGGTTACATCTCACTTTACAGGGGGAGAGAGGAAATTAAGAAGGTTCCTCAAGATCAAGGTGTAGAAGAGTTGATAAACTTGATCAAAGGCGATGGACGTTGGGTAGAACCATCTTAAAAAACCAAAAACTTCGCCAAAAAATGTTGCTAGTTTTGCGCTATTGTGCAAAGCTAGCCGGATTAAGTGAAAAATTTATCGAAATAACAAATTATGCTCGGTCTGTACAGTAGTAGGCTGTGTTAGATTGAGCATACTGACTATGTAAATTCAGTCTGGCACAGCTGTAATATGGTGATTACTAGAAGTGGACTTGTTTTAGGTGCTACAGCCGTGACGCTTTCAACGATTGCTGTCGCGGGTTTGGGCATCCATTCACAAGGACAAGCCTTATTTAAAGAAAGTCCCAAAGAGATAGTAGATGAAGTATGGCAAATTATTTACCGCCAATACGTAGATGGTACATTTAATCAGGTAGATTGGCAGGCTGTTCGTCGTGAGTACTTGGATAAGTCCTACACGGACAAAGAGCAAGCCTACAAATCGATCCGGGAAATGCTCAAAAAGCTAGATGACCCCTATACCCGGTTCATGGACCCCAAAGAATTCCAGAATATGCAGGTGGATACTTCTGGGGAATTGACTGGTGTTGGTATTACCATTGGTCTTGATGAAGAAACTAAGAAGTTGACTGTCATTGCACCATTGGAAGATACCCCAGCATTTAAAGCTGGTATTTTGGCAAAAGATGTGATTACCAAAATTGATGGTAAAAGCACCAAGGGGATGGATACTAACCAAGCCGTAACTTTAATTCGAGGTCAACCCGGAAGTAAAGTTCGGTTAACCATTTCTCGTAATGGGAAAGAAACAGACTATTTAATTACGCGAGCGAAAATCGAAATTCATCCGGTCGAATATTCCCAAAAACAAACTCCTGCGGGCAATATTGGCTACATTCGTCTCAAGCAGTTTAGCGCTAATGCTTCAAAAGAAATGCGCGAAGCTATTAGAACTTTAGAGAAGAAGAACGTTGATGGATACGTATTAGATTTGCGTAATAATCCAGGTGGTTTGTTGTTCTCTAGTATCGAAATTGCCAGGATGTGGCTCAAAGATGGCACTATTGTTTCCACAATTGACCGCAAGGGGTTAGTTGAGAAAGAAACAGCAAACGGACGCTCCCTTACCGAGAAACCCTTAGTCGTTTTGGTGGATCAAGGAAGTGCAAGCGCTAGTGAAATTCTTTCGGGTGCGTTGCAGGATAATAAACGTGCTGTTTTGGTAGGTAGTAAAACTTTTGGCAAAGGTTTAGTGCAGTCAGTTCGTCCCCTTGATGACGGTTCCGGAGTTGCAGTCACGATTGCTAAATATCAAACCCCTAGCGGTACAGATATTAACAAATTAGGGATTAAACCAGATGTGAAGGTCGATTTGAATGAGGAACAGCGACAGAATTTGTGGCTTAAGGAGCGCGAGAAACTAGCCACCTTACAAGATCCTCAATTTGCTAAAGCCGTGGAAGAGTTAAGGAAAACAATTGCTGCCCAAGGCAATACCAGAGCAGGGAAAAATTAGTTAGGAATTAGGAGTTAGGAGTTAAAAGTTGAGAGTTGTTGTAGAGACGTAGCACTGCTACGTCTGTACGGGAGTTAGGAGTTCGGAGTGTTATTACTCGGTTCCTAATCAAGAACTGTAAGTTATGAGTTATCATTTATTGCTCCTAACTTTTCACATCGGTTGACATTTCCCGGTTCTAATTAATCCTATACGACGGGCTATGGCTTCTTCTTTGGAACTGAAAGGTCCCCACTTCTCTGTAATCTCTGTATCGTCTCCGGATGCTTCTTCGCTGGAGACGATTTTGCAATTTCCGGTTGGTTGCTTGACAATATACCAAGATTGTGATAATTGCATAAATTAAATAAACGAACCATTAAGAAGTCGGGTTTTTACCTTAAATATAGCAATCCTATTTTATTTGTGAGAAATCATCGTGTTCAGATGCCCGATTTTTTGAAGAAGTCGGGGATCTACATTTTCTAAGTCGGGTTTTTTAACCTTAAATATCAATAAAAACCCGACTTCTTACCCAACAAAATTTTAAGGCTTTGTAGTTGCTGGTTCCTGTAATAAAATAGGTAGTTCACCTTTACCGGAACCAACAACAATAATTTTCGAGTTGGGAGATTGAGCAAGTTTTTCGGTTGCTTCGATTGTCCGCAATTGCAATATTTGACTGGTTAGTCCATCAGATATAATTTTCTGAGAATCCGCAATACCTTTGGCTTCAATCCGTTTGCGTTCAGCTTCTTGACGTTGTTTTTCTAAAATAAACTTCATTTGCTGGTTTTCTTGTTCAGCTTTGAGCTTTTCTTGAATTGCTGCTTGAATTGTATCCGGCATTTGGACATTTCGTAACAAAGCTTTTTCGACTACGAAACCTAGAGGTAATAATTCTTGGGTAAGTTGTTCATTTATTTTATTGGCAACTTCTTGACGTTTATTGGAATAAATATCGTTCGCTGGATATTGAGCAATTATAGAACGGATAGTAGAACGAAATCGAGAAATTATGAATTGAGTTTCACTGGTTCCAATTGTTTTATAGACCGTTGTGACTTTTTGTGGGTCAATTTTGTATTGCAAGCTAACATCAATATTCAAGTTTAAACCTTCTTGAGAACTTGAATCTACATTTTCTTTAATATCTTTTAACCGAGTCGAAAAATTCAGCACTTTAGCAAAAGGGTTGACTAAATTCATTCCGGGATTAAGACTGTTATCCGCAACCCTACCGAATAAATTTGCAACTCCAATATTACCTGGAGGAACAATTACTAAAGCTCTAGAAATACAAGCATACACTGCAATTATACCAATCAATGCAGCTACTACACGTACCGCTAAACGATTTCTTTCGTTAGATAATTTACCGGAGTTTAAATAAACAAGAGTTGCAATTAAACTAGTTAACAGAGAAAAAATAAAGCCCATAATATTGTTGGAAATAATTCATCAACTACTATATAAATATCTGCTCCTGTTTATATTTTTATGAATCTGAGTTTAGGCTTTAATTAGTCTTTAAAAAAGAATTATCAATTAATAAATTGTTTCAGAAATAAATTCATATTCACCTACAGTCAACGAATATATTACAATTCAAAATCAAGTAAATTTTTCTTTAATAATTTTAAATTACTCCTATCTATCTACTTGTTTCCTTCGTTTAATTCAAAAATCAAAAATTGCTGAAACGACAAGACTACGACAATTATGTTGCCTTCTAAGACAATACACCTTAAAATTTATCGAAAAGTATCAGCAATTGTTACAAAAATTAATCAACATCAAGATAAATCAATCTAAAGCACTATTGACAAAACTCCTGGCAAATGGTTAAACGAAATAATTCAGGGTTGACGTTTGATTTCTTTTTTCCAAGTCCAAAGCGATCGCTAACAAATCCGATCAATAAGTGAACATTAATCCGATTACGATCAACTTTATGGTATTTTCTTGTAAAATTTTTCTAAGCTTAGGTAATAAATAGAACATTTCTATATAAGATTAAACATTTCGCAAACAAATTTAGTTTTGGCGAGTAGAAGCCTCAGACAAAACGTTATTCGGGAGAATACCCATGAAAAAACTACTGTATAAACATCGACTAACTGCATTTTTGAGTGCAATATTATTAAGTGCGAGCATCGCTCCCGCTAAAGCGAAGGAAGTCGAGCTATATCCCTTTGATCCTGTTCCGGAAAAGCTAGCGCAATACGCTCGTGAAACTGCTACAACTCATTTGAGTCAGGGTTTGCAGTTGATTCAGATGGGAAGAGTCGAAGATGCGATCGCAGCTTTTAATCAAGCAATTCAACTAGAACCATCTTTAGCACCTGCACATTATAATTTAGGATTAGCGTTGCGACAGACAGGACAATTACAACCAGCAGCCGATGCTTTTTATCGAGCAACCCAAGTTGATCCTAAGTTTGCTCTAGCTTATGCAAATTTAGGTGGTTCGTTGTTGGAAGGAAATAATTTTGTTCAAGCTGAAAGTTATTTACAGCGAGCTTTAGAAATCGATGCCAAATTAGGAGTTGCTCATTACAATTTAGGTTTATTGTACCAGCAGAAAGAAGATTGTAACAAAGCAGTAAATTCATTCCGAAAGGCAATGAAATATAGTGAAAAAGCACCAGAACCAGCTTATCAAATTGGATTATGTTATCTACAAGAACGCAAATTAAAACCAGCAATCAAGGCTTTTAATGAAGCAGTAAAAATCAATCCGAAATATCCCGAAGCACATTACAATATTGGCTCAATTTTATATACCCAAGGGAAACACGAACAAGCTTTAGAAGCATTTAGAAAAGCTGCCGATGCTAACCCCAATTATCCCAGTGCTTATTACGGTGCGGGATTGGCATTTATACAATTAAAACAATATCCAGATGCTATGCGTGTATTACAATTTGCGAGAGATTTATTTTTAGCACAAAATAATCCTCAGTGGGCAAATAGTGCTGAACAATTAATGCAGCAAGCACAGAATTTAACTTATCAAATACCTCGATAAAAAGTTGTCAATACTGCTGCTAATTGCTCTAACTCACGTCACAATAAAAGAATTGCTTAAATAATGGCTGGTGTGGTCTGTAGTTCACTTGAAAATTAATGTTTATGTTCGTGAAAAAACGTCCCAGAAGCCAATTTCTATTGTGGAATCGTTGGTTAGATAGGCATAGGATAGTCAGTAACATGGAGACTTTTTGTGACATAATTGTCATCGCTCTATGTTTTTGTTTGTTTGCTGTGATGGTAATCAAGTTATGGGGAATATTTAACGATATTTTGTATTCCTTTAATTATCAGCAAATTACTGCACAAATGCTATTTATTTTAATTTTAGTCGAGTTATTTCGACTACTGATGGTGTATTTACAAGAGCATAGCATTGCGGTTGGAGTTGCTGTAGAAGTAACAATTGTATCTTTACTGCGAGAAGTGATTGTTCATGGTGCTTTAGAAATTTCAGGGATTCAAGTCGCGTCTATTTGTGGTTTATTAATAATTTTAGGTGTACTACTATTGATTTGCGCTAAAACTCCGCACATGGATTGTATAAGCGCAAATACAAAATATTGTCCTTTTATCTACGGTGAAGAAAACCAACAATCTTCTGGACAATGTACCCAAGGAAGAACTTCATCAAATCGCGATCGCGATACTAGGCAAGTTAAGACTTAGCCTCAATCAATATTTTAATTCGATCAAAACCCGCAACAAACGGGTTTCTTTTATTTTTTCGGGTAATAGGTTATAGGTTATAGGTTATAGGTTATAGGTTATAGGTTATAGGTTATAGGTTATAGGTTATAGGTAATAGGTAATAGGTAATAGGTAATAGGTTATAGGTTATAGGTCATAGGTCATAGGTTATAGGTCATAGGTTATATTGAATCTTCTACAGTAAGTATGTATTCAATCCTACCCTTTTTGATAGATGAATATCTTTTAATCAGTTGCTAAAAATTAATTAAGTAATTAATGAATTGGAGGGTAGATTTATGACCGCAACTAACACAAGCACTCAACCGATTAGTAATCTTGAGTACGATTTTCTTAGCGTATTACAAAACAAAGCTGAAGCAATCAAAGCTTACGATACTTACATTAAAGACGCACAAGCAGCAGATTCTCAGCCTTGTGTAGAATTTTTCCAAAAGTTACGTCAAACGGAGATGCAACAAGTCCAAGAAGTTCGTCGTCATCTTCAGCAAGTAATGGAAAATGGTAAAATGTAGTTGTTTGAGATAAAATACAGCATTATATTATAAAGCTCTTGTGGCATCGGCATCCCTGCCCGTCCGAATATGCTTCATAAAGATGAAATATGCTGTATATCCCTATTCGTAATATTTGCCTATTGGCTATTACGAATAGTAATTATTCCGATTCATCTAAATTAATTGATTCAGTAATGAATGGTATTACCAAAATTTGATCGACACGATTACCATCCATTTTCATGATTTCAAAACGCATTCCTTTCCATTCAAAGTTATCTGTAGGAGCGGGAATACGACCTAAATTAGTCATTGCTAAACCTCCTAATGTCTGATAACTACCGCGAGACTCCGATGAGATTTCTTCCATATCAAAAAGTTCAAAAAACTCATCCATAGTTAACATCCCATCTAATAACCAAGAACCATCTTCTCTTTGTACTGCTTGTTGTTCTTGATCATCTTCATCGGAAGGAAGATCGCCGACAATTTCAATTAATACATCATTGAGAGTTAACAATCCTTGAATTACTCCATAGTCATCTACGATCAAAGCCACATGATTGATGCTTTGTTTGAATAACTCTAAAACTTTTAATCCACGGGTGCTTTCGGGTACAAATATCGGCTCTCGTAATCCGACAGTTAAATCCATGGGTTCACCGCAGAAACTGCGAGACAATAAGTTAGTTACCGGAATAATTCCCAGTACATTATCCAAGTTTTCCTGACATACAGGATACCGTGAATAACCATTTTCAATAATTTTCTCACGGTTTTCCGTAGCACTATCTTCTAAGTTTAACCAGACGATTTCTGGACGTGGTGTCATGAACGAACTGACAGGGCGATCGCCCAAACGAAAAACTCGCTCAACCATGTCCTGTTCTACTTCTTCAAAGGTTCCTTCTTCGGTACCTTGTTCGATTAATATTTTAATTTCTTCTTCTGTAATTTGCGGTCCGGTAGAAGCTCTAATGCCTAGTAATCGCACTATTGCATCAGTAAAAGTACTTAAAATAAAAACAATTGGAGAGGCAATTTTAATTAAGCCTTTCATGGGTAAAGCGATAATAGAAGCAATAATTTCGGGGTTATTTAATGCCACACGCTTCGGTACGAGTTCACCCAAAATTATCGCTAAAAAAGTAATTATTAATACTGATAATCCACGAGCAAACTCAATTTGATATAAAGGAATAAAATCTAATATTGGATATATTCTTTGGGTAATAACTTCTTCCCCATAAGCACCAAATATAATGGTAACGAAAGTTATTCCCACTTGAACGGTACCCAGGAATTGAGTAGGAGAAGAAGCTAATTCAAAAGCGGTTCTGGCTCTGGTGTTTCCCTGATTGGCAAGCTGTTGCAAGCGGACTTTACGAGCGGAGACTATCGCCAATTCTGACATGACGAATATGGCGTTAGCAAAAATCAGTAGAAAAATTATGAGTAATTTGATGTTGGGGGACATTCTTAAAATTGCCGTTGAAAAAGCGGCTAACTATAACTCGTTTTGATTTTTAAGTATCTAGCATTCAAGGGGTAAAAATAAAAGACTCTAAATACATAAATTTTCTTCCGACTAAGGAATTTATGCCCGAACACAGAACACACTCTACGTATAAGTTACCCGTTGGGTCAGTCGTAATTTTACTAGGGAAAAACACTTTTAAAACAACATTTTCCATTGATGGTTCTAAAATAGTTAGAGTAGATATTCGTCAAAAAGACTTCTTAACCTGTATTTTAGAAAAAGGTCAATTTGCGGAAAAATATCTGGATTGATCCAGCAAAAAGGTCTGTTATGTTTATTTTTAACCTTTATTCAGGGTTTAATGTCCGGAGTGTAAATTTTCATTAATCGCGCTATCCGCGTCAGTTCGTGCCGCGCTGAACATCCGTAAGGATGCAGCAAATTGTTTTCAAGAGCTACTTCATTTGTAAACGTTATGGCTTTTTCTTCCATCGTGCGTGCTTTGGGACGTTCCCCTCTCACCACCGAACTTCTTGCTAAGTTAAAAACACAAAAACAATTACGATTAAATGGGATTCCACGCTTACCAAAGGGTTTGGTGGCTTCAGCTTTGGCGAATAGTTCCCAGAATCACTTGTTTGTGGTATGCGCCACTTTGGAAGAAGCCGGACGCTGGACTACGCAGTTAGAAGCAATGGGATGGAAGACGGTACATTTTTATCCCACTTCCGAAGCATCCCCCTACGAACCATTTGATCCAGAAACCGAAATGACTTGGGGTCAAATGCAGGTTCTCGCTGATTTAATGCAATTGGCTCCCCAATCGGATGATTCCTCTGCTTCAATAGCCGTCATCGCCACTCACGCAGCCTTACAGCCTCATCTTCCACCCCCGGAAGCATTCAAACCCTTTTGCTTGAATATCGCCAAGGGAATGGAATTTAACCTGGGTAAGTTTGCCGAAAAAATGGCAACTTTGGGATACGAACGAGTTCCTTTAGTAGAAATGGAAGGAACTTGGAGTCGGCGCGGTGATATTGTGGATGTGTTTCCCGTATCTTCGGAATTACCAGTACGTTTGGAATGGTTCGGAGATGAAATTGAGCAAATCCGGGAATTCGATCCGTCTACTCAGCGTTCTGCTTTAGATAAAATTGACCAACTAATTCTGACTCCGACTAGTTTTGCGCCGATTTTGATGTCACAGACGCAATTTGTCGCATCTGTAGAGGATTATCTTTCACCAGAAGAACAAGAACAATTTGATTCGGGACGGCTTTTAGAAGGAACCCGCAGATTTTTGGGTATCGCTTACGAAAAACCTGCTTCTTTATTAGATTATTTACCTGAAAATACTTTAATCGCAATTGATGAATCCGAGCAGTGCTACGCTCACAGCTTGCGTTGGGTGGAGAATGCAGAGGAACAATGGGAAAGGGGAGAGAGGGAGACGGAGGGACAAGGTGATGGGGAGATGGGGGGAAGAATAATTCCTAATTCCTCAATTCCAAATACTATTTCCTATGCCGAATTACCCAAGATTCACCGATTTTGGGAAGAATGTCTGGAGGATGTGGCAAATTTTGCAACTGTGTATTTATCAGAATTATCTGAGGAGAATGATGGGGTTAACCTTGCGGCTCGTTCAATTCCGGTAACACCTCATGCTTTTGCAAAGTTAGCAGAGACACTGCGAGGAGAACGCGATGCCTACGGCGGGCAGAGCCTACGCAATTTTGCAGTTTGGTTAATTTCGGCACAACCTTCGCGATCGGTTTCGTTGTTGCAGGAACACGATTGTCCGGCGCAGTTTATTCCCAATCCCCGCGATTTTCAAGCTATCGATAGGTTACAAATTAATCACGTTCCTATTGCCTTGAAATATTCTGGGCTTGCCGAACTTGAAGGTTTTATATTACCTACTTATCGCTTGGTTGTTGTCACCGATCGAGAATTCTACGGACAGCACACTCTCGCGACTCCGGGTTATGTCCGCAAGCGTCGCAAAGCTACTTCTAAACAAGTTGACCCTAATAAGCTGCGTCCGGGAGATTATGTAATTCACAGAAATCATGGTTTGGGTCAATTTGTCAAGTTAGAAAGTTTAACTTTGAACAACGAAACCCGCGATTATTTGGTTGTCAAGTATGCAGACGGACTCTTAAGGGTAGCAGCAGACCAAGTTGGTGCTTTATCGCGCTTCCGCACTACTGGCAACGGGTCACCACAACTTAATAACATGACTGGCAAGGCTTGGGAGAATACCAAGAATAAAGTCCGCAAAGCCGTCAAAAAATTGGCTGTGGATTTACTCAGGCTGTATTCGGCTCGTTCCCAACAAATTGGTTTTAATTATCCCCAGGATTCACCTTGGCAAGAGGAAATGGAAGATTCCTTTCCCTATCAACCCACAACCGACCAATTAAAGGCAACCCAAGATGTAAAACGGGATATGGAAAGCGAGCGTCCGATGGACCGTTTGGTGTGCGGTGATGTGGGTTTTGGTAAAACGGAAGTGGCAATTCGAGCAATTTTTAAAGCTGTAACTGCTGGGAAACAAGTTGCTTTACTTGCACCAACTACTATTCTTACTCAACAGCATTACCACACCTTAAAAGAACGGTTTGCACCGTATCCAATTAATGTAGGATTGCTCAACCGTTTCCGTACAGCGGAAGAAAAGCGCAATATTCAAAAACGATTAGCAACTGGGGAATTAGATATAGTTGTTGGTACTCATCAACTTTTAGGTAAAGGTGTACAAATCAAGGATTTAGGACTATTAGTTGTAGATGAAGAACAGCGGTTTGGAGTAAATCAAAAAGAAAAAATCAAATCCTTGAAAACTCAAGTAGATGTATTGACTCTGAGCGCTACACCAATTCCCCGTACTTTGTATATGTCCTTATCGGGAATCCGCGAAATGAGTTTAATTACTACACCACCCCCATCTAGAAGACCAATTAAAACCCACCTTTCACCGATTAATCCCGAAGCTATTCGTACCGCTATTCGTCAAGAATTAGACCGGGGCGGACAAGTATTTTACGTAGTTCCCCGGATAGAAGGAATTGAAGAAATATCCGCTGGAATTCGAGAGATGATACCGAGTGCGAGAATTGCGATCGCCCATGGTCAGATGGATGCGAGCGAGTTAGAATCGATCATGCTTTCTTTTAGTAGTGGGGAAGCAGATATTTTAGTTTGTACGACAATTATTGAATCTGGTTTGGACATTCCGCGAGTCAACACGATTTTAATTGAAGACGCGCATAAATTCGGTTTAGCACAACTTTATCAATTACGGGGACGTGTGGGACGTGCGGGAATTCAAGCCCATGCATGGTTATTTTATCCCAAACAACGGTCATTATCGGAAGCTGCACGTAAACGGTTGAGAGCGATTCAAGAATTTACTCAACTCGGTTCTGGTTATCAATTAGCAATGCGAGATATGGAAATTCGTGGAGTTGGTAACTTGTTGGGAGCAGAGCAATCCGGACAAATGAATGTGATTGGCTTCGACTTGTATATGGAAATGCTTGAAGAAGCCATCCGCGAAATTCGGGGACAAGAAATTCCCACCGTTGACGATACTCAAATTGATCTGAACTTGACAGCCCTGATTCCAGCAGATTACATTCCCGATTTAGACCAAAAGATGAGCGCTTATCGTGCGGTAGCAGTAGCTAAATCAAAATCAGAACTAGCGTTAATTGCAGCAGAATGGAACGATCGCTACGGAACTATACCCGCATCAGCTAATCAGTTGTTACGAGTTATGGAATTAAAACAATTAGCGAAGAATTTGGGATTTAGTCGGATTAAACCCGAAGGAAAGCAACACATAGTATTAGAAACACCCATGGAAGAACCTGCTTGGAAATTATTAGCTGAAAAATTACCGCAAAATATGATGAGCAGGTTTGTGTATTCACCCGGTAAAGTCACCGTGAGGGGGTTGGGAGTAATGAAAGCAGACGTACAGTTGCAAACCTTGATCGATGCATTTACCAAAATGCAGAATGCAGTACCCGAAGCAGCGGTGATTTAGATTGTGTAACCATCCCTCATGCCTACATTCTTTGTTTTACAATAGTTTTAGCTTTGCAATAAATAGAGACAGCATAGCTGAACGCAATTATTTTTCTCCCATGTTCAATTCCCAAATTCTCCAAAATAACACCATCAAATACCGTCGATACTTATTTGAATTGCTGGGAAGCGAACGCTATTCTCGTCCCTATCGTCGCGGAGTTGGTGCAAAAATAGAAAAGTATCTATCCCAAGACGGATTTTTTATTGAAGTAGGAGCAAATGACGGTTTTTCGGAGAGCAATACTTATTATTTAGAGCGGTTTAGAAATTGGCAAGGAATCTTAATCGAACCGATTCCCCATCTGTATCAAGAATGCAAAAAAGAAAGACCAAAATCAAAGGTGTTTAATTGTGCTTTGGTGTCTTCAGATTATTTAGATCCGGAAGTTGAAATGATGTATGGTCATTTAATGTCGATGGTTCGAGGTGCTTTCAACTCTGAGAAAATAGAAGCCGAACGCGCAGCCCTAGCTGGCAGAAAGTTGGGTTTTACTCCTTACTCAATTAAAGTACCCGCCAGAACTTTAACTTCGATATTAGATGAAGTGAATGTATCTGAAATTGACTTTTTTTCCTTGGATGTAGAAGGATTTGAATTAAATGCTTTAAAAGGGTTGGATTTGGAGAAATATCGCCCAAAATATATGTTAATTGAATGTTTAGACGAAAAGTGTTTTCAACAAATTGAAAAATATATTGCTGATTATTACAATTTATTTGAACGAGCTTCTCAGGTAGATTATTTATTTAAAAGTAAAGATTAATACAATGATTCGGTTTGAATGATGACATAAGAAGGTAAGATTAGATAATAGGTAATATTGAATTCACAAATAGAATTCATGCCAACAGTACTGCTACGCTGTTAATTAGAGCAAAATTTTTTTCTTAGTCTTAACTTTTATATAAATGAATTATCTCGTTGCAGTATTCCCAGACAGGATAATCGCAGAAGAAGCTTACACCGCCTTAGAAAAAAAAGCCATTAAAAGTACCATACTTGGTAGAGGCTATAAATCTGCCGATGAATTTGGTTTAATTGATCCCAAAGAAGAAGCTAAGAAGCAAGCCAAGTTTATGTCTTATTGGTTAGTACCCTTCGGTTTTTTTGCTGGTTTTGCTTTCAGTTTAATTACCGAGTTAAACACCTTTGCTTGGGCTGGAGTTATCGGTAATCATTTTATTGGAGGATTATTGGGTGCGGGTAGTGGTGCTTTAGGTAGCATCTTTGTTGGTGGAGGAGTTGGTTTAGTTGTAGGTGGTGGTGACGCTTTACCTTACCGCAACCGCTTGAATGCTGGTAAATACATAGTTGTAGTTGAAGGTACCCAAAGTCTCAATCGCGAAACAACCAGAATCTTACGTCAGTTTGAACCAGAGAATATTCAAGGTTATGCAGCCGAATGAGGAGATGGGGAGATGGGGAGATGGGGAG
>NZ_JADEWL010000139.1 GCF_015207665.1 Plectonema cf. radiosum LEGE 06105
ACCCAACCTAGAGATGAACTCGAACGTATTTCAAAATGAAGGTGGGGTTGTTTGATGGTTGGTGTTCCGGTGGCTCCGACGGTTCCGATTAAGTCGCCTTTTGCTACTTCCTCGCCGACGCTAATTTTGATATCCTGAAGATGGGCATAGCGGCTTTGTACTCCGTTGCTGTGATTGATTATGACTAAGTTGCCGTAAGTACCTTGTTCTTGGGCAAATACCACTACTCCCTCACCGACTGCTTGTACCGAAGTCCCCAGTGGAGATGACAAATCTATACCACTGTGGAAGAAAACATCACCGTTGGTTGGATTTATTTGCCATCCATAAGGGAACGCTACAGTAGTCTTCTCTGGTAACGGATACCCGGTTATTTGATTAAAATTAGAAATATTATCGAGAATATTCGATTCTTCTTGAACCGAATTTTCAAGTTTTTTCTTGAATTCTGGAACAAAAACGACTCTAGGATTTTCTTGACAACCGTTGACTTCAAAAAGCGCATCGGCACGGATTTTGTGTTTTGCTGCTATTTCTCGTAAAGTTTGTCCGCTGGGTACTTGTTCTACAATCCCATCGTAGGGAGGAATGATTAAATTTTGACCTACAGTAACTTTACCGTTACGTATTGTAGGATTCATGCGGATAATAGTTGCAGAACTAATATCATAGCGTTGAGCTATGGTTTGTAAAGTTTCTTCTGCTGCTACTTGGTGACGTACAAAACGCTCTAAGGCTGGAGTCGGACACTTTCTTGCTTCTGACTGCGCCGAAGCTAAGTTAGGGAATGTAGATATTAACCCCAATATACCGGCTAAACTAGAAAATAAGACTGAACAATCACGAAAGCTCATGTATATAAACAATGATAAGTTTATTTATCGATTATTTTAAATTTTGACTGGGGCAGATTTCTCTAGTAGCTAACAGCTAAGCCTTGCTAGTCAAAATTATTCTTGACAAAAGTTAACATGAAAAAAGAATATTTATTCATCTTTTTTGATTTTTCATTAATTACTAGCAAAGCGAAACTAATAGCTTATAGACTCCTAGTTTGAATGTTTGTTTGATGATAGCTGTTCTTGTAACAGTTGCGCCGAACACAATTAAACACAATTAATAAGTTGATCGTGGCGTAGGTAGTAGAATTAGCATTCCCCCAGATTCATTTTTAAAGTTAATCTTTTATTATAAATCCCAAATTATCGGATTGATTGATTCCCATTAATCTTAATATTCAAAGCTATTTATTTTAACTTTTTTGTCGTTAAATTTATCGGTCAACTGGCTTATCAGTTGATTACACTTAGAAATTAGCATCTGCATTGCTGTCTTTGAGCGTTATGGTTATGAAGTTATCTGTAAAGCAACTGGCTGTTTCCCTTTCTTTACTCGCAATTGGTGGTGGTGTAGGTTTATTTGCAAGTCGTTTTATCCTGCCACAAAATCGCTCTTTTAATGATTTCAAAAATGTCACAGTAGCTTTACCCCCAGAAACTGTTATCAACAATCCTATAGGAGTATCTGGTGGCGGTAATGAAGGCGGTGAAATGAACTTTATTGCTACGGCAGTCCAAAAAACTGGATCTGCTGTAGTACGAATTAATGCTACTCGTAAAGTAGCAAATCCCATATCAGACGCATTAAAAAATCCTCTTCTACGCCGCTTTTTTGGAGAAGATGAACAACCATTTCCCCAAGAAAGAATTGAGCGGGGTACGGGTTCTGGTTTTATCTTAAGTGATGATGGAAAATTACTCACCAATGCTCATGTAGTATCAGATACAGATACCGTACAAGTAACCCTCAAGGACGGTCGCACTTTTGAAGGTAAAGTGGTTGGGGTTGATAAAGTTACAGATGTGGCTGTTGTCAAGATTCCCGGTGATAAATTACCTAATGTTAAATTAGGCAGTTCTCGAAATTTGATTCCGGGACAATGGGCGATCGCCATTGGTAATCCTTTGGGTTTAGATAATACTGTGACAATTGGCATTATCAGCGCTACCGATCGTACTAGCGCTCAAGTAGGTGTTCCAGATAAGCGAGTTAGTTTTATCCAAACTGATGCTGCAATTAACCCCGGCAATTCTGGGGGGCCTTTATTAAATTCGCGGGGTGAAGTAATTGGGGTGAATACAGCGATTCGAGCCGATGCCCAAGGTTTGGGGTTTGCGATTCCCATCGAAACTGCTGCTCGTATTGCTAATGAGTTGTTTTCCAAAGGAGAAGTACAACATCCATTCCTCGGTATCGAAATGGTGGATTTGACTCCGACAAAAACAAAGCAGATCAATCAAGAAACATCACTGAAATTAAACCAAGATACTGGTATTTTAGTTAGGAGAGTTACAGAGAAATCCCCCGCAAAAGAAGCAGGATTGCTTCCTGGGGACATGATTGAAAAAGTTAACAACCAAACTGTTAAAACTTCTGCACAAGTCCAAAAAATAGTTGAATCTTCCACGGTGGGAGATATGCTACAAATTCAAGTCAAACGGGAAGATAAACTAAAAACCTTTAAAGTTCAGTCTGGCGTTTATCCTCATGGTTAATTAAACAATTGAGAATGAACAATTGACAATTGATAATTAACTTCTCCACAAAGGGTAGAGGATAATTAATAATTATTTGATTAATTATTAATTATTAATTATCAATTATCAATTAGTAGTTAATCCTATTTGTTAGTTAAATTATCCAAATTCATTCTTTGTTCCATTTGGCGCAGAAAATATCCCGTCATCATTGCTGAAGCTAAGAGTCCAGCAAGATTATCCCTGTCTGTTGTCACTTGTACGTTAAAATTTGCTGGGGGTAACATTCCCACAAGCCCTTGGACGTTTTGTGAAATGATTTGTTTAATTTCGGGGCTGACAGACTGGGCTACCCTTGCTAAAACTTCGGGAGGTTGATGTTCAAGATATTTGAGCAACTGATTGGGATTTTCCTCAATGTTGTCAAAAATATTTTGATTGGGGTGTTGCTCGAAGTTGTCGTTCAAAAAGTCTGGATCAAACACCATTGGCAATTTATTCGCTCTCGTTGCTAATTCTACTCTAAACCATACTAAGAGTATGAGACACCTTCAAACTGCTGGAATTTTAAGTTAGCTACATTTTTCTGTTTACAGCCATATAGAAGACTATATTGCACTGTTAATAGCTGTCCTGGCTATTTTTGGTAAGTTTCGTTAATTTTGTCTGAGATTATTTAGATGATGTTTCATGCGCTTTCCGCAGTTGCGCTGGGTGGGGACTCTAACTCTAATTCGAGTTGTCGTTCCTTCTTAATATTAGAAAAAGGTTGAGGTAATTGATCTATTTGAAAATATTGATGAAATTTTGGAGTAACTTGCAGCGAAAATGAGCGAGAATCGCCACTACGTCGTTTACGGACACAACCTTGTTCAACCAATTCTACCACGTGTTGATAAGCCCCCGAACCCCGTAAGTTAATCAAATCGCTTTGCAGCATCGGACTATTAAGAGCAATTGCAGCCAAAGTTCTTAATGCTCCTACACCCAACTCCACAGGAATCAGCGTTTGCACCAACTCATGAAAATGCGATCGCAATTGCAGACTGTAGCCCTGCGGCGTTTCTATAACTTCTAAAGCGCTATCTCGACGAGCATATTCATCAATTAATTCGATTATCCCTTCCTCTGCCGTAGCGCGATCGCACTTTGCCACAGCAGCTATCTCACCGATTAACAAGGGTTTTCCCTTCAGATACAAAATAGCTTCTATCTTTGATGCCTCTAAAGTCATGAGTTATTAATCCAAATTCAAGAGTTAATCGCAATGGACAATGCACAACTCAAGAAAACAAACTATAAGTAAGTTGGCACATACAATACCATTTTATGAAAAAAAAGTCAATGTTAAATAGGGAGTTGGGAGTTGGGAGTTAGGAGTTAGGAGTTAGGAGTTAGGAGTTAGGAGTTAGGAGTTGGGAGTTAGGAGTTGGGAGTTGGGAGTTAGGAGTTAGGAGTTGGGAGTTAGGAGTTAGGAGTTAGGAGTTGGGAGTTAGGAGTTGGGAATAGTAAACAATTACCAATTACCCATTACCAATTACCCATTACCAATTACCCATTACCAATTACCCATTACCCATTACCAATTACCCATTACCCATTACCAATTACCCATTACCAATTACCAATTACCAATTACCAATTACCCATTTCTACTTTTCAAAATAAATTCTGCGATCGCTAAATCTTGTGGAGTGGTAATTTTTAAATTAGTTTCTTCTCCCTGAACTATGGATACTTCTAATCCACATTTTTCAAACAAAGCAGCATCATCGGTGACTTGCCAAGCTTTGCTGACGGCTTGTGTATGACATTGTGTTAATAACTTGACATCAAATCCTTGGGGTGTTTGTGCAGCCCACAATTGCCGTCGGTCTGGTGTTGATTGAACTATGTTATTATCGTTAACAATTTTAATCGTGTCTTTTACTGGAACTGCGGCAATCAAACCGTCAGTATGAAGAAGAGTTTCGGCACACGAATCAAATAAATTTGGCGTGGCAAGGCATCTTGCTCCATCATGAATTAATACTTGCGAGGCAGAAGCTGGCAATGCCCTTAAACCATTGTAAACGGATTCTTGACGAGTAGAACCACCTAGAATTAATTTTACTGGTTTGTTTAATTTCAACTGTTCGATAATTTCCTCAAAGTCTTGCCAGTCATCCGGTTGAGAAATTATACCAATCCAACTGATACAATTGGCTGTTGTAGCTGCTTGGATAGTCCAGCTAATTATCGATTGTCCCAGCAAATTTAACAGAAGTTTATTACGGTTACTATTCATTCTTCTACCGCTTCCGGCTGCCGGAATTAATAAATACACTTTGATAGTTCCTCGATTTCAATCAATAATATTTTTTGAACCCACTTCCGAGGGGAAAAGCTACAGGAGAAAGACTAAATTATTCAAAACTCCCTTCCTTTTAATTCCCGTAGAGACGTAGCAGTGCTACGTCTCTACAACAACTCCGGTGGTACTAACTCCTAACTTTTCTTGAATTGCGAATTGTCCCCCTATCTTCCCCTAAAATAAATATCCAGTAAGCGTAAATAAATAATATGCGAATAGTAGCCCTTGTCCCTGGTGGAATAGGTGAACAAATTCTATTCTTTCCGACTCTAGACAATCTCAAGCGGAAGTATAATACATCTCGCGTTGATGTGGTGTGTGAACCTTCCTCAAAGGCTACTTACCGAATAAGTAAGTCCGTAGACGAAGTGCTAGCCTTTGATTTTAAAGATCGTAATAGTATGGCTGATTGGGGTAACTTAATTGGCACAATTCGCGATCGCGAATATGATATCGCGATTACCCCATCCCAAAGCTGGTTTACTGGTTTAATGCTTTGGTTGACTGGTATCAACACGCGAGTTGGTTTTAAGGGAAATAGTTCTTTATTTTTTAATCGTGTAGTATCCGAAAACAAACAGCAGTATGCGGCTTATATGTACCACGATTTGCTCCAAGGGTTAGGAATTAATTCTAGTTATCCTGAACTAGCAATCAATGTACCAAAACCAGATATTGAATGGGCAACTTCCGAACAATTGCGTTTAGAAGTTAAAGATACTGGCTATATTTTGGTTTGCGATGGGTCAATTAATAATAATACTTCCTATCCCGCGAAACAATGGCTATCTGTCATTCAAGATTTTAAAAAAAAGCAACCAGATATGCCGGTAGTGGTTTTTTCGCAGTTGGATAATCAAGATTTACTCAGTACTCTCAAAGCAGCCATACCAGATATTAAAGAAATTTTCCCCGATAATATTGGTAAACTAGCAGCGGCGATCGCCGGGGCTAATTTAATGTTGTGTACTGATAGTGCGCCGATGCAACTTGCTGTGTTTTTAGAAACTTACACCATTGCTTTATTCGGCTCAACCGAACCCATGAAAGCATTGCCTCAAAGCGATAAGTTTATTGCAATTAAATCAGATACCGGCATCATCGGGGATATCCAACCAGCAACCATTTTAGAAAAAATTTGGCAAGGCTAAGGAATTTTCCGATTCAGAAAAAGCTCAGAAAGTAAAATTCACTATCACTATTGCAACACCGGGTATAAACAAATATAAACAAAAATACCTGGTGTGATTTTTTTATCTATTTTCACAAGGAAGAAGTCGGGTTTCTCAAAGAAACCCGACTTCTCTGTTTTAACTAAGTCTATTTTTTATATTATTATCAAAAAAATCTGATTTTTGTGATTTACAATACAAATTAGTTTAGTAAAATAATCAAGTTATTTATTTGTGAATAAAGTGTTTTAGCGGAGTTTATCACCAAAAATTATTCTCTGCAAAGCATAATTAATTTTTTGTTATCGGTAGGTTAATCATTAATTAAAATCTATACAATAATTTACGTTTTAAAATTATAAAATTATGTTTTAATAAATATCTATCAAAAAAATCTTTGTATTTAAAAATACAATAAAGATACTTTTTGATAACCCGATTAGTTTAAGCAACTAAACTTTTTATAAGCAGTTTAATCAAAATCAAATTAGTGGGATCAAATGAATAAATGTATAAAATATAAATTTCTAAAAAATAGTCTTATCCTATGCCAGGCAATGAATCCAATTATTAAGGGGGTTAAACCCCTCAACAAAAAAATTGAAGTATCTATTAAGCTATAAAGCCTAGTTCAAAGTTTATCTGTTAATTAAGTTTGTGTACTTAAAAAACAAAACTTTGGTTTAGATAAACGGTAAATGTTAAATAGAATACATTTGATCAAAGAATTTAGTATGAGTAACAAAATGTTGTGTTTAAGAGATGAATTTATTTGTCGCCTGTAAACCGCTTGCTACTTAAGTTAATCCACTGTTGAGAAAAAAAAATAGATTTTTTTTTGGTCAGAATGTTAGTTCGATTTCATTTTGGGGAATGATAAATCAGAAATTAAAAAAAATGGCGTGCGGGGAGCCTCTGAGTCAAAGGTTATCAGCAGTAGTGTCAGCCTCTCGCTACCAAGCAGATGACTTGGTTGTCAAAGCTGGTGATAGTAGAGAAAACTTAATTAACTTGATGTATCTCTACTATCAAAGCTAGCTTGTCATTTTTTTTATTGAATCACTAAAAGTCTTTTGGCTTTTGAAGTTAACAGCTAGTTTGAAGTTTTGTAACTTTTATTGGTCAACATCTATTAAGGAGTTGATTTAGACAGTTTATTGTTAGTAATCAATCGCAAATCAATTTACATATTTGAATGTAAAGAAGGCAATTGATACAAACATTATTCTTTGTGAAATGATACAAACATTATTCCTTGTGAAAGATGTACAAATGAAGGAAAAGCGATAAATTCTTTTTGCATGAACTTCTATCTAGCTGTTAAGTAGGTGAAATCACCGCATTGAAATGATTAAGTAAATAAAAGGAAAGAAACAATGGCGATTCGGTTACATAGTTTAGTTATTACTAAAAAACGTTATATCCAAGTAGAGACTCAACCTCATCATCTCACAGGTATTTATAGAAAAATCATGCTTTCTTGCCAGAACATACCTTTATGGCAATTTTCCGATACAGAAAGTGCATATTTTGAAAGTGAAGAAGATGGAACTATTACTTTTTTTCAATCTGTAAGTACAGATACAGCAAGCTCTGGGATTTGGACTTATATGATGTATGAATGTCCCGAAGGTGGAGAATATGTATTTACAGACTCATCTTTTAGTACAAGCATTCAACCTTTAAAAGAATTATTTGCCGGTAAAAAATTGGAGAAATCCGCTGTAGATATTTATGAATATTTACAATATAAATATAATGATCATGATTATTTAGATATTGAAATTCCGTCGAGTTGGAATAAATTAGTTGGAATCAAAATAGCCGATATGCTATTGGAAGAATATAAAGCATTTAAATCGACATCTATTTTTGCAGAAGGTGTAGGAAAACGGTACACGCAAATAATTTTAGATGAATTTATCAAAGCTGGTGAGGAAGTTATCCAAAACGGCAAGAGGTTAGAAGATTTTGAATCAGCCCAATACGATATTTTAAATAAAATTTATATTGATGATATGGCTAAATCGATTGTTGAATATAACGACTATCGCATTTGGCAATCAGCTTTGCCAAGTAAATCCAAAGCTGTTGAGTATGCTTTTAATACTGCATTAAGTTTGATATCTCGTATTCAGTAAACAGTAACTGCATTTAGTCACTGAGCGTAAGGATTTACTTTGTTTGAGAGTAGCCTTTGTGCTACGTTTACCCTAGCTTAACCTTACGTTCAGTATCTGGGAAATTGCAATTGAATTAGAGCATTTGAAATAGCTCATCATCTAAGTCATAACCAAGCAACTTAGCCATTGACTTGATTCGAGATTGACTGGGAATATTTTGTTGTTCGAGCCAATCTTTCAAGACAAAGGTTTTGTGCATGATGAAAATTTCCAAAGCTTCCGGATTGTATTGAATACCTTCTTTGGAGTTAAACTGATGTGGAACCAATAAAGCAGCATAACGGGCAAATTCTCCCGATTGCCAATCCAGTAAAAATGGTAGCCACGGGTATTTAGCATCCAAACGGATAAACCATAGTCGCACTTCGGGAATTTCTGAAAGTTCCCGTGGATCTCCTGCTTCTAAATCGTACTGAATATCAAAGCATAATTGTTGTTCGCTCGATGCAATATTATCAAGAGCAAGGATTTTATCGATTACCGCTGTTGCAGGGGACAAATCCAAGCTGTTGATAGAGTTACTCGAAAGTGTAATAGTTAAAGTCATTAATTAGAATTTTGGATTTTGGATTTTAGATTTTAAATTAATAATTATACACATAAACAATAATGTAGAGACGTTGCAGTGCAACGTCTCCCTCAAATTCGATTTATATCGACAATTTTATGAATCGCTGAATGAGATTAAACCTAACTCAACCACTTGTGGTATAAAGCGTTATCACCACCGACAGCAAATATATTGATGCGGTTTTGTCCCCAAGATAGGGCAGCAGGAGCCGAAATTGATGCTCCCCCAAGGTTTTGCCATTCGCTTGTAGTAGCGCGATCACAGGTTTTACGGTGTATTGCGTTATCCGTACCAATAGTAAATATATTGATAGTATTAGTATTTGCAGTTACTGCGGGAGAGTATAACCATAGACCACCTAAGCTTTCCCAGTTACTATTCCAAGATGTACCGTTGCAAGATTTACGATATATAGCATGGTCGCAACCTCGAATAAATACATCAATGGAGTTTTCTTGTAAAGAAACTGCTGCTGGAGTACCCAAACTGATACCACCCAAAGAAAGCCATTCACTCCAACATTCACCGTTCCAGAATTTGTGCCAAACAGCATTGTCGGCTGCAACGCTAAATACATCAAGTCGATCGCTACCCCAACTAGTAGCTGTGACACCGTGCTTGCATAAACCACCTAAATTTTCCCATTCACTCCAAATTTTCCCATTCCAACATTTACGCTGCAATGTACGTTCTTGAGAGATGATAAATAGATCGATATTTTGTTTGTCACGGGATAGCACCGCAGGGGTTCCCAAACTAAAGCCGTCTAGCTTCTCCCACTCACCGGGATTTTTATCTTCGTGCCAAGATTTACGATAAATCGCACTGTCTCCACCGACAATAAAGGCATCAAGATGATTTTCTTCAGAAGAAACAACCGCAGGTGCATAGAAACTATTACCTCCCCAGCTTTCCCATTCGTGCCATTTTGGCTGTTGAGGTAAGAGTTGGTCAAAAGCGGCTTTTGCTTGAATAATTCCAGCACCGGAATGATGATCAAAACCAGGTTCACCAATGTTTTTCGCGGTACTCTTGAGGAGTTCTTTAGCTTCTTGTTGATTTAAGTCAGATTTAGCTTGCTTGAGTAACGCAACCACCCCAGCAGCAATCGGGCAAGCCGCAGAGGTGCCGTTATCGCTAGCAAAGTAACCTTTAAAATGACTCACCGAGCAAAAATCCGGTTTGTTGGGGTCTAAAGATGCAGGTCCTTGACTACTATAACCAATAAACTGTTCTTCTTTATTGACTGCACCAACCGTCATGACTAAAGGATGTCCGTTTGCACCCCAAATGCTTTTACCCGAACCAGTATCGGTACCGCATCTTTGGGAAGGGCAGCTACCTCCACAGTTACCCGCTGCAAACAATACTAAGATACCTTGCTCAATCGCTTCTACAACTTTACGAGTGAAAGGATGTTCGGGATTGTTTGCATAAAATTCATCCCAGCTTTCTTGGTAAATTCCCCAACTGTTGGTGAGAATCTGGGGTGTACCGTCGGTTTGATACTGCTTAATTGCCCAATCGAATACTTTTAAAGCGTTGGATATGGCATCTCCACCGGAAATTCGGCAATCGTAGAGTTTGGCTGCGGGTGCCATTCCTAATACATCGGTAGCGGACATATTACCGTGTTCACCCCATTCTTTGGCGGTAGTTCCCCAGTCGGATGCTGGACCACCAATCACATTTTTGACACGAAGAATGGTTTCTGACGGACCAATATCGCGACCTTCAGCAGTTATTCCACCATCAACAACACCAACAACGATACCTTCTCCTTTGAAACCAGCTGCCCAAATTTGGTCGGCACCGAAATACTTGGCTACATCGGCTATGGTTCCCTTGGCTGTTGTCGGAGAGCAATCACAGGTACCGATAGGACAATTTTGCGCCCCATCCATCGGTGCGACTAAATCTCTGTTTTTTTCTAATAAGGCAATATCAAAGGGTGCAATGGGGGTATCTTTGTAAACTTTGATGACGTTAGCTTGTGATTCTAATTCCTGAATATCGTTTTCTTGTATAATGCCGCGCACTATAACCGTTTCTTCGTTGTTAGCTTGCAAGCTAGATAGTTGCTCGCTACTGGAATTAACTGTTATCGGTTCGTAGCTGGTATCAAATCTGAAACTACTTACATTGATTTGTGCAGCCGTCCGAGATGCAGCTAATACACCTTGATTACTGGGAACGCGCAGTTCTACTAATACTTTCTGCATATGTCCGTAAGCAGATGCCGCATCCATGGCGCTACTAGGCATTTCACGAGGTGCAGATGGGGAGTTCATATCCAAGGAAGGCATTGTGCGCCCAGAATTATTAAAACCATTATTGAGATTACTTTGCATTTTTATCACCCTGTTCAATACTGAATAGTGGAAATTACGGTTGTTTGCTTGTTCAATAACTCAGCAAATACCGTTAAGTAGATGTGCTTATTTACTGCTTGTATTTTCCAAGCTTGTTTACAGACATTATGTAAATACACCAGCCTAGATGAGAATAAGTAGATGTACTGAAAAAACCAATATCGGGCTTTAATCCTCAGTAGAAACCACAGTTATTTTTGTTTTTAAGGGCAAAAATAAAAGCTGATCGCGGATAAAATTTAATATGTCTAATTATTTACACCCAGTAGCAATTACAGGAAAAACAGATAAAAAAACTAGTTCAGTATGATTACTCTAAAGAACGCGGCGTTGTAAATACTGAAGCAAGCAATCAATTAACTACAAAGAACTAAAAGGTAACGCTAGTTAAACAAACGACATAAGTTATCTTTGTGTAATACTTAATCTACTGTGAAGTAGACGTTTACAGTAAATTTAAGCTAAAGTGGTAATGAGTTTATTTTAGATTAACTGTTGACAACTAGACTTTAACAAGCATTGAAAAGTTCATCTGATGATTCCGCGTCTTTGTAGATGCAAAAAAAGGGGAAAACACCAAAAAAGATTGTGTGTATGATTACTTTAATTTTTGTATCTACGAAATAAAAAAGAAACTTTCATATTTAAAAATACAAATATGCAAAAACAAACATTATTTACAAAACCAATTCGTTCTTTAGAAGACGCACTTGAAAGATGTCAAACTTTGGGTATGCGAGTTAGTCGTCAGCGTCGTTATATTTTAGAACTTTTATGGAAAGCCAACGAGCATCTCTCCGCTCGTGAAATTTATGACAGGCTAAATTTAGAAGGTAAGGAAATTGGACATACATCTGTTTACCAGAACTTAGAAGCCTTATCGTCTGGTGGTATTATTGAATGTATCGAGCGCTGTGATGGACGTTTGTATGGAAATATCAGCGATTCTCACAGTCATGTTAATTGTTTGGATACGAATCAAATTTTAGACGTTCATTTGGAATTACCTGAAGAAGTGATTCGTTCTGTAGAGGAAAAGACAGGAGTACGGATAACGGATTATAGCGTTAACTTCTATGGTTATCGCAGTTCTGCGGATTAATCGAGATTTATCGTCAAAATCCGGGTGTTAAACGGTAGAGATGCTCATAATATTGCGTCTGTACAATATTCGAGTATGGTTATACTGCAAATTGGTAAAATAAATGGGAACACTATTACTTATAAGCCGATATCATACTTAAATTTTAATCGTGCTATTAATAGCTTTTAAGTCTCGTTAGTGGATTGGTAGATGACACCTAGAAATCAAAAAATCCAAAAATCAAATATTTATTGCTTGTCAATGCAATTGGTTATATGCAGTTATTTAAAAAGCTGCATTTGACGAATAAGTTGTGAGTTTAGACAATAACTGCTCATAAGTCATATGAGTAACTATCGGTGATACAACATTAGAGATTGATTTTTCGATTGAATCTAACACCTGATTTAAACTATTTAATATTTCTGAAATCAACCTTTTCTGATGCTTTTCCGATTGTATTTTGCACGCTTTTTTGATATTTTTGATCACTCTATCCATTGCTTTTGCTGCATTAGGAATTTTTGCTCTAAATAATGCATTTCTAGCTGATTCTAAAAATACAAAAACAGTCGTAAAGTCGTGTAATTGAATTTTGCTAGTAGACATTTCTAATGGTTTCATCACATCTACAGCATCTTTTAAATGAATGACGACTTTCTGCAAATCTTCAAAGTCAACGGCGGGCAGTAAGCTGGGCGGCATTCCCCGCTCAACTTCAATATCAATTACTCTGTAAATCCACAACAAGCTTGAACAGCGATACACCCGGAGGTGTCGGCTTCGCCTATCGCCAATCACATTAGCTTGTTTTGATAAGAAATTGACGATTTTCCCAAACTTTATATTCATACAGTCTTTGATCAGCATACTCTTCTACATTGGATCTACCAAAAACAGATTATAATTATATAAAACATACAATTATGCATAGTGTTTTTACGTATTCATTTTGACATAAATAAAATTTTTATAGCAAATTTCAGTTGAGTCCAATACACTAAAATCTCACCCCCTCCCCTCTCCGATGCCTTGGAGAGGGGTTGCTTTGGGCGGGGTGAGGTAAAATTTGTATTACACCCAAGTGAAAACCGCTATATTATTAGATTATTATCTTTTAAGAGTTTATACCAAATTTATTATAATAACCCTCAAACTATTAGTCGTCATAAGTAGTTGGACAAAATTAAATTCATGTCTCACGTTGAGACAGGGAACAAGGAACATCCAATCTTGGTATGTAATTAATTCTGTCTGAGTACACTCATAACTCCTCACTCCTAACTTTATTTCCCCCACAATTTTTGTAAAGCCTTTGCTAAATTTACAAATGCTTCTTCGATTTTCAACATTGCACTGTCAATCAATGCTAAAAGTTGCTCTAAGGGATGTTTGTGATAACCAATTAGTTCTGCTTTGGTTTCGATCCATTCTGGTTTGGCTTCGACTTGGGTTGATTCGTGAGTTTGGGTGATTTCTCCTTGATTTTGATTTTTTAATCTCGAATTTGGAGTAATTGTAATTTTTTCGTAGATTCCAGTAGTGTGGGCATCTTGCCCGCTTTTTTTTATATAACTATCTTGCTGGTTTCGTACAACAGGTTTTTGTGGCTTTTGTAAACCAGCTTTTTGTTTAAGTCGTAAAGTGCGCCAATTTGGAATTTGGAAACGTCCAAATAGTTTTTCGGAGGAATTATTTACTTCTGTAGAAGGTTTTAATTGCTTTTTAATAGTTTCTACATTCTTATTTAATGGCTGATTTTTTTGATTTCGTTGCGATAATCCACTATTAAACAAATCATTAAAACTTACCCAATCATCTGTTGACTGTTGACTTTGTAACTGAGGAGGAGTTTTGGGTTTACTTACAGAAAGATAAGGTGTTGGTGGAGTTTGCTTGATTTTTTCATTTTGAGATTTTCCGTAAAAGTAATTCAAAGCTGCTGAAATTAAAGCTTGAATTTTTGACTGGGGAATGCCCGTTAGCTTACTGCCCGCCGAGAATCGGCGGAGTACTGCTGACTTTTGACTTTCTAAATTACCATCCGCTACTACTTGTTTGCTGCTGACAGTTAAATTGCGATCGCCATATAAAAAGATATCTAATTTTGCTTTGACTACTTTAATTAATTCACCACCGCGCTGTTGTACAATCATCTGAGCGCGGGATACGGGAACTAAAGCGTTTGTTTCTAATTTCGCAACAGCAGTATCTAAGGATGCTAGTGTTTTTGGGTTGATTTTTACTCTTGCATTTATACTTATAGGAAGCAAGGTTTCAGTTTTGCGATCATTACTGGGAGCAAATATTTTGAATATACTTTCTACTCTAGATAATAATTTTGTTTCCTGCTTAGCTTGAGATAATCGCCACGAACGCCAATAATTAGCAATTTCAGATATTATTTTGTTTTGTAAGGTTTGCTGTTGCGATAAAGTTAAAATATCAATAATTTCGTTTTCACTTGTTACCAATACTAAATTCTGGTTCGAGAGTTGTGAAGCAATTCCTCGAATTTTCCCAGAAGAATACTTTAAATTACTAATAGCATCTTCCTCACTAATTTGATTACTCCTATCCCCTTCTAAAATTACCAATCTCTCTTTACCTCTTTCCTCCGTGTTCTCCGCGTCTCTGCGGTTTTTATTTTCTCCCTGGAGGGAGACGCTGCGCGAACGGCAATCTTCTACCGAGAACGGAATAATCGTAGTGCCTTCGCAAAGCGTCGGCGAAGCACATACATCTTGCTCAATAATTTCAACAACCCCACTTTCCTGATTAGCTAGAGAGCAAGATGTTAACGGTACAATGTTTGTTTTAGAAGTAGTAGAAATAGAAATAGATAATTGTGAATTATCTAAAGATGGAATATATTGCGTTTCTATGTTTTCTAGTATTCGTACAATCGCAGTATCGGCAGTAGGTTCTGATGGCTGCAATTTTAACCGAGATTCTTCTTTAGCTGCCGATAATTGGGTTCCAGCAGAATCAACAGCTTTTTGTAACAGTAAATATATTGATTTAGAAAGTGCTTCTAGAGACCAACTTGTTGCAACTTGTAATTGTCGTAACGAGCGTCCGAATCCTTCACCAAACCGTCGGGATTGTTTGTGAAAGAAGTTAAATAGCCTACTTTGGTAACGTCCTTTGGAAGCAGAAGGCATGGTAGGAAGGTTAAAGGTTAGAGGTTAGAGGTTAGAGGCGAAAAGACAACCAAAATTTTTATGTGAGAAATTTTATAATCTTTTAGTATTGAGTTTGTAGAACTGTTGACTCGATTTTAGCGGAAATATGACTAACTCCATACCTGAATCTAATACAAATTTAAGTTCACAAACTCATTCCCAAACTATTTTGCAAGTTGTTGATAAATTACGTGCTTTTAGTACTTTGGATGTTCGCTCAAATTGGCGCTGTTTTTCAGGTGACATTTTGGTGAGTGAGGTTTTCGCGGCGGATTTTTCTGGTTGGGATACTACACAGTTAAACGCGAAAGGACATATTGCTTGGGAGAAGGGTAAAAATGTGCTTTGGTTGGCACAAAAAATCATCGTTCCCCAGGATTTGCAGGGTTATCCAGTTGCGGGTTTGTGTTTGCGATTGGCTTTGGTTTGGTGGGCAGATTCTGCTCAAGTCTATATTAATGGTTCTTTGGTCGCCGAGGGAGATTTATTTGATTTTTCGCAACGAGTTTTATTAACTGATGAGGCAATACCGGGTGAGGAGTTTACTGTTGCTTTACGTTTGGTAAGTCCGGAACATGATAATGGTGCTTTGGTAAGTTCTAGGTGTGTGTATGAAACTGTGGGGAATAATGTTGATCCTGGTTTTGTGGCTGCGGAGTTGGCGATCGCCCTGGGTTATTGTGAAGCTTTTGCACCGGATAATTTGAATGTGATTGCTGGGTTGGTGCAGGAGGTTGTTGGGGAAATTAACCGCAGAGGCGCTGAGTACGCTAAGGAGAGAGTTAATGAGTGTCTTGCTAATTTACGGGATAATCTTCAATCGAAAATTACAAATCTAAAATCTAAAATCTATCTTGTGGGTCATGCACATTTGGATATGGCATGGTTATGGCAAGTTAGTGAAACTTGGGAGGCTGCTAAGAATACTTTTACGTCGGTTTTAAAGCTGCAAGAGGATTTCCCGGAATTGATTTTTTGTCATTCTACTCCAGCGCTTTATGCTTGGGTGGAAGATAATTGTCCGGATTTGTTTGTAGAAGTTAAAAAGGCTGTTGAAAATCATCTTTGGGAAGTTGTTGGGGCTTTCTGGGTGGAACCGGAGTTAAATATAATTTCTGGGGAATCGATTGTCCGTCAATTGTTATATGGTCAGCTTTATGTTAAAGAAAAGTTTGGGGAGTTTTCAACGGTGGCATGGCTTCCTGATAGCTTCGGTTTTTGCTGGACTTTACCCCAATTTATGGTTTGTGCGGGAGTTGAATATTTTGTGACTCAAAAGCTGATTTGGAATGATACGACTAAGTTTCCTCATGGTGCTTTTTGGTGGCGATCGCCAGATGGTAGTGAAATATTTAGCTTGATGTCGGCACCGATTGGTGAAGGTATCGACCCAGTAAAAATGGTAGAATATTCTGTTGCCTGGGAGAAACAAACGGGTTTACAAAATTACCTTTGGCTTCCCGGTGTTGGCGACCACGGCGGCGGCCCCACTCGTGATATGCTCGAAATTGCCCGACGCTGGCAAAGTTCTCCTTTATGTCCCGAATTTGAATTCACTACCGTTGAGAAGTATTTACGGGAGATTAGAGGACAAGGAGATGGGG
>NZ_JADEWL010000140.1 GCF_015207665.1 Plectonema cf. radiosum LEGE 06105
GGGGATGGGGGGGTGAATTTTTAACTCCTAATTCCGGTGGTACTAACTCCTCACCTTGACCTTTGACCTCTAACCTTTGACCTCTAACCTTTGACCTTCTTCCCTAATACTTCTAAAAGTTTATCTACATTCTCTTTACGGCTATTATAACCCATTAATCCAATACGCCAAACTTTGCCACCCAATTCACCAAGTCCACCTCCAATTTCGACATTTTCTTCTAATAGTAATTCTCGTGCAACGGCTTTACCATCAATACCTTCGGGAATCCGAACTGTTGTGAGAGTTGGTAATCGGTACTGTTCCTCAACGTGTAAAGTCATCCCTAAATCTTCTAACCCTTGCCACAGATATTCTGCATTGTTTTGATGTCTTTCCCAACTATTTTCTATGCCTTCTTCTGCAATTAAACGTAAGGATTCCCGTAAAGCATAATATAAATTGATTGGTGCTGTATGATGATATGTGCGTTCTTTACCCCAATATTTGCTTAACAGGTTCATGTCCAAGTACCAATTTGCCACCTTGGTTTGACGAGAAAGCAATTTTTCTATTGCACGGGGACTCATAGTAAATGGTGAAGCACCGGGAGGACATCCCAATCCTTTTTGACTACAGCTATAAGCTAAGTCAATTCCCCATTCATCCAAGTACAAAGGTACCCCACCCATACTTGTGACTGAATCCACTAACAGCAAACTACCATGTTGACGACACAGTTCGCTGACTCCTTCTAAAGGTTGACGTGCGCCGGTGGAAGTTTCCGCGTGAACTAGAGCTACTATAGTTGGATGATGAGTTGCGATCGCGCTTTGCAATTCTTCTAAGGAAAATATTTGTCCCCAAGGCTTGGTAATAATTCGCACATCTGCACCATAACGTCCAGCCATGTCAACCAAACGATGACCGAAGTATCCAGCAACACCAATTAATACTACATCGCCAGGTTCTATAGCATTGGCAATAGTTGCTTCCATTGCAGCGCTTCCGGTACCGCTAACTGCAATAGTTAAGGGGTTTTCCGTTTGCCATACATAGCGTAACAATGATTGAATCTCATCCATGAGTGTTAGGAAAGCTGGATCAAGATGCCCTACTGAAGGAGTATTCATTGCTTTAAGTACATCAGGATGAGCATTGGATGGCCCGGGCCCCAAAAGCAAACGAATAGGTATATTTAGGGCTGAAAGTTGTAATCTTTGGTGGTTTTTTGTAGGTAGTGTTTGGGTCATGATGGTAGATACTACTGGTTTGAAAAATCTATGATTATATGTATTTTAAAGTGTTATGTCATGTCGGGTTAAACACTTGTAATAAAGGGAGTAGGGAGTAGGGTTCGAGGGGAACAGTTAACACTCAACAAGTAATGCAGCCTTTGTAGAGTATCGATAACAATATACATCTTAATTGCTGATAATTTAATGCTTTTCCTGAGATTTTGCAATAACTTGGTAGAGTTTCAATTCAAACTTCTCCATACAAGCTGACCAATCAAATTCAAGAATTGAAGGACGAGCATTTTTAGTCATTTGGTCTTTTAATTGTGAATTTTCTAAGATTTGAATGATTTTTTCCGCAAAATCTTGAGGATTATTAGGTTCTGCTAAAAAGCCGTTTTCACCTGGTGTAACTTGCTCTGCTGTGGAGGGTGCAACAGCAGCGACAACTGGAGTTCCAGAAGCTAAAGCTTCGTTGTTTGTAGTGCAGAAATTTTCGGTGGTGGAAGGGTTAACAAATACATCTGCACGAGCAAACCATCCTAACAATTCTTCTCCGTGAGATTCTCCCCAAACTGTTACACCGGATGGAAATTCTTGAGCGCGGTGATTAATTTCTTCTTCCATAGGACCGCTACCAATAATTACTAAATGAAGGTCTTTTATTTTCTCAGCAACTATCGGATATATATCTAAAAGTTGACTAACATTCTTTTCGGCTGTAATGCGTCCTACGAATAATAAAGTTGGTCTATGGTCTTTGGGAATGGGATTATAGATAATATTTTCGGGATTAAATTTTTGACAGTCAACTCCTTGATAAGGAAAGTATTCGCTACGTTGACATTTCATTTTTTCGTATTTAACAAGTTGTTCTTTAGAAGAAAACAAATTTAGGTCGTAACACCCGCTAAATCGTTTAATTAAGGTTGGAATAATCGGACGAAATAGACTAAATAATTGATTCCCTAAGTAATATTGAATATAAGCAACAATATCAGTATGAAATAGAGAAATTACTGGAGTGCCGGTTTTTTTCGCATATTCTACTGCAATTGGACGACCATAACCTTGGAGAAAAAGTGAGTATAGTCCTCTCATTTGTGCGGCTTCTTCGACTAAAATAATATCGGGTTGAAAATCTTCTAATAATTTAGTATCGCTCCAATGTCTATAGTTTAATGGTTGGGGAAGAGACTTGTAAAATATTAGTGGTTCTGTAGGAAATGCATAAGAACTAAAATTTGCATATTGTTGTAGTTCATCCAATCCCGACATTGGACGTTTGCCAACATTTGGAGGATAGCGATCGCTAATTTGGGGGTGAATCAAAAAGACTTGATGTCCCTGTTGTAAAAACCAGCGTACTCGTTGATGTACTGCAACAGAAACTCCGGTTAAAAATGGAGTGTATAATCCTGTGGCAATTGCCAGTCTCAAAGGTTGTTTTAACATGATTAAATAAGGTCAAAGGTTAGAGGTTAAAGGTGAGAGGTAATAGTCTAAATCATCCTCAAGTGACAGAGTTTCTGACCGAACAAGGCTTTTATATTTTATCTTTTACTTTTTAACCATTGATTAGATAATGGATAAAAAGCCATAGTTATTATGTTGATTATTTTCTCTTGTTAAATTAAAGAGAGATTTGGTTATCAACTGCTTGATTGTCTGATTGATAAGAATGATATTCGGTTAGCTGAATATTAAATGGACTTTTGATACGGTAGACTATGTTACGCCAATAAATTCTGGAAATCCACATTGATGATACTAATGCAAATCCATAAAACCAATGAGTTAATGGGATACCAATGAGGATTTTTGTTAAGTTTGCGAAAGAAAATTTCGGCATTGCTTTTTTTGATACAATTACTTGTCTAACTGCTGTTTCCAAGGTAATTATTATCAATAATAGTCCAAATATATAGATGCTATAGCAAACAAATAGGATTTTTGAAATATCCCATTTATTAATCAAAAAGTTCACCAAACACAATCCTAATATTAAATTGGGTAGCAGGATAGAAAACACCGCATTCACAACTACTAACCACCATTGGGGATGATACAATCTAGAAGCAAGTAGTTGACGTTTCATCCAGTTCATTAAACTTGATAAAGTGCATTGTTCTCGATTCAATATTAATAAAGAAGGTACAAATTTGACCTTTAAATTATGTTTTGCCAGAATACTTTTAACCATTGTATCTTCGTTAAAAGCTCTAGCCCATTTTTCAAGCATTCCGGTTTCGTGAATCACTTGGGTTTTAATCGCTAAAGTACCCCCCCAACAAATACCGTATAAATACATCTGTACAACTGCCGAAACATTCCACAAATACCTGACTAAAGTTCCCCAATATCTGCCTTTGGATAGATACCAGCGGTTCCCTGTTGTTGCTCCGACTTTTGGATGCATCAGAGGTGTAACCAACTCTCGCAACCAAGTCGAATGAACTACTGTATCTGCATCTACCAAAGCAACTACCTGATAAGAACTATCCAACTCAGAGACAGCTTGTACCAAAGAACTGCATTTTAGACTACAAGCAGTACTCGCTATCTTTAAAGGGCTAATTTGCACGTTTGTAGCGCTGCAATTAGCAATAGTATTGTTTGCTACTTGCCATGCAGGATCTTCCTGGCTATCAACTACAATTTTTAAATCGTATTGAGGATAGTCTTGTTGCAATAGAGCTTTCAGACAGTTGAGTAAAAAAGGATCAGTCCCCCGTAAACAGAGAATTATCGCTGTTTTAGGAAGATGGTTATCGGAAACTGAATTACCCTTATTTGAACCCAGGTAAAAGACAAAGACAAACATTAACCCTACCTGAATAACCAACCAACCCAGCAAAACTTGCAGTAGCGCGATCGCCAAAAATTTCATTTTGAGAAACCTTACATAATTAAATAAGTAAATTTACTTAAGAAGAGTTGATCGATTTTGAATTTTAGATTAAGACAAGAGTTTTTTACTTTCTATAACTGGGTAATTTTAAGAACTAAGCAAAATAATCTACAATCTAAAATTGAATGGTTTTGTTATTGCGAGTTTTTTTTTGCAGGTTTATCGGGCAAAGCGGATGTAACGCTGACTTTTGATTCTGCGATTGCAATTTGATTAAAATCTAAATTCTGCAATAAATTATTGTTGTCTCTGACATAAGCGGGAGGTAATAATTTATAGAAATTTAACGAGTTTGATTCCAAAATATCTGTTGAAAAAGAGAAACTTTTCGATGTGTCCAAGTTGAAAATTGAATTTTTGTTAACTAGCTCAAAAGACTGTTTTTCAAATTGACGATGAACAATAATAATTTTATTGTTTTGTTTTGTTGTTGAATGAGTTAAACGGTGTATCGTCACCGAAATTCCTGTGAATAATGGAACATATAGTCCCATAAAAATTGCCATGCCTAAAGCTTTTCTATCCATAATTTAGGAGTCAATCAATTTTAGATTTTAGATACATTCGCTTCGCTCAGTACAAGCTTTAGATACATTCGCTTTGCTCAGTACAAGCTTTGGATTGATCCCAGGGAGCAATACAGGGGGCTTAGAAATGAAAGAATTTCGGACAGACATATGATTCCGAGGGCTTGTACTATCAAGGAATGATTAGTCAAGAGAATATTTCATTACAATCTCAATAGTTTGATTTTGTATTAATGAAAAACTTGCTTGTTCAAACTTGGGAGTTCCAGTTTTTATTGACACTGTAGGATTATTTGAAATACCAAAACCTTCTTCAGGGATACCAAGAAAATCTCGGTCAAGTTTGGTATCATCATTTTGGTCATCAATTACTGCAACAGCATAAGTACCTTTTTTTAAATTTGTAAACTCCTGTTTAATCGAATTACCTGTTATTTTTGTGCATTGATTTTTGACTCCGCTATTATCGCCCAAAGGAAATCCGCTTTCATTTTCATAGATTTTTAAGCAAATCTGTCCTTTTTGATTTTGAATTCCGTTTATCGCAACAGTCAGCGTTGCAAAATCTTCTACAGCATTAGCTTTAGGAAACAATCCACTACTTGCTAAAGTATAAAATAACAAGCAGCCAAATTGAGATATTTTCATTTTCTGTTGATATTGATTAATTGATGATTATTTATTATTTAATAACTCTCGAAATTTTTACCAGCAAAAAAAGATTGAGTAACTAAGCAAGCAAAATTATTGATGTATTTACTGCTCAGTTATACAGCCCTTCCCTGTTAAGAGTTTCCTATCTAAACGGGAGCATAGCGTCTCCTCCGGAGACAGGAGAAATGTTTAATTAAATGTTGGCACAAGTACTTATTCCTCATTAAACTGACATTAATTAAATAACGTGAGTTCGATATTCACTACAAGGAAGCTGTAAAAACTTGATTTTTCCTGCGGTTAGAAGTCGGGTTTTGATAAAGATTATCTGTTACCACTGAAATTTATCCTAAAAACCCGACTTCTGTGAGAGTGTCAAACTCACGTTAAATAAGCTGTATAAATATAGATTTTAGAGATGATGTATCAGTGGTTTATTTGTCTTGATTTTGGAGCCATTTCTGAATACGATTCATTCCTTCATCCAAAGAAATAACTGGCTGATAATTTAATAATTTGCGTGCTTTGTCAATAGAAAAAGCATAAGGACGACTCATAAAATCTGCTGCTTCTGGAAGAATATCTGGTTGCTTGCGAAAAAGTTTTTGTCCTTGACAGCGCAGTTTAAGAAATATTTTCATTTCTTCTTTTGGTAAAGATGAAGGGGCGGGATAACCAGCAACTTCTGCTAAACGAGTAAAATATTCTTGCGGAGAGGTTTCTTTCCCGTCAGTAACATTGAATATTTCACCATGTTGCTCATTTTCTATAGCTAAGAAAATTGCATCAATCAAATTATCTACATATACATGATTGATAACTTTTCCTTCATTAGTATAAGCAAATAATTTTTGCTGCATCAAAGAAATCGGTCGTACTGTCCAAGGAATAGAACCTGGTCCATAAACATCTCCAGCCCGAATAATAATAATGCCAAAATCTTGCAAACTATTTAGTTGCTGTAGAGCTTTTTCTGCTTCTATTTTTGTTTGACAATAAGGATTTGTTTCTTTTACAAGTTGTTGGTTTTCAGTAACTCCATTCGGATAATTAAAACCATAAACTAAAGCACTGGAAAGATGAATAAAAGTTTTTATCCCAGCATTGCGAGCGGCTTTACCGATATTAATAGTTCCATCGATATTTACTTCGCTAAATTCCTTGATTGAGCCTCCTTCTTTTGCGATTTCTTCAGTATGTAAAACTATATCTACTTGCTGACAAGCTTTTTGAGCAATTGATGGATCGACGACACTACCTATGTGGACTTCAGCACCTAATTTCTCAGCTTTTTTAGCTGCATCCCTATCTTTTTCCAGTCCACGAACTTTTAAGCCTTTGCTAATAGCAATTTCGGCTGTACGTAAACCAATAAATCCACCAATTCCGGTGATAAGTAAAGTTTTATCTATGAGGTTCATTTTTACAAGGTTAAAGGTTAAAGGTCAAAGGTTAAAGGTCAAAGGTTAAAAGTGAATAATTCCTAACTCCTAACTCTTCACTTTAAAAAATATCTGCTGGGTCCGCAGAACGGAGTTGATTTACAGTTAATGCACCGGAAATAAGACACATTAAAGCTGTGGCTATCAATACTAGTAATGCATTATCAAGACTCATATTTATTGGTAATTTTGTTGCTTCCATCGCAAATTTATATAAATATTTAGAGATAATCCAACCTGGTATATAGCCAAGTATTGCTAATATTAAAGCTTGTTTAAAAACCACTCTTAATAAATAATTATTGGCATAACCTATGGCTTTTAAAGTCGCGTATGCTACTAATTGACTAGCAATATTGCTAAATAATATTTGATAAACAATAACTATACCAACAACAGAACCCATTGTTAACATTAAGTTTAAAATAAAACCGATTGGTGTTCTGGTAGCCCAATATTCTTTTTCAAAATTAATAAACCCTTCGTGATTAAATATTAAAACATCATTGGGTAAACTATCTCGTAATTTTTGGACAATTTGTTGGGAATTTGCTTGGGGAGTTAGAGTGATTGCCCCGATATCTATTTTATCTGAAGGTCTACTATTAGGAAATATCCTCAGAAAAGTTGTATCACTAACAATTAAGTTTCCATCTACTCCAAAGGAAGGTCCTAAGCTAAATAATCCACCGACTCTGACTCTATAACCTGCTAATGAATCAAAAGGAAATATTTCGATTATTGGTTCGGTATCTTTCCGCTTGAATCGCATAGCAACGTTTCCAAATTCCGGTCGAGAATTTTCATCAAATAATACTACGTCAGATAATTTGAGTTTATCTATATTTTCCTCAATTCCTGGTAAATTAATTGTAGACCTTCCCGGTTCAAAACCCATCACATATATTGAGTATTTTTCACCCGTGTCAGGATTTTTTAATTTAGCAAATCCTAAATAAATTGGAGTAACTGAGTCTACACCTTCAAATCCTAATGCTTGGTATAAACGAGTCCGGGAAAAGCTTTGAGTAGCAGTCAAAGCTTTATATTGAGAACTCACTAAAAATAAGTCTCCTTGGAGACTTCGATGCACTTGAGTTGCACTTTTGTAAAGAGCGTCTTGAAATCCAAGTTGCATAAACATCAGTATCACAATAAAAGCGATACCAGCTACAGCTATTAAAGAACGAAACTTGTTTCGTACTAGCTGTAACCATGCTAAAGGGGTTTTTGAAGCCATAATTGTCAAACAATTTTGGATTTTAGATTTTAGATTGACTGTTAACTGTTCCCTATTCCCTTGGTTACAAGTATCTTCAAATTCATTTTTGCTTAAATTTGAATGGCAACATCTACCTGTAGGTTAGTTAAACCCATGATGAGTTTGTTATCTGATAGCTCGTCAATACGAATTTTTACTTCAACTATTCTTCGATCGGTATCTGCTCCTGGATTAATATTCAGAATTCTTTGTCTGTCAACTAACAATCCAATATCGCTCACGGTTCCTTTTAGTTTCCCAGGAAATGCGGTACTGGAAATGAAGGCTTTTTGACCTAAACGTACTTTCTGAATATCTGTCTGATAAACTTCTGCGACTACATACATCTGATTGGTTCTACCTATCTCCATGATTCCAGCTCCCGAAACCACTTCCCCCGGTTTGGTGTTAATTTTCAAAACTGTTCCAGTGACAGGAGATTTAAGGATGCTTAATTCTTTTTCTGCTTTTGCTTGTTCGACAGCAGATATTGCGCTTTTTACTTCAGCTTGTGCTACTTGAACGTCTTGAGGACGAACTTCTTGAATACTATCTAACTTACCTCTGGCTTCCCTGATTTGGTCTTGTAGGGTATTAACAGTACGATTGAGGGCTGCTTGTGCTTCATTTAATTTTTGCTGTAAAGTCCTGACTTGCAAGCGTTTGTTGTCTGCGACAGAAGCGGAAACCGCACCCTGTTGATATAACGAACGGTAACGATTATATTCAGTCTGAGCATTATCTAACTCTGCCTGCAACCGTGCAACAGTAGCATTTCCTGTAGCAATTTCTCCCTGTAACTGCGATTGTAAACTGGCGATCGCCGCTTGTTGAGCATCGATTTCTCCTCTTTTGGCTCCAGCTTGTATTTGGGATAATTTAGCTTGAGCAACTCTAACTTGATCTAAAGCTTGCTGTACGTTGACTGTAGCGCGGACGTAACCTTCTAATAGTGCGACTATTTGTCCGGCTTTGACTGCATTTCCTTGGTTTACCAACAATTTTTCTACTCGCAAACCGCTAATCGAACTAGGAGCCGATAGTTGAATCACTTCTCCTTCGGGTTCTATACGACCTAAAGCTGTAATTGCTACCCTTGCAGGAGTTGTAAGGGGGGTAGATGATTGTGAAGAAATATCGGGACGTAATCGTAAATAGCTGTATAAACCAATGAGTGTTGTAGCCAAAGCAATGGAAGTCGCTAAAACTACTCGCCATCGAGTCTTAGGTTTTGCAATAAACTCCCTTTCCTTATCTACTGACATATTTTGATTCCAATTGTGAAGAGCCAATGTATAAAAGTCAGTTAACAGTTATCAGTTATCAGTTACCAGTTGAGAGATAAGATAGGGAGAATATCAATAAATTACTGTTAACTTTTGACTGTGTACTGATAACTGTTAAATATCAAGACGGATTTTACTCAAAAACAGCAGATGGTAATGTGTTAAAAAATTTATCCTCCTTAAATAACCATTACATATAAATGCTTACAGAAATAACTAAAAGTGGTTAGGGGAAATGCATTACTAAATCAATGATTGTTATCTTACAAGCAAATGTAACAAGCAAATATTTAACTTGTAATACTTAAAGGTTCGCAAATACCGAAATGAAAAATAAATGATTCCCCGGCGAAATATTTCCTAATTTTTATTCTATATTATTAATAAGGTATTGTTCTAGGAAATAGCAGTAACGCTCTTCACAAAAACTATATTTTAATTGCGGCAATTAAATAAATGAAGCGCTGGAACCAACTGCCTAAAAAACTTGTATTTAAGTATGACAAACAAATTTAATATTGTCAATCCACTTCTAAGAGTAATTGCATTTTCCTATTTTATTATATATTTAGTAACTCCAAACAATGCTGTATCAAGCAATTTTCAGAAAATTGTTACGCTTCATACATCTGAGCTTTAGCCATTGAAAAATACTACAGATAATTTTTTACAGCAGTTTAGTGACAATAAATACAAAAAAAAATATGATTTTAGTTTGCCATTACCGGGAGCAAATAACTGTAAGCTAACGTCCCTAATCTTCAAATATCAAAATATTTTTTTTCAATTACTTAACTTTATAAAGATTGTTTTTAGCTATGGTATTTTTGCTATCAAGTTGATTGATTTAAGGCAATATAGGAGGAATAAGATTATAAGACTTGGGCTTTTCTCGAATATTAGTTGTCAAAAACAATTTGATATCAAGCTACTAACAAGCTACTAACAGTTTTATGGAATAAAATTCCTTTTTGGCATTTTCAAGGCATACAAATATCAATCAAATGACAGTCGGTATATCGTTCTTCCATAATTTTATTATGTCTGGAATATCTCAAGTATCGATAGAAAAAATTAAATTTGACAACAATCGTCGTCCAATTAATGACGAAAAAGTAGAGCAGTTAAAAGAATCTATTCAATTGAATGGTTTGCTCAATCCCATTGCAGTAGACCAAAATTTTAACTTGATTGCTGGATTGCATCGGTTAACAGCCTGCAAGTTGCTGGGTTATAAAAAAATTGAATGTAATATAATTACTTATGATTCCGACGAACGAGCCAGACTCGCTGAAATCGACGAAAATTTGATTCGCAACGAATTAGAACCCCTTGAAAGAGGAAAGCTGGTATTAGAACGAGAAAAAATCCTAATTAAATTGGGAATGAGAGCCAAAGCAGGGGACAATCAATATACCCTCAAGACTTCCCAAAATGGTAGTGAAATAATTTCACCACCAGTCAAAACCACCCAACAGCTAGCAAAACAAGCCGGTTATAGCGAACGCAGCTGGCAACATGACAAGCAAATAGCTAGAGATATCGCTCCCAAAATTCAAAAAATTATTCAGAAAACGGCGATCGCCGATAAAAAAACCACCCTGTTAAATATTGCTCGGGCTGGTAGAAAAGAAAGAGTCTTAGCAGAAAAAGCGTTACAGGCTTATGAGTTAGCCATCTTGAGGGGTGATTATGAAGAAGCCGAAGAGCAAGCCAAACTCGCGACAAAATTACGAGCGGAACAAGAACAATTGCAGCTACAAGCTTTTCATAGTGCAATTGCACAGCTACAAGCTAAGTCAGAAACCAAAAAGGAACAACAAAGAGTGGAACAGCCAAAAATTATCAATTCGCTAGTTTTTAACCCAAACTCGCTGTCCAAAATTGGCGATAAATGGACTTTGGGTAATCGCCATTTAGTATATTATGGCGATACCGCAACCAAAGACTTTATTCAACTGCTACCTTCAAACGCGGCTTTAGCAATTGCAACTGATTCGGATGCATGGAATCATGATTATTTAGTCGATGAAGCCAAGGTTGTGGCTGTATTGCGTTCGGAAGACAACTTGTTTCAATTTTGTAGCACTACACGGATGACTTTTCAGTACGAATTACTGTTGGGCAAAATATATGTAGGAATTTTTTCGCGACAACCGATATCAAAACCACAAATACCAATTAACTTGGACAATGTGGAAGGAATCATCCAGTATTTGATCAATATATTTACAATTCAAAACAATTATGTCATTGCACCGTTCATGGGTAACAGCGAAATTTTAATGGCTTGCGAAAAAATGCGACGGGTGTGTTTTATCGGTGATGAAAATCTAGATTTAATTCGTAATGGTATCTCACGCTGGGGAAAATGGACTGAAAAACAACCCGAAAAAATCGCACGTTCTAATTATTTATATTTCTAAATAAAACTTGTTGTGTAACTACAGAAGTCGGGTTTTTAGAATAAGTATCTGTAATCCTAGATAATCCTCATAAAAACCCGACTTCTATATTGGATAACATTTTGCATTTATCTAATTGCTCAAAATGAACTCTCAATATTTTAAATAGTTTGACTAAATTACTATTCATCTCTTTTTTGAATGAGTAGGTTGATACTAATTGCTAATTACCCATGTCAAACAATTAATCAAAGATAAAAAACACAATATTAACTGTATTTGTCAATGTAAATTGATATAGTTAATGTTGAGATATCAACTTGATTTTACACAAATGATTAGAAAAAGATACCGCATTAATTATCATGTTCTCTTGAAAAAAGACACTTTCGATAAAATAAATATTAAACTGTATATATAAAGTAGCCATATTGCTTTCACAGTAACTTACAACTACTTCATAATCAACAAGGACTTATATTTTTGAAGTTTTTTGTCAAATTACCCTGAGAAATATGAAGTTATGGATGATACTCTTATTCGATATTTTTTATCTGATAAATATTTTCTCAAATCTAATTTTTTCCCAAAATGGTTTAAACTCTATAATCCGCTTTGTTTAAGCTGTGCTAATGTTGGTATTACTTCTAATTATTTTAGTTAATTAGACATTATAAGAATTAGTTACTTCATCAAGGTCGTGGACGAATAAAAACTCAAAAAAGCAGTCTAATTACTAAGATGGACAATACTTGAAATTGTTTGTCAACTATTTTGATAAAGTCCCAATTTTATTGGTGTATAGGAGTAAAGGATTTATCAAAAAACTAGATATTTTAAATGGTGTGGTTTTGTAACTAACTTGTCAAACATTATTGTTTACAGTTCATAAAATTATCTTCCAAGGCGTTTTAACTAGCTATGACATTTATAAAAATACAGAACGTTGTCATTAATACCAATTATATCGCCGCAGTAAGGTTTAATAATCAAACTGACCGGGGAACGCCGGTTGCCGCAGCCTCCGCCGAGAATCGGCGGAGTAACGGCGACTCCGATCAAAAGAGCGTTTCTGTTTTAATAGCTATTCCCAAATCTCCTTTATTTGAATGGGAAACAGTATCTTCAAGTCATTATAAAGAAGAATGGATAGAATTCACTGACCTTGCAGCAAAAGCATTGGAAGATTATTTTTCCAGTTTTAATAATGTTGTTGACCTGTTACCTCAATGTCAAGAAACAAGTTTAATTTAGTTTTTTATTCTACCGTAGGATAGACGCGCTCTGAGGACAAAATATTGCATCATTAGAGGAAACTATTTAAAAAATCTAAAATAATAAATTAATCGGGGTTGCATTTCTCCTAATATTGGTGTTTGTCAAAAATTATTTATCATTTATCTATCCAACTGATTATGTTGCCAATTTATGATCCAATTTTTTATTGGGCAGCTATTTTACCTGTGATTAAAATCAGGTGTAGCTGAATTTTATTCTCGCTACAAGTTTTCTTTTAGCTTCTGAAAGCAACGATACTAAAGTTATTTTATGTCCTATGTCGGCTCAATCCATCGATAAGGCTTTGGCGCAATTGGAAGAACAAATCAGCAATTGCGAAAAGGCTGTGAAAAGATTTATTAAGGTCAAACAAAAGATGTCCTCACAAAAATCTACGTCAATGAACAAAGTTAATAGACAATTGCAACATACTCCTATAGCCATTATTGGGATGGCATCGATTTTTCCCGAAGCCAGAAATTTACAGGAATATTGGCGGAATATTGTTAATAAAATAGACTGTATTACTGAGATTCCCGAAACCCATTGGAATGTAGAAGATTACTACGACGTTAATCCCAGAACACCGGAAGATAAAACTTATTGCGATCGCGGTGGATTTATTCCTCAAATTGATTTTAATCCCATGGAGTTCGGTATTCCCCCGAACATTTTAGAAGTTACTGATGTTTCGCAACTATTAAGTTTGGTGGTTGCAAAAGAAGCAATGGAAGATGCGGGGTACGATGAAAAGCGCGAATTCAACCGCGAGAATATCGGTGTTGTTTTGGGCTCTGCGGCTTTGAAGTTGGGAGTACCACTAAGTGCTAGATTGCAGTATCCCATATGGAAAAAAGCTTTAAAAAGCAGTGGTTTATCCGACGAAGATACTCAAAAAATCATCGAGAAAATTCAAAGCGCTTATGTGAAGTGGGATGAAAATGCCTTCCCCGGAATGTTGGCGAATGTAGTCTCCGGGCGTATAGCCAACCGCTTTAATTTTGGTGGACTTAACTGCACGGTAGATGCAGCTTGCGCTAGTTCCCTAGCTGCTTTGAAAATGGCGATCGCCGAATTAGCCGATCATCGTGCTGATATGATGCTGACTGGGGGAGTGGATACAGACAATTCGATTACAGCATACATCAGTTTCAGTAAAACACCGGCGGTTTCTCCGGGGGACAAAGTTAAACCTTTTGATGCTAAATCTGACGGGATGATGTTGGGTGAAGGTTTGGGAATGATGGTTCTCAAGCGTTTGTCGGATGCTGAGCGAGATGGAGATAAAATCTATGCAGTTATCAAGGGAATTGGTACTTCTAGCGACGGTAGATTTAAGAGTATTTACGCACCTCGTAAGGAAGGACAAGTAACAGCTTTAAGGCGGGCTTATGAAGATGCGGGCTTAGATCCATTGACTGTAAATTTAGTAGAAGCCCACGGTACCGGGACAATGGCTGGAGACCCCACCGAGTTTGCATCTTTGCGAGAATATTTTGGTGAAAATAATACCAAGAGACAGCATATTGCTTTGGGTAGCGTTAAATCGCAAATTGGACACACCAAAGCTGCGGCTGGTGCAGCTAGCTTAATAAAAACAGCCTTGGCACTGCATCATAAAGTATTACCACCCACTATTAACGTTACTCAACCCAATCCCAAACTCAACATCAAGAATTCTGCGTTTTATTTGAATGCAGAAACTCGACCTTGGATTTGTGCTGCTGGAGAAGCCCCCAGACGTGCAGGAGTGAGTTCTTTTGGCTTTGGTGGAACCAACTATCATGTAGTCTTAGAAGAATATCGTAGCGACCACGATAGTGCATACCGTTTGCATGATGCACCGGCACAACTGTTGCTGTTTGCGGAAAATCCAGCTCAGTTATTGCAAACCTGTGAAGCAACTTTGGCAAAACTGCAATCTACCACAGGAGATAAACATTATTCTGAGTTGGTAGAAGCTTGTAAATTCAAAGAAATTCCTCAATCTCATGCAAGAATTGGGTTTGTTGCATCCTCGTTATCAGAGACTTGTAAAAGACTGCAAGTAACCATCGACTTGTTGAAAAACAAGGGAGATACAGCATTTTGGGAACATCCCAGCGGAATTCATTACCGAAAAGAAGGGATGGATTTAACTGGAAAAGTAGTTGCGTTGTTCTCCGGACAAGGTTCGCAATATTTAAATATGGGTAAGGAAGTAGTAATGAACTTTCCCCAATTGCGTCAACTGTACGGTTACATGGACAGCTTGTTACTCAAAGATAATTTGCAGCCGCTTTCCGAGATAGTCTTTCCCCATCCGGTGTTTGAAGAAAGCGAGAAAAATGCTCAAATCGCTGCATTACAACGTACCGAATACGCCCAGCCAGCTATCGGGATGTTGAGCGCCGGATATTATAAAGTACTGCAACAAGCTGGATTTAAACCTGATTTTTTGGCTGGACATAGTTTCGGTGAACTCACAGCATTATGGGCTAGTGAAGCTTTGAGTGACGAAGATTATTGCTTCCTAGTTAAAGCTAGAGGTCAAGCAATGGCTGCACCCAAAGACCCCAATTATGATACTGGTGCAATGTTGGCGGTCAAAGAAAACTTAGGTAAAATCGAAGTAGCCCTCAAAGACTATCCTCAAATCCAGATTGCTAACTTGAACTCACCGACTCAGGTGGTATTAGCAGGTCCCACACCATCCATTCATCAATTACAAAAAATTCTACACGACTCTGGATGTGCGGCTGTAGTTTTACCCGTAGCCGCTGCTTTTCACACGCCCCTGATTGCTTTCGCTCAAAAAGCTTTTGCGATCGCCACCAAAAGTATCAAGTTCAAATCTCCTAAAATACCCGTTTACACCAACGTTACGGCAAAACAGTATTCTAAAGAACCCCACGAACTGCAAAGAACCCTCGAATCACAATTATCAAATTCTGTATTATTTAAACAGGAAATTGAACATATCTATGCAGACGGTGGTTACTGCTTCGTCGAATTCGGTCCCAGAAAAATTCTTACCAACCTGGTTAAAGATATATTAGGCGATCGCCCTCATATGGCAATTGCTTTAAACTCCAGTCCCAGAAAGGATAGCGACTACTGTTTCAGAGAAGCCGTCATTCAGTTACGGGTTGCCGGGATAACTTTGAAAAACCTCGACCCCTATCAAGTACCCGAAGTAGTTAAATCTACTGAAAATAAGAAGGGCTTGAATATCAAGTTAAACGGTAGCAACTACGTATCTGAAAAAACCAAACAACGATGGGAAAAAGCTATTAGCGAAACGCATCAAGCAGAAATTTCTACGAGTAAGCCTGTAGAAGTTGCAGTAATATCAAATACAGCAACTATTCCAGAAATTGCTTTTAGTAATTCTGCTAGCATCAACGGTAAAGCTGAAAAAGTGGGACAAGGGGATAAACTAGGAAATTCTACCCCATCTCTTCTCCCTATCCCCAGTAACGGAAACGGATATAAAAAAGCAGTAGCAATAAAAGAAGACAAGGGGACAAGGGAACAAAGAAACAATATAGAAACATCTTCCTCCACTTCTCTCCCCAAACCGCAGTCAGTAGAGAAATTAAATATGCATATGCAAACTACACCAAACGAACTTCTAAATTACGAACAAGTTTTAGAAAGCTTGGAATATGTATTAACTCAATTTGGACAAAATCAAAGTGAAAATTTACAAGTTCACGCACAATACCTCAACCATCAAGTGGAATATCTGAGAACATTTTTCCAATTGATGCAGCAACAAAACTCCTTGTTTGTCAAAACTGAATCTTCAACCGACTCACTCAAGCCAAAAGTTATCGAAAGCTTAGAGCGTGGGATGATTAAGTTTCACACTCATCAAGGTGATACCCTGCGAGTTCACGAACAGTATCTACAAAATCAAGTAGAATATACCAAAAACTTCTTCCAACAGGTACAGCAAGAATACGAACAGATAATTCAAAACAAGCCAAATCACGGATTAGAAGGATTGACGGGATTAACAGGATTAGAA
>NZ_JADEWL010000141.1 GCF_015207665.1 Plectonema cf. radiosum LEGE 06105
GTGCCTATGGCACGGTGGAACCACACTGATCCCATCCCGAACTCAGAGGTGAAACGCTGTTGCGGCGACGATAGTTGGAGGGTTGCCTCCTGTGAAAATAGCTCGGTGCCAGGTTTTTAATTTAAAAGAAAGTCTCCTTCGGTATAATTGAAGGGGGCTTTCTTTTTGTTTTATTAATGTGAGTTCGATAATGATTTAGAAGTCAGGTTTTTATAAGGATTGCCTGTGAGTACAGACATTTATCCTAAAAACCGACTTCTGTGTAATTCGTTGAATCCACGCTTTTATTAGATTGTTTGCCAATTTGATATTTTTCAACTTACAATCAAAGTAAAATATCAAAAATATAAGTCTATAGAAGTTTTTAAGGAACAAAAAGTTTGATTTTTTTAGATTAAATTGTCTGTTAACAATTTAAAATTGACAAACAATTACGATTTCACAAATGGTTAATCAAATAAATGATATTGCTTTGCAAGCTAGCCAAGGTAGTATTGCAGCAATTATTCAAATATTGAATGAAAAGTTAGCTGATTCTGGCGTGAGAACCAGAGCAGTTTTCGATAGTGGAGTTTTACAACTTTTATGTGAAGCTCGAACCATAGAAAAACTGGAGAAATCGATTTTAATACAGCAAATTCGGCAGATACTAGAATCTATTGCACCTCGTAACATTTATAAGGTTCACATAAATAGTCGTATTGTCCGAGAGCAACAATTGTTGTGGTTAGAAGAAATAAATCGCGATCCAGAAAATCAATTGCTGTGGTCAGAAGAAATTACTTTAAAAAAACCTAATGCTTTACAGCAAATAATAAAAGATTTCAAAGATAATAAAAACGTATCACAAAAACCGCAATTACTTCAGCCTAAATCTTCTCGACATTTAATAGTTAATAACAATAATCGACTTACAAAATCCTTCTTTGGGCGGATATTAAATGTATTAAGTTTATGCATATTACTACTATCAGTAGGTTGGCTTGCTTATTATTTACAGGGTAGTAATAAAAATAATTCAATACAAACAGCAGCTTTGAAATATAAAGCACCTAATACACCTCAAATAAAATCTTTGAAACCTAAAGATGTTTACCAAAATCAGTTAGAAGCATCTGTTGTTAATTCATCTCAAGCCGAAGATGACCTTTTTGGTGTAGCAGTGCGAATTGCCAACCAAGCGGTTGAAGATGGACAAACAATCACAACTTCTGCTGACTGGTTAGATTTAGCTGCTAGATGGCAACGTGCTTCCGATTTAATGGCTAAAGTTCCATCTAGTCATAGTCGCTTCAAAGACGCGCAAACAAGGATTCAGCTTTATAAAAAATATAGTGAGTCGGCGCTAAAACAAGCGAATAATAAGTCGTTTTAGTTCTCGATTCTAGAGACGCAGTTTTACCACTACGTCTCTACATCTACAAATATCTACTTAAACACTCATCTCCAACATCCGCTCCATTGGACGTAAAGCCCTAACTCTTGTCTCTTCACTCATAGTGATTTCGGGTGTGCGATTCTTCATAGCTAAATACAGCTTTTCTAAAGTATTCAACCGCATAAACGGACACTCGTTACAATTACAATTATTCGTTGGTGGTGCGGGAATAAACCGTTTGTGAGGTGCTTGTTTTTGCATTTGATGAATGATTCCCGGTTCGGTAGCAACAATAAATTCATCACTCGAACTTTGCTGACAATATTTTAATAAAGCTGCTGTCGAACCAATAAAATCAGCGTGTTGCAATACAGTTGTTTCGCATTCCGGATGAGCAATTATTTCAGATAAAGGATGTGCAATTTTTAACTGGACAATCTTCTTTTCGGAAAAGGTTTCATGAACGATACAACTACCTTGCCATAACAGTAAATCACGTCCAGTTTGTTGCATTACATACCGTCCTAAATTACGATCTGGTGCAAAAATAATCGCTTGTTCTTCCGGTATCTGCTGCACAATTTTGACCGCGTTAGAACTAGTACAGATAATATCGCTCATCGCCTTAATTTCCGCAGTACAGTTGATGTAAGAAATCACTAAATGTTCTGGATGCGCGGCAATAAACGCTGCAAACTCCGGCGGTGGACAACTATCAGCTAACGAACAACCAGCATCCAAATCCGGTAACAATACCAACTTATCAGGGTTAAGAATCTTTGCTGTTTCTGCCATAAAGTGAACACCAGCAAAAACAATAACATCTGCATTGGTATTAGCTGCTGCTCTGGAAAGTTGCAACGAGTCACCAATAAAGTCTGCAATATCTTGAATATCCGGTTCTTGATAGTAGTGCGCCAAAATGACAGCATTAAGTTCTTTTTTAAGACTCTCAATTGCTGCAAATAAATCTAGCGGTAATGCACCCAGTTGGGTTGTTTCGCGTCTTCGCAGTGCAGTAGTAAACACAATAGGATTAGGCTTAATGTTCTTTTTAAATTCAAAATCTTGCATTTTGGTACAAAGCCTTACCTAACCCCAAAAACAATTTTGGATTTTGGATTTTAGATTATCCACTATTTGAAAGAAGAAGCTATTGATTTTAGGATTAAGTTTTAAATTATCCCCACAACTTTTAAACCAAGAGCTTGCTTATAATCCAAATAATCCATAATCATTAATCCAAAATATAAAATTTAAAATCCACAATTGTTCAAAGGGCTTGGCAATTAAATTATACGTATATAGCAAGATGTAATTTTTAATCTTCAAATAATTATAGTACTTTTTACCAAAAATAAGAGGTGGATAATACTACTTCCGAAAAATTGTGCCAAAATCGGTTTGAGTTTCCTATCCTGGAAACATATGGAAAGGAAAGTGGCATGACAAGCACTCAGTTAACAAACTCGAAAACTCTAAAAATCGCTGTAGTCGGAGACGTTCACGACCAATGGGAAAACGAAGACGGTATTGCACTTGAGCGTCTGCACGTTGACTTAGTGCTGTTCGTTGGGGATTTTGGAAATGAGTCGGTGGAAGTTGTGAGAAAAATCGCCGATCTACATATCCCCAAAGCAGCGGTAATGGGCAACCACGATGCATGGTACACTGCCACCGAATGGGGACGTAAAAAGTGTCCTTATGACCGCACCAAGGAAGATTGGGTGCAGCAACAACTGGATTTTTTAGGCGATACTCACGTTGGTTTCGGTAAGCTGGATTTTCCTGAATTCAACTTAACTGTGGTGGGAAGTCGTCCTTTTACTTGGGGTGGACCGACATGGAAATTTGCCGATTTATGTAAAGAAAGATTTGGAGTCGCAACTCTGGAAGAATCAACAAGCCGAATTATGGAAGCAGTCAATAGTGCTACTTATGAAACGATAATCTTTCTCGGTCACAATGGTCCTTCCGGATTAGGAGATAAACCCGAAGACCCCTGCGGCAAAGATTGGCATCCTATTGGCGGTGATTACGGCGACCCCGACTTTGCCGAAGCAATTTCTCAAAGTATCACCACTGGTAAAAATATTCCTTTGGTGACATTCGGACATATGCACCACACCCTGCGACATACAAAAGCATTGCGAAAACCTATTTTTAGAAGTCCGGAGGGAATTATTTATTTAAATGCAGCCAGCGTACCGCGAATTATCGAAAAACCTCAAGACAAGCTGCGTAATTTCTCAATTGTGGAACTTGAAGATGGAAAAGTCACGAAAGCTTCACTTGTGTGGATTGGTAACGACTTCACGATTAAATCTGAAGATATTCTTTATCAAAAATCCACGACCATAGTGCAAACAACGTAAAAATATAGTATAATTTATATTTGTTTGGTCAGCCATTATCTCAGCTTCATTGCTCAAGATTAATTGCTGACAGCTATTAGTTGGAGAGGTGGCAGAGTGGTCGAATGCGCTCGACTTGAAATCGAGTGTACCGAAAGGTACCGTGGGTTCGAATCCCACCCTCTCCGTTAAAAATTTGAGATCAAAACATCAGCGAGGAAGTGTGTATGGAAGCAATCACTCGCAGGATGCCATTCATCTCAGCAATGCGGATGATTATATCCCATAGCGAATAATGACCTAATCACGTTACTTTTGCGTAAATCCTAGAACTGTAACTTTCAATTTCAAAACCTTTGTCCGACTTAGGGTTTGGGGTACTTGTCACCATATAATTTGTTAGTTATCACAAAATTGAGTGAGTTGTGCCAGTAATTATGATCAAAAGTCCACTACGTTACCCAGGTGGGAAATCGAAAGCCGTCAATCAAATAGCTGAATGTTTACCAGATAGTTTTTCTGAGTATAGAGAACCTTTTGTGGGTGGTGGTTCCATATTTATATATTTAAAACAAAAATTTCCCCATCTCAAAATTTGGATTAACGATTTAAATCGCGAATTATTTTTATTTTGGAAATATTCTCAATCTGATCTACCAAAGCTTGTAGAAGAAATACGTAGTATTAAAAAACAATATGCAAATGGAAAATTATTATTTAAGGAATTGACAAGTGTAGATGTCAACAAATTACCTGATTTTGACAGAGCTGTTCGCTTCTTTGTTCTTAATCGAATTACTTTTTCTGGAACTGTCGAGTCTGGGGGATTTTCCCAGCAAGCTTTTCATCAACGGTTTACATATTCATCTATAGATCGTCTCGAAAAATTAGCACAAATATTAACATCAGATGTAATAATTACTAATTTAGATTACAGCGAACTATTAAAATCAGAACCGGAAAGCTTTTGTGCTGAGATATTACCGCACAAAATTGTTCGAGAAAAGAAAGATAAAGATATATTTATATTTTTAGACCCTCCTTATTTTGCAGCAACTAAATCTAAATTATATGGTAAGAATGGTGATTTACACAGTTCTTTTAACCATCAGAGATTTGCGTCGTTGGTTACGAATTGTCCGCAAAAGTGGTTGATAACCTATGATGATTCTCCTTGTATTAGAGAAAACTTTAAATCGGCACAGATTCAAGACTGGGAATTGCAGTATGGGATGAATAACTATAAACAAGGTAGTGCTGCCAAAGGTAAAGAATTATTCATTGCCAACTATGAAATTGGTTCCAAGTCAAAGATAAATACAAATAGCCACGAAAAACAACTATCACCATTACAGTTAAGCCTTGATCTTTCTTTGATAATTCAAATTTAAACAAAATATTTTTCCAAGCAATAATTAAGTATTAATAGTCATACAAAAATTAATTACAATTGGTATTATTACTGAGATATAAAACCCCTTAGCATCACTGTTCATCCGTGTATCTGCACTGGCAACAAACACTAAAGCGATGTTAATTTAGCAACACTAATGAAACTTTTATTACTTTTTTAAAGGGTGCGTAGACAAGTTTTGTAAGTATAGCCCCAGACTTCTAGTCTGCGGGCAATTTTGCGTAATAAAAGTTCATTTATTTCAGCAATTAAATGTGGATTAGCTTAAATGACTTTTGAAGATACCAATAATAAATTTATCACGACTGAACCGATCAAATCCGGAACACAATCAGGAGAACAAAAAGTATGGGATGCTGTTAAAAGCGCCTTTGCAGATCGAAACTGTATCGGCTATTGGCGATATCCGATTTTCTCGAAAGTCGGGGAAATACGTAAGGAACCCGATATTCTGGTTGTCGATCGCGAATTTGGTTTAACGGTAATTGAAATTTTACCAGTTACCATTGACCAAATAACCGAAATTAGCGATCGCAATTGGCTATTACAAAACTTTGTTCGTGCCGAAGCATCTCCATCTCAACACGCAGAACATCAATTACGGGCAATAATCGCATATGCTGACCGAGAACCAGCTATTTGGCGTAAAGTCAACGGTAGAATTATTGTTGCACTACCTTTAATTACTCAGGAACAATGGCAGGAAAGAGGTTTTAATCAATTACCCAATTGCCCTACAATTATTTTTCAAGACCAGTTAAGCAAAACTGTTTTACTCGAAGGCATTCAACAAAGCTCTCCCCTAGTTCCTGGAGAAAATTTAGAGGATAAAGACTGGGAATTACTACTTTCAGTAATTGGTGGAACTCCCATACTTCGCAAACCTCAACGTGATATCACCACCACTGGTAAAACCAGGGCTAGTGTGATGGATGCTTTGCGTCAAAACCTTTACTACATCGATTTACAGCAAGAACATATTGGTAAAGAAATACCCCCAGGACCTCAGCGTATTCGCGGTATCGCAGGTTCTGGTAAAACTGTGTTGTTATGTCAAAAAGCAGCGCATATGCATTTGAAGCATCCCGATTGGGATATTGCTTTGGTGTTTTTCACTCGCTCTCTATACGATTTAATGACTGGCTTGGTAGACCAGTGGATACGTCGTTTTAGTGGTGGCGAATTACACTACGACCCCAAAACCAATTTGAAATTGCGCGTACTTCATGCTTGGGGTGCAAAGGAACAACCGGGTTTATATGGCACAATTTGCGAATACCACGGTAAAAGACGCGGAACGGTTGTAGATACGAATCAAGGACAACCAAATCGCGGTTTAGTAGAGTTATGCAAACGGTTACAAGAAGAAATCACAATTGAGCCGATGTTTGACGCTATCTTGATTGATGAAGGTCAAGATTTAGTTGCTGACGAAAGTTTAAAATATCAAGATAAACAAGCTGTTTACTGGTTAGCTTATCAAGCTTTACGACCTGTAAACGACGAAACACCACAAGAAAAACGTTTAATTTGGGCTTACGATGAAGCACAAAGCCTTGATAGTTTAGTTGTACCAAAAGCCAAAGAAATATTTGGTGCAGAATTAAGCAATCTTCTCAACAAACAGCCACAATACGCTGGCGGTATCAAACGTTCCGAAGTTATGCGCCATTGTTACCGTACTCCAGGACCAATTTTAACCGCAGCCCACGCCATTGGTATGGGTTTGTTGCGTGAAGAAGGAATGCTTTCTGGTATCACAAATAAAAAAGATTGGGACAGAATCGGTTACGAAGTTCAAGGTGATTTTCGCAAAGTTGGTAAACCAATTACCATAGTGCGATCGCCACAATTTTCTCCCAACCCAATCCCTGAACTTTGGGGAGAATCGGTATTGGAATTTCAAACATATAATTCTCGTCAAGAAGAATTAACAGCTTTAGCCCAGAACATCATGCACAATATCGTTAATGATAGTCTTAATCCCAGTCGCGATATTTTAGTAGTTGTTTTAGGTTCTACTTCTGAAGCGATAGAACTAGAAAGAGAAGTTGCTGACTTCTTAATTGACCAAAATATTGACGTTTATATTCCTACCGCTAAAATATTAAACGATTTGTATCCAGAATATCCGAATAATAGTCCTGATAAATTCTGGTGTGAAAATGGTGTTACTGTATCTCGCATCAACCGCGCCAAAGGACACGAAGCTGATATGGTTTATGTAGTGGGTTTTGATAAAGTTGCTCGTAATGAGAATGACATGAATCATCGCAACCAATTGTTTGTAGCCTTAACTAGAGCGCGTGGTTGGGCAAGTCTTAGCGGTGTAGGTAATTATCCAATGTATGATGAGATGCGGCGAGTAATTACTAGTGGCGATACCTTTACCTTTACATACAAACGTCCACCGAAGCGCGATATTGGAGATGGGGAGGATGTTTAGGAATTTCTGAGTTAAACTAAGAAAAATGCTAAGAGGGCGGTTTAAGCCCTCTTTAGCAGAGGAACGCTAATGTGTAAAGTACCATGATATTTCGGGACAATGCGTCCGCATTATTCCTGAAATATCTCACCACTGATTTCCTAACCATCCGTGGTTATACAGTCAGAGGCTCAAATCAGCCATTTATTATGTCAAACTTCTTGCTCTCGGGGTTTTCTTTGCGCTTAATTCCGCGTACCTTTGCGTTAAAAAAGAGCAATACTCGAAAATTTACTGAACATTTAAATTAATTAACTAAGTTATATTTTAAATCACTAAATAAATATTCATAGTTAAATCGAAGTTTTTAAAAACCTCGATTTATTTGACCATAAATAATTAAATGCAAAAACAACAAAATAAATTTACTCACCTGACTGCAATAGAAAGGACTAATTTATCATATCCAGCAAAAGTTTTATTAGACCAAAATTTCCTTCAAGGCAAAATTTTAGACTTTGGATGTGGCTTCGGTAATGATGTCAAATTATTGCAACAAAAAGGATTTGATATTACAGGTTATGACCCTTATTATTTCACACAATATCCTCATAATAAATTCGATACAATAATTTGTTTTTACGTCTTAAACGTTTTATTTCAAGAAGAACAAGCTAAGGTATTGATGGAAGTATCGCATTTATTAAAGCCAGGAGGTAAAGCTTATTTTGCAGTGAGACGAGATATAAAAAGAGAAGGATGGAGAGAACATTATGTTCATAAAAAACCGACATATCAATGTATGGTGAAACTTCCTTTTAATTCAATATATATAAACGAAAACTGCGAAATTTACGAATATATTCATTACAATCATCAAAGACATTCATCTGAAAATTGTATATTTTGTAATCCCCGTAAAAGTCTGATATTACTAACCGAATCAGCAACAGCATATGCCATACTTGACGGATATCCTTTGAGTAAAGGACATACATTAATTATTCCCAAACGTCACGTTAGCAACTATTTTGAACTACCATTCAAAGAACAATCCGCTTGTTGGTTAATGGCTAATAAAGTGCAAGAAATTATTGGTAAAGAATTTGCACCAGATGGTTTTAATGTGGGAATGAATATTAATCGAGATGCTGGACAAAATGTCATGCACGCGGGAATTCATGTTATTCCTCGCTATAAAGGTGATGTTGAAGGTGCTAGAGGTGGGATACGACAAGTAATTCCGAAACGCAAAGGAGCGCAAAGGTAAACGCGGAGGAGCGCGGAGGGAGGATTATTTGCTTCTATCAAGCAATTTGAAGCGTACTAGGTTCCGGAATGGATTCACCTTCAACTTGCCAAGCTTCCAAATACATTTCAATTACTTCCTCACCGCTACGAATCGCTTCTTCACGAGTTTTACCATGAGTACAAGGCATGAGAACGCGATCGCTAAATTCTGGAATGGTGATTAAAAAAAGCTGGTCTTTATTTGAGCATTGAATAATCATACTGTATCGACTGATGAATCTTCCTCCTCGTTTTGTTATGCTTTTTGATGGCGATCGTACCATTTTAGGGTTGCCTCGAAGACTGTCAGGTTAATATTTACATTAATCCAAACGCTTACACCGTAGCCATCTCAGATTCTAATGGGGATAATGGCTCAAAATGTAACAGCATAATCTGCTCTGGACGTAACCCCACAGATTCATAAGTGCGTCCGTTTGAATCGCTAAACTCAACTTCAAACGCAGCACCATCGGCTAAGATTTCAACTATCGTACCAACTTGACCGCGTAACAGATTATATTCCTGAAGATCCACTGTCAACGCCACGACATCGAGTAAATTAAATTTTGTTGTCATATTGCATTACCTCTATATATTACAAAGGATAGCAGGTCGTTAATCTAGGAGTGTTGGAGTCTTGTTCGAGAATCCAAGCACTACGAAGAGTTGTACTTTTACCTTGCCATTCAAGAGTAAAATCTAAAGTGTAGCGTTGCCCGAAATTATCACGTCTACCTAACTCAACCTCATGAACTTTTACAGCTTCTAAAAGAATTTGGCGTAAATCTTGTGCATTCTCCACAGTCATTCCTAGTATTGATGAAAATAGCCGAGCTTTGTGTTTTCCTTGAGGATGATCCGGATTAAGACAGTAATCACGTAGCTTACGAATATCAATAACTGCATTTTCAGCATATGGAAGCAACATTAAATTATTTTGTTGATTTAAAAATGTTTTGTTGGGTTGTGCCAAAGGCACACCTAACGATGAAGGCTTCGTTCTACCCAACTTTGTGTCTTAGCTCTTACCCAACTTCTCCCAAACCACTGAATAACGCCAAAATAAGTGCTTTCTAACTTTTGCTTTTCTCAGTGAACTTTTATAAATTTGTCTTGCTTGCGACAAGGTAAGGTACTTATCTGTCCGAAGATGCTCTCTCATCGCTTCTGCTGCTTCTAGTGACTGTTGAATATGCCTATTTTTTATAGTTTGAAACAACCAATTCAAAGGAACAGCAATAAAATCGCTCAACATATCTCGTAAATTCTCATGTTCTAACAAATCCAAAATCACTAACTTACCACCAGGTTTTAAACTTCACTGTTTCTTATGACCAAATATTTTAAACGCAAAGTAGCGCTGAGGTAAACGCAAAGGAACGCGGAGTTAGAGTTTGTTTGCTACTCGTTTGATTCCTTCTTTGAGGTGGAGGACGTTAAAGTTGAGAAGAAGTCCTAGCTTACAATCTGTGAGTTTGAGGTAAGTTAAAAGTTGTACGGCATGAATTGGTTTGAGAGATTCTACCGATTTGACTTCAATAATTACTTTATTTTCAACTATTAAATCTAATCGATAAACACAATCTAATTCAACTTCTTCATAAATAAGAGGAACCGGAATTTGTCTTCCAACATTTAAACCTTTTTTTCTCAACTCATACTCCAAACACTGCTCATAAGCCGACTCCAACAAACCCGCTCCCAAAGCAGTATGCACTCGCATCGCACAACCAATTATAATTCCACTCAAATCGTTCTCATACATACTCTGCGCCCCTCTGCGTTTCCCTCAGCGTCCCTTTGCGTTAAAAAAAAGAAACTCAATCATAACCTCAGTCTTCCTTCCAAGCCTAAAATATTCAAAGTACCCCCTACAACAACTGCATCTATGTCTTACCGAATGTCCCGTCGTGCTTACGCTGAAACTTTTGGTCCCACTGTTGGTGACAAAATCCGTCTTGCTGACACCGAATTATTCATCGAAGTCGAACAAGATTTCACAACTTACGGTGATGAAGTAAAATTCGGTGGTGGTAAAGTTATCCGCGATGGCATGGGACAATCCCCCATTTCTAATGCTGATGGTGCGGTGGATACGGTAATAACTAATGCTTTAATTCTCGATTGGTGGGGTATTGTTAAAGCCGATATTGGGATTAAAGACGGTAAGATATTTAAAATTGGTAAAGCCGGAAATCCTTATATTCAGGACAATGTAGATATTATTATCGGTCCCGGAACCGAGGCGATCGCCGGTGAAGGTATGATACTGACAGCGGGCGGTATAGACAGCCACATCCATTTTATTTGTCCGCAACAAATCGAAGTGGCGATCGCCTCTGGTATTACCACAATGTTGGGCGGCGGTACGGGTCCGGCAACTGGTACAAATGCTACTACTTGTACGCCGGGACCATGGAATATTCACCGAATGCTGCAAGCTGCCGATGCTTTCCCAGTAAACTTGGGATTTATGGGTAAAGGTAACAGCAGTCAACCTCACGGACTCGCAGAACAAGTAGAAGCCGGGGCGATGGGGTTGAAGTTACACGAAGATTGGGGAACTACTCCCGCCGCAATTGACACCTGTTTGAACGTTGCCGATGAATATGATGTCCAAGTAGCGATTCATACCGATACGCTCAACGAAGCGGGTTTTGTTGAAGATACGATTGCTGCTTTTAAAAATCGGGTTATTCATACCTACCATACTGAAGGCGCGGGAGGAGGACACGCACCGGACATTATCAAGGTTTGTGGGCAAATTAACGTTTTACCATCTTCGACTAACCCTACTCGTCCTTACACGGTGAATACCTTAGACGAACACCTGGATATGTTAATGGTATGTCATCATCTTGACCCCAATATAGCCGAAGATGTGGCTTTTGCAGAATCCCGCATTCGTCGCGAAACCATCGCAGCAGAAGATATTTTACACGATTTGGGCGCGTTTAGTATGATTGCTTCCGATTCTCAAGCTATGGGAAGAGTAGGAGAAGTCATCATTCGGACTTGGCAGACAGCGCATAAAATGAAAGTGCAGCGAGGGAACCTTAGTTCTAACTCTGAGGTTGAGGAAAGGTCAGATAATTTACGTGCTAAACGTTATATTGCTAAATATACGATTAACCCAGCAATTACTCACGGTATTTCTCAGTATGTGGGTTCGGTAGAGCAAGGGAAAATAGCAGATTTATGTTTGTGGAAACCGGCGTTTTTTGGCGTGAAACCGCAGATAGTAATTAAAGGTGGATTTATCGCTTATTCGCAAATGGGCGATGCTAATGCCAGTATTCCCACACCCCAACCAGTACATATGCAGCCAATGTTTGGTAGTTTTGCAAATGCTCGTCATGCAACATCGTTTACTTTTGTTTCTCAAGCAGCCCTCGAAAGAGAAATTCCTCATCAATTGGGGTTGAGAAAAAAGGCGATCGCAGTTTCTCAAACGCGGGAATTGAGTAAACGAGATATGAAGTTAAATGATGCTTTACCGCATATAGAAGTAGATTCAGAAACCTACGAAGTGCGTGCAGATGGTGAGTTATTGACTTGCGAACCTGCGACAATTGTACCAATGGCTCAACGGTATTTCTTGTTTTAAGTATACAGGAGAAAAATACTTTTAGCTGTTAATTAAAAAGCATTATTTTTAGTTAGAATTTTCTTAAATTATGATGTGAATCAAACCATGAATATTTACGAGTTGTTGCAAACAAAGCGAGAAGAAATTCTGAATACAGCAGCCAAATATGGTGCATACAATGTTCGGATTTTTGGTTCTGTAGCACGTCAAGAAGCAGATGGACAGAGCGATGTAGACTTTTTAGTTGAAATGGATGCTGGACGAAGCCTTTTTGATTTGGGTGGATTACTTATGGAGTTGCAAGATTTATTAGGTTGTAATGTTGATGTAGTCACCGAAAAAGGCTTAAGGGAGCGAATTCGCGAACGAGTACTTCAAGAAGCAATTCTTTTATGAGAGATAACCAATAGTATTAAACTATTTAAAATCGATAATGCCGGTAGGTTAACTATGCTAACAACTTCAACCACCCATCAAGTTACCTGGGAAAAATTACCTGATGATTTTATATTAGATGACGAACCCGTGGACAATATTAATCAACCTTTGCTTGCTGCGGCTTTAACGGAAAGTTTAGAAATAGCCGGTAAATTACCAGTAAATGCCTTAACTACAACTAATTACGGAATTTGTGCGACTTTAAATAATAAGTTTGTAGTCAAAGCACCAGATTGGAGTTATGTAACATCAATCAAAGTTCCGCGAGAAGAGGTAAAACGCAGTTATACCCCACGACTCCAAGGAGATATTCCAGTAATTGTGATGGAATTTTTATCAGATACCGAAGGTAATGAATATTCCAGCAAACCAACTTATCCTCCTGGTAAATGGTTCTTTTACGAACAAATTTTACAAGTTCCTAACTATGCTATTTTTGAACCGGATAACGGAATTTTAGAATTCTATCAATTAGATGATTCCGGACGATATAAACTACAAACAGCGGATACAAATAATCGTTATTGGATAGCTCAAATGCACCTTTTTCTAAGCGTATGGTCAGGTATTCGAGAAAACCGCGCTGGCTATTGGTTGCGTTTCTGGAATCAAAATGAAGAATTATTATTGTGGGGTTCGGAATTAGCTAATAAAGAGCGTCAACGTGCTGAAACTGAGCGTCAACGTGCTGAAACTGAACGTCAACGTGCTGAAAAATTAGCACAACAGTTAAGGGCTGCGGGAATTGAACCAGAATAAAAGTTTAATTCTATTTTCTTCTTATCTATACTCAACATGAATGGCAATTAATCGTTGCTATTCTACTTTGCTCTATCTACTTTTAATAGCACAAGTTCATTGAACATAACTTATATCATGTCCGGTTAAACACTTGTAATAAAGGGAGTAGGGAGAGCCGGAATCATAACTAATCATCCGGACATGATATTAGACAAATATAATCACAAAATCATGTTTTTACAACTATTATCTTATCTGACAGATATTTAACTGAAAAACCCTATTTATTACCTCTAAAGAAATGAAATTTAGGTGAATTTAGTCATTAAAAACATGAGTATAAATATTTTTTTTGTTGCTTCCGTCACCTTTTTCAGAGATTTATATTACAAAAAAAACAGATGAAAATCAACTTGTATCGTGATTTTTATCACTGCTGTGAATTATATATTCTCTATACTACTTTTAAATCAATAAACTCAATTATTTTTCACTCATAGGAGTATTTTATATTGAAAATAAAATCGCAAATATTGAATTTACGTTAAAACTATCGCTGTAGGTAGTTGAAAACAATCAATTTATAAACTAACCTAAAATCAAGTAATTTAATCAAAAGACAATCTTATATTAACCTTTTTATTAGACTATGAATTCTTCCTATTTCAAATCTGACAAAATTCTAGTTGTTGACGATTCTCCTGATAATATCTTCTTAATCAAAACTATTCTAGAAGAAGAAGGTTATGAAGTTAGTACAGCGGAAAATGGTTATAAAGCATTGAGCAAAATCGAAGAATCAGCCTTTGATTTAATATTGCTAGATTTGATGATGCCGGGAATGGATGGTTATGAAGTAACTAAAAATATCAGAGAAAATACTCATCTGTCTTTTGTGCCAATTTTGTTAATTACCGCTCACGATTCACCGAATGTTGCTCACGGTTTGGATTTGGGTGCTGATGATTTCATTCGTAAACCCGTAACAGTTGATGAATTACTAGCAAGAGTGCGATCGCTGCTCCGACTCAAGCACAGTATTGATGAGCGGGATGAAATTGCTCGTCAGCGAGAAGATTTTGTTTCCCGTCTCACCCACGATTTACGCACTCCCTTGGTCGCAGAGGAACGAATGATGATATTATTTCTCGAAGGTGCTTTAGGGGAACTATCCCCATCAATGCAAGAAGCACTTACGATCATGGCTCGTTCTAACAGCAATCTGTTGGCTATGGTAAATACTTTATTAGAAGTTTACCGTTTTGAAGCCGGACGCAAAACTCTGGCATTTCTACGAGTTGATATTCTCAAATTGATTGAAGAAGTCAAGAGTGAATTAAGTCCCTTAGCGGAACAAAAAGGATTAGTAATCAAAGTTGATGTCAATGAAACTGCGATCGCAACTAAAATAATGGGCGATCGTTTAGAGTTGCATCGATTATTCACCAATTTAGTGGGAAATGCCATCAAATTTACCGATAATGGCTCAATTACAATCTCTTTGGACGCTGATGCGACCGATTGCGATGCGATAACTATAAAAATCGTTGATAGTGGACAAGGTATCTCCCCGGAGCAACAAGCGACGTTATTTGAAAGATTTCGTCCGGGAAGTCACAAACGTTCCGGTAGTGGTTTAGGATTATACCTTTCTCGGCGTATTGTTGAAGCTCATAAAGGTACTATTGAAATTAATTCCGAACTTGGTAAAGGTAGTGTTTTCACCGTTATTTTACCGATTAAACAATAGATCATATCCCAAATTGGATTTTACATTTTATCGCGGTTTTACCCTACTGACTTGTAAGTGAGTAGGGAGTAGTGAATAGTGAGAAAAACCCTTACATTCATGGCGATGAAAAAAAAATTTCATGTTGAGTGCCTACTGCCTAATAAATCAAAACCAATTCTCATCGATTTTAATATGTTTGCTGAAATCATCCACAAACAACGCGATTTTTTTCAAAGTGCTAAAACTAAAGATATTTCTTTTCGTATTCAACAGTTACAAATACTTAAACAAGCTGTTATTGATAATGAAACAGCAATTTTTAATGCATTACAAGCTGATTTACACAAACCATTAGTAGAAAGTTTTAATGCAGAAATAGTCTTAGTTATCAAAGAAATTGAATATGCTATCAAACATCTAAAAAATTGGACAAAGCCAACAAAAAGACAAATTCCTTGGCAATTCTTCCCAGCCTCAGCAAAAATTTATCCAGAACCTCTAGGAGTAATATTAATTATTGGTGCTTGGAATTATCCGTTTCAATTAATTATCGTGCCTTTAATAGGTGCTATAGCCGCCGGTAATTGTGCAATTCTCAAGCCATCAGAAATTGCTTCTCATACTTCTAACCTTATCGCTAAAATTTTTGAAAAATACTTTGATAAATCATATTTGTCAGTAGTAGAAGGAGCCGTAGAAACTTCTCAGCAGTTATTAGCAGAAAAATTTGACCATATATTTTTTACTGGTAGTACTGCTGTAGGTAAAATCGTCATGGAAGCCGCTGCAAAACAGCTTACACCTGTAACATTAGAACTTGGTGGAAAATCTCCTTGCATTGTAGATACCGACATTGATATCAAAATCGCAGCTAGACGTATAACTTGGGGAAAATTCTTTAACGCTGGACAAACTTGTCTGGCACCAGATTATCTTTTAGTTAATCAAAAAATCAAGCATTATTTATTAGATGAAATCAAAAAATGTCTTCAAGAATTTTACGGTGAAAATCCTGCTCAAAGTCCCGATTATGCTAGAATAATTAATCAAAAACAATTTGATAGATTAATAGATTATTTAGATAATTTAAATAATTTAAATAATTTAAATAATTTCAAAAATCCCAATATAAATATAATTATTGGTGGTGAAACAATTGCCAAGGAACTTTATATTGCTCCTACTATAATTGACAATATTTCTTGGCAAGATGCAGTAATGCAATCGGAAATTTTTGGTCCCATTCTACCAGTAATTGAATTTACCGAAATTTCAGAAGCCATTAATATAATTAACTCTCAACCAAAACCTTTAGCGTTATATTTATTTTCTCAAAACAAAAACCTACAAACACGAGTCATAAACGAAACTTCATTCGGTGGAGGTTGTATTAACCACACAATTATTCATTATGCTGTTCCATCTTTACCATTTGGTGGTATTGGAAATAGCGGTATCGGTAGCTATCACGGTAAAGCCGGTTTTGATACTTTTTCTCATTATAAAAGCATACTCAAAAAACCTTTTCTTCTAGACGTAAAACTGCTTTATCCACCCTATAAGAATAAATTGTCGTTACTCAGGCGAATTTTTGGTTAGAGATGGGGATGGGGG
>NZ_JADEWL010000142.1 GCF_015207665.1 Plectonema cf. radiosum LEGE 06105
GGGATGGGGGGTAGAGGGGGTAGAAAAAATTGTTAGTCGCCAGGGAGCAAGATGCTCCCACTACAAGCTTTTTTTATAACTCGTAACTCAAAACTCCTAACTCAAAACTCCTAACTCTTAACTCCCAACTCCTAACTCCCAACTCCTAACTCCCAACTCCTAACTCCTAACTCCTAACTCCTAACTCCTAACTAGTAATAAGTTCCTACCTTACGGTGACGAACTGCTGTTACTCCATCTGGGTCGGAAATACGACCGTCGGATACAGTACAGTACAATAACCAGTGGTCACTACATTCCATGCTGGTCTTGACTTCGCACTCCATATATGCTAATGCGTCTGCAAGAATAGGGCTACCGTTTTTGGCTGTGTGAGTTTTGACTCCTTCAAATCGGTCAACACCGGGAAGTAAGCGCTTAAGGAAATGCTTTTTGAGTTCTTGATAGTTTCCTTCTTCAAGAACGTTCAGCACAAACTTATCACCTATTTGCAATGAAGACTCAATTCCTCGGGTTTTACCAACAGCGACGGTAAATCCTAAAGGTTGTAGACTTGCTTGAGCAATCCAGGAAGCAACCATGGCACCTTTGACATCACCTTTTTTAGTGGTGACGACATAAAGTCCGTTGCTAATCCGACCTAATGCCTTTTCTAAATCGGCATCGATGGATTTAAGATGTTTGATATTGCGTTCGCGTACTAACAACTGTCCCATTTGGTTTCCAGCTTCATCGCAGGTATTAAATGTCTCTTTGGTCGGGACTTCTTTGATGCGAATTGCTGGGAAACCTTCTCTGACACCATGTTCGAGGAATTTTCTCCGCAAGGTGTCGATGGGTTCGTCATCTCCACCGTAAGACTCGTACAGTCCAATGACTTGCTTATTTTTTACTACTGCTAACAGAGAACTGATAGCAGCTTGAGCCGCAACGTTAGCAGAAGGAGGCATCCCGATGATGATTCCTGCTGATCTGTTTGCTAATTCTTGGATTTCTTGGAGGTCGGTGGTGGTTAAATCCAACATCTCTACTCCAACCCCGGTTTTTTGGATACCGTGACCAATTGATTGCGCTAAGCGATCGCTATATCCATATTCGGAAACGTAGTACAAACCAATGATTGTTTCTGTTTTGGCTTGTTTTTGGCTCCAGCTTTGATAGCACTCGGTGAGTGTATCTAGGTTGTGATAAAGCAATGGACCGTGACCGTTGGCAATAATTTTTATTTTGCCTAAGTCACCCATTCTCTTCATTGCATTCAATAAAGAGCGAGCATTCGGTCCCATCAAACAATCGTAGTAAAATTTGAAGTCAGGTTCAATCGCCTCTAAGTTGACATCAAAGGTATCATCGGAGCAAAAATGCATACCAAAAGCGTCACAAGTAAAGAGGGTTTGGGTTTTCTTGTCGAAACTGAAAATGGTATCTGGCCAGTGTAAATTAGGTGCGCTGACAAATTCGATTACGTGTCCGTTACCTAAATCTACGGTGTCACCAGTCTTGACAATTCGCTTGGAAAATGGATCGTGTACCAAGTTCTCTAGAAACTGTAATGCTACTTTCGACGCTAATACAGTCGCTCTCGGAGCGATTTGTAAAACATCTTCCACTAAACCGCTATGATCTGGTTCAGTGTGGCTAACAATTACATAATCAATCGCTTTGGGATTAACCAGGCTTTTGAGAGTCTCTAAATATTGTTCGCGGAACTTGGAGTGAGACGTATCAATTAAAACTGTACGCTCACCTTGAATTAGATAGGAATTGTAAGTTGTACCGTTTTGCAATCCAAACTCAATATCAAAGCGATCGCGGTCCCAATCGAGACTGCGAATCGCGGTTGTGTTAGGAGCAATTTCTACAGTTTGTATAGTAAGGCGTTTTTGAGGGTTCTCTTTGACCGCTACCATTAGTCGTCTCCGAGGACAATTTTATAGTTCACTTATAGTCTTTATTATGCTCATAAATATTTTTGTAAAGTTGTCTAATATTTTATATTTGATAATTTTTCTTTTGTAGCAAATGTTGCTGTTTGTCGGCGTTGTCAATTTCCGAAAACATCCAAACTCAACTTGCTTTTTTCCAGTCGGATTATATCAAAAAAACTCAAATTTTAAAAATCAAAAATAAATTAAAATCAATCCAAAATATGTAGCGTAATTACTTGAAATTGGCTTCTAAAGATAATTTGTAATCGCTTACTTAATCAGATTTCGATTATTTGGTGCTTGGAACAAAATGGATTGTTATTTATTATCCTTGAAAGTAATTTGAGCGGCATTCATTCTTAAGTAAGAATACTGAAGACAGTTGATAAATAAAGGTTTAAAAAAGACAATGAAGCGGCTAATCTATTCTTTAGATTAACGTGAGTTCGATGTTCATTGCTTCGATTCGGTTTAAATAGTCAGGAAACTGTAAAATCTCGATTATTCCTAGAGTTAGAAGTCGGGTTTTTAAGATAAGTCTGGGTTGTAACAGACAATCATCATCAAAACCCGACTTATGAAGTTATTCCTCGAATTCACGTTTAGATTAACTAAGCTTTTTGTAACGACTTAACGCTATCAAAATAAAGTTTACAACAGATCAAAGCGTATAATTTGAAAAAATCAGGGTAAGACAGTTAATTTATGGGAAATTACATACAAGAAAATTTTAATAAATATTTTAATTGAGCTTGTATTTTGAGTGTAAACATTTAAATATTGTGACCTTGATAATGCATACAAAAAAAACATTTAATCATACTACTAGTCCATTCTTATATTTGTGCTTGGGAATAAACTTACCAGCAATCTTATTTGCGACTATCAACTTCTGGGAAAAACCTGCATTAGCTACAACAAATCAAGAAAATTATTTATCTGAAATTAACTTAACTACTGATAATTCAAAGTACACAGTATCATCTGTTAACCCTGACTTAAAACTAGCTGTTCGTAAAATCACTGAACGGGAAAAAGAACAACTGTTAAAACCTGTTGATTTATCTTCCGAATTATTGGTGGGAGAAGTTGAAGCAAAGCAAGAAAAACTTGCAGAATCTCCAGATTTTTGCTGCCAAAATATTACCAAAAGCTCAAAAATTGCTCAAACAGATTCTTCTGAAGTTATAGGTGATACTTTGGGAGAAGCAAATAAAATACGTCAAGAGCTTTTAATTGACCCAATTACTGTAGAGACAATTACGGATGGTGGTGCAGCACCCGGTTCTACAGCAGGTACACCTTCGGCTTATGGAGCAAGTTGGGGACAAGCTTACGTCGGTGGTGGATTGTTTTTCCCTTTGGATAAAGGACGTACTGACGGTTCTTTGTCAGTTGGTTTTGGGTTGGGAGACACAGTTAAAAGTGTTGGTGTGGAAGTCAATGCGAATATTACCAGTGTCGGTGGTGGTAACAGTAACTTTGATTTTGGAGACAGCGGCTCTTTGGGATTTAAAGTACATAAATACCTCGGGAATGGTGCTGCTGTTGCTGTTGGTTTCTCAAATCCCATAACCTGGGGAGATTCCAATAAAGCAAAAGACACAATCTACGGAGTAGCTACCAAGTCATTTAATTTGCAACCGAATGATCCAGACAATAAAATGCCTTTAACCATTTCCTTGGGAGTTGGTAGCGGTAGTTTTCGTTCTAAAGGTGCGATTGAAGCCGGTGATAATCCTGCCAATATTTTCGGTAGTATCGGTATCAGAACCGCTCCAGAAGTCGCTTGGGTAAGTAGTTGGACAGGAAATCGCTTAAATATAGGTGGTTCTTTTGCTCCCTTCAAACAAACTCCCATAGTCATTAACGCTATATTTACCGATGTCACCAACAATTTTGGTGACGGACTTGGTATCAGCTTAAGTGCAGGTTATGCAATTAGATTTTAGTTACTTATGGGGAACAGGTAAGAAGTATTTTCATGATTGGTTGTGGAATTTTTCGTGGGGTAAGAAGTCGGGTTTTTATGACTCTTTTCTGGTATTACGGATAAAAAATCGTAAAAACCCGACTTCTGTGATTATCGTCGAACTCACTAATCATCCGGACTTGAATTGAAATGAAAGCATACATCTAACTATTCCCTGTTCCCTTTTCCCTATTCCCTATTCCCTTTTCCCTTTTCCCTACTCCCTACTCCCTACTCCCTACTCCCTACTCCCTAACCCCTACAACATCTTTTTAAATACAAATAGGACAGTCATGAAACAAAAATTATCTTTCAACTTGAGTTTGGTATTAATTATCATAGCTTCTTCTATTAACGCTACAGCTATCAAAGCTAATGCTGGTCCTCTAAATGCTCAGGGAAGCCCGGAAGATTCATCTGGTTCTGCTGGTGGGAGTTTCAACCCTGATAGTCAAACAACACCACAATTAGCACCTGGTATTGAAAATTCGATTCAATTGAACAACGGTCAACTTAGTATTTCCTTAGAATCTCAGGAACGACTCAATCAAGAAATTACTAAGATAATCAGCAATTTTAGTCCTACCGGGGGTGATGAGGCTCAGATAAACTCTATTATTAATTTATTACGTGGAAGTAATCCAATTCAAAATCGCGATCGCGTTGAAAAGTCTTTAACTGGAATCGGAATCAGTAAAGGTGATGCTGTGCAACTTATTGAGTCTGTAGTAGGGCTATTTGCTGGATTTGATTCAGCATCTACACAAGGTATTCCTGTAGCTAGCAACAAAAGTTTAACAACGAGTTACATAGCACAAAATAGTCAACAAAACGTCGATATTAATAAATTAAATACTGCTGTCAATGCTTACAATAAAATAATTATGAAAAGTAATGCCAAAACTCTCAAAAAATTGGCTGCGAATCCAGAATTTATGGAAATTCGCAATATTCTCAATCAATTAAGAAGCGCTTTTAATGAATAAGTACTGAGGAGTTAGGTTTTGATGATGAAAGGGAATAGGGAGCAGGGAGTAGGATGGGTAGGTTAATGTGAGTTCTACCAGTGGCTATGCTTATGCACAAACCACCACCACCAAACACCCTCGTCCAAGCCACAGGTTGGTATCGTAATGCACAAGGAAACATTCAATTAGTTGCATTGCAGATAAATCTTCTACTCAGGTGCAACAAGTATTAACCTGTGCAGGGATTTCCAGATAACATAATACTGTATTCAATTATAAATCCCCAAAACCGAGTGATAGCTCTATGTCCTACAGCGAATTTACCCTAGCTAAAGCCAAACAAGCTTTTGGCTTAACTTTCAACTAACCTGTGCTGCGATTCCTCAACGTATCGTACTCAATACCCGCATAATTGCGATCGCTTAAACCGGCACCCGCAGTAAGGCGGGTTATTTAGTTAAGTCCACGCAGGTGGACTAAGTAAGGTGTAGTAGCGGTAATAAAGCGCCAGATTATATATAAATTTCTTACAAATCATTTAGGATTGCTATATAACCTCAATAACAATTGGGATTAAGCAAGAAAAAATAAATTTTAGTGCTTAGTTTCTCGCCAAAAATTCTTGAACAGAAATAATTTCAATGCCTCGAAATCGATTTAATACCAGCAAATCATTATCTCCAGTGATAATACACTCAGCTTTTCCACTGACTGCCAATTCTAAATATTTATCATCTTTTGGGTCTCGACATTTGTCAATTTGCTGTTCCACATCAATAAAATCAACTGTCTTTGTGAAATTTTCTAGAAATTCCTGCCGTCTTTCCAATGTCAGATACTTCTCAAATTTTTGACGAGATAAAACTTCTTCTAGCTCTGCGAAGACAGAATTAGATAATATGAGAATACCAATATCCTGAGCTATATCCAATGCTTGACGAGGCTTGCTTTGACTAAATAAAAATGCACTAATTATCACATTCGTATCAAAAACAAATCGTCGCTGATTAGTCATCACGTAAAACCAATTCCAGGATTTCAGGTGTTAACCCTTTACTTTGTGCTTCTCGACTTGCTATATCCATTGTGTTTCTGAGATTTGCGATGTTTGATTGTCTTTTTGTTTGAAATTCAGACTGTATAATAGCTGCAATTTTGAGTTGCAATTCTTTTCGTTCTTGTTCTGTGGCATTACGGTATGCTTGTGCAACCTCAGACGAGACTTCGACCGTAATTTCTTCTTGCGAAATCATAAATTTGACTGTATGTTTGCTGCGATTACTGTTCAATTCTAATTATAAGGGAAATAGCGATGTCTACGACGGGCTACGCCTACGCACTTGGTCTGATATCCGCGATATTTCGTCATATCGCAAAACTAGCGCAGTTACAGCCCAAATACCCCAAATACCCCAATTAACCGAATTTTCTTTATGGACGGGATTTTATTACTTTTATGACCCTTAATTACTTGGCGATCGCTGGTGGTAGCAACTTGAGTTATTAGTGTGAAAACGGGTGTTACAGATAGAAAATCGTAAAAACCCGACTTCTGTGATTATCCTCCTAGTTTACTTCCCGTTCCGGGGTACTCACCTTAGATTAGTTCGAGAAGTCGGGTTTTTTATAAAAAACCCGACTTCTTCAAGTGCGCTCCCTACTCCCTGATTAAAAATCAGTAATTAATGTGTGAAATCTGCTTGTAATTTTTTCAGATCAAGATTATTTTTAACAGGACAAGAAGAGTCGGAAATTTCTACGTTAATAAATAATGAGTAAAATCAGGGTGTGCAATGCAAGTTCACATTCATGTATCTGCACCTCATGTTACCTAAGTATTATTCTCGATTTTATTTTCACGTTGTTCTGTCCAAATTTGTTTTATCTATTTTATCTTTCGTCGGGAACGGGAAACTCTTAACGGACAACAGTTATTTTGTAACAGTTCCTTCGCTCCAGGGTTTAAAGCCTCATCTCTCCCTACGGAGATTGAGGTTTAAATTCCCATCCCAAATCTTCTGTTCCCTATTCCCTATTCCCTGTTCCCTTTTCATTTGTTTGACAGATAAACTTTCATATGCATCGTTTGTTAACTTAGCCGAAGTTTCTAGCGGTGATGGAATAAATCTTACTCTACCACCGCAGGATATCCAACCCCCTCCAAATCCTTCTTTTACTGTTCCTTCGTTTCCCGATTCACCAGAAAAACCACTAGAAGTTCCTTCAACTACTTCTACACCAACAGAAGGGAATGAGGGTGTTGATGGTCGAATTACTGTCACTGATTTAGAATTTATTGGTAATACAGTTTTTAGCCAGGAAGAATTAAGAGAAAAATTTATCTCTCGTTGGCAGATTGATCAGTCTATTGCTTTTTCGGAATTACTGCAAATTGCTGCTGATGTTACTACCTTATATCATAAAAAGGGTTACAAAACTTCTGGAGCTATTGTTTATATTCCGAAGAAAACTCAAGAAGACGGCAAAGGAAAGGTTGAAATTCGGGTAATTGAAGGTAAGTTAACTCAGATTAATATTAGTTTATTCAATTCTCAAAGAAAAGGGCGATTAGAAAAGTATTTGGGTTCACGTTTGGGTGTGAAGCTTTCGGAACCTTTGAATGTTGACCGTTTGTTGTCAGGGTTACAATTATTGCAACTTGACCCTTTAATTGAAAAGATATCTGCTACTATCACTCCTGGAACTGAGCAGGGTAATAGTATTTTGACGGTTAAATATAGTTCAACGCAGCGATTTAAGTCTCAACTGAGTTTGAATAATGCTCGTTCTCCTAGTGTAGGTAGTTTTGCGCGGGAAATCTCTCTAGGACAAAATAATTTGCTGGGATTGGGTGATAATCTCAATTTGGGTTACAGTAATAGCGATGGTAGTAATCAGGTAAATATTAACTACAAATTACCGATTAATCCCAAGAATGGTAGTCTGAATTTTTTCTATAATCAGAGTAATAACGATGTGATTGAACCTCCGTTCAATGACTTAGATGGGGATGGGAACGGTTCCGATATTGAATCGGAATCGCGTTCCTATGAAGTTAGTTTGCGTCAACCGATTATTAGAACGGTTAATAATAATAATTTTCAGGAATTTTCTTTATCGTTAGCAGCTTCTTTACGTTCTAGTCAATCTTTTCTTTTAGATACTCCGTTCCCTCTTTCACCGGGAGCAGATGATAATGGTCATACTCGTATTGCTGCTTTACGGTTTTCTCAAGAATTTATCCAACAAAATTCTCAAACAGTAATTGGATTACGTTCTCAATTCAATTTGGGAATCAATGCTTTTAACTCGACTATCAATCAAAATAATATTCCGGGAATGGAATCAATTCCTGATAGTAGGTTTTTTTCGTGGCAAGGACAAGCTCAGTATGTCCGTCAATTAGCACCAAACAGTCTATTTTTGATTCGTGGTTATGCTCAATTATCAGACCAAACTTTGGTGTCATCGGAACAGTTTGCTCTGGGTGGTTTGGGTAGTGTTAGAGGTTATCGTCAAGACCAATTATTAACAGACAACGGTATTTTTGCGTCTGCGGAAGTTCAGTTACCAATTGTCCGGGGTATTGCTCAGAATGGAGTGTTACAGTTAATTCCTTTTGTTGATTACGGTACTAGTTGGAATAGTAGCGGTAGAAGTAATCCGGATAATCAAACTCTTTCTTCGGTTGGTTTGGGTTTGCAGTTACTCCAGGGAAATAATTTTCGCGCTCGTCTTGATTGGGGAATTCCTTTGGTATCAGTAAATTCTAGGAAGAGAACATGGCAAGAAAACGGCATTTATTTTACATTACAATACAATCCGTAATTCGTGGTTGGGTTAATGTATTTCAAAGCTTATTAAGAAACAAAATTATCATCATATTGATAGTTGGTATCTTGTTAATTGTGGAAATTTCTCCGGTTTTTTCTCAAATCCCAGCCTCTGAGTTAAATAATCCTCACTCTCTTGTCAAGGAAGGGGAAGAATTATATCGTCAACAGCAATTATCTCAAGCGATAGAGTATTTTCAAAAAGCAGCAAAGATTTTCGGGGAAAAAGGGGATAAGTTTAATCAAGCTATTAGTTTAACTAATTTAGGGCGTTTACATTTGGAGTTGGGAAAAGCAAAGGATGCTTTGGATAATTGGGAAATAGCGAAGGAAATTTATGTTCAGTTAGGGGATAAAGTTGGAGTTATTCGTAGTCAAATTTATCAAGCTGATGCTTTACAGAAGTTAGGGTTTTATCCTCGTGCTTGTGGAATTTTATTACAAAGTTTGGAAGTTTCGGAGCCAAGTTGTGAGGGTTTAAGGAAGGAACGGTTGGAGTTAGAATTACAGAGTCTGCAAATGCGGGTTAGTCGTTTGATAAGAGAAGATTATGAATTAAAAAACCGCAGAGACGCTGAGTACGCTGAGAAAGGAGATGTTTTAGAGGAGCAATATGATTTACTTTTGTTAATTGGTTGGCGCAATTTAGGTGATGTTTTACGGGGTATTGGAAAGTTGGATGAGTCGCGTTTTATATTGGAAATAATTGCTAAGTTTGATTCTTCTACAAATCAAGCTGCAACGCTTTTGAGTTTAGGAAATACGTTGACTGCTTTGGGACATTTAGAGCGCGATCGCAATTTAGTAAAGTATTCTACACAATCCAATTATCAGCCTTGGTATTGCTCGATTAGTGATTATATTCTTCCGATTGAAGCTTTTAGAGAATATCAAAATGCTGAGTTACAATATCAGCGAATTATTGAAAATTTTCCGAGAACATCTATCGCAATGAAAGCGAAAATTAATCTTCTGAATATTTGGTTGATTAGAAGTAAATTTAAATTTTCGCAAAAGAATGATACAACAAGTTTATTGTCTGAAGCAGGAAGATTATTATCTGAAATCAATATCTCAAGTTTACCTCATCAAGCTCAGGTTTATGCTCAAATTAATTTAGCTAAAAGTAGGATTTGTTTAACGCAATTGATGGGTAATCAAGTTGATTGGGTGAAAGTTTTTCAAGAATTACAAATAGCACAAGAAGAAGCTGAAAGTACGGGAGATAATCGGGTTAAATCCTATGCTGTTGGTAATCTTGGTGGTTTTTATGAATATCGTGGTTGGTGGTTAGAGCAAAATTCAAATCATCTGAAAAATATCAAGGATAATTTGTGTAAAATAGCAGATGATTGTTTTAGAAAAGCGCAAAAATTTACAGAAGAAGCGCTTTATCTTGCTCAACCGAGTAAGGAACCATTTATTGCTTATCAATGGCAATCACAATTAGGACGTTTATTAGATAATCAAGGTAAAAGAGATGATGCAATTACGGCTTATAATGGGGCAATAAATACTTTAGAATCGGTTCGTTATAATTTGTTGGCAGTTAATTCTGATGTCCAATTTTCTTTTTTGGAGAATATTGAACCTGTTTATCGTAGATTATTAGGATTGCTATTACAAACTCAAGTTAAGGAAGAGGCAAGTCAAGATAGTCTCTTCTCGGTAGAAGATTATGGAGAAAAAAACCGCAGAGACGCAGAGTACGCTGAGGGAAGAGGTAAAGAGAGAATTGTAATTTTAGACGGGGGTAGGAGTAGTCAAGATAATTTATTTAGAGCAATTCAAGTCAGTGAATCTCTACAATTAGCGGAATTAGAAAATTTATTACGATGTCGGTTAGATAGTTCAAAGACTATTAAAATTGATCAATTTGAGAAACCACCAGCAGCAATTATTCATCCTATTCTTTTAGAAGACAGGATTGAAGTGATTGTTCAAATACCTGGAACAAAAAAATTACGACGTTATACTACTAAGATTTCTCAAGGAGATTTGAATGAGATTTTGTTCAATCTACAAAATTTACGTTCTGAGAAAAAATATAATGAACAGCAATACATTTTACCTTATAGTCAAAAACTATATAATTGGTTAATTCGACCTGTTGAAGCTGATTTACCTGGGAATGGAACATTAGTTTTTATTGTAGATAGTACTTTAGAAAGTATTCCTTTTGCGATGCTTCATGATGGAAAGCAGTATTTAGTTAGAAAATATAGTATTGCTGTAAATTTAGTTTCTCAATTACCAAGTCAAGGAAGTTCAAAGTTTGGAAAAAGAAATGCATTACTTGCAGGAATCAGCAAAAAAGCCGAAAGTTTTCCTAAACAATTACCTCAACTTCCTTATGTGGAAGATGAATTAAAAGGGATAGAAAAAGTAGTTTCTCATAAATTACTTAAAAATGAGCAATTTACAAGTGAAGCTTTAATGAACACAATCATTAAAAGTAATTTCAAGATAGTTCATTTAGCGACTCATGGTAATTTTGCTTCTAACCGTGAACAAACCTATATTTATGCTTGGGATAAAAAAATTAAGCTCGACGAATTAGATCAAATACTCCGCATTCGAGGAAAAACAAGTTCTCAACCGATTGAATTACTAGTTTTGAGTGCTTGTGAAACAGCACAGGGAGATAGACGTGCTGCATTGGGTATAGCTGGAGTTGCCTTAAAAGCAGAAGCGCGTAGTACAATCGCAAGTCTATGGCAGGTTAATGATGCTTCTACTGCTGATTTGATGAAGTTATTTTATCAAGAGTTAAGTAAACCAAATATGAGTAAAGCTGAAGCTCTCAGAAAAGTGCAAATCCATTTTTTGGATAACTCTTCTAATTATAAGCATCCCTATTATTGGGCATCTTTTATTTTAGTTGGTAATTGGCTCTAACACCAGAAGTCGGGTTTCCTAGACTCAGAAGTCGGGTTTCTTGGAGAAACCCGACTTCTCCATTCTAACCAACCTCCTTTCCCGCTAGTACTCCACCACATTAATTTTGAGGAGTTAAAATACCTCTTCGTAGGTTGGGTTAAGCGTTGGCGAAGCCTGTCCGACAGGACATAGCGCAACCCAACGCGGGTGTTGGGCTGAACTACGTTCAGCCCAACCTACAATATTACATTGATTACCCCTCATAACTTATGTGGTGGACCACTAGTACTCCGCCACATTAATTTTGAGGAGTTAAAATACCTCTTCGTAGGTTGGGTTAAGCGTTGGCGAAGCCTGTCCGACAGGACATAGCGCAACCCAACGCGGGTGTTGGGCTGAACTACGTTTTGCTTCGCAACGCTTGCGCGAACAGCCCAACCTACAATATTACATTGATTACCCCTCATAACTTATGTGGCGGACCACTAGTAGTCTATTTCATTAATTCTGATGGCTTAATTAATATAACCTTACTAGTAGTCGGATTTTACCAGAAATCTTGTAGAGACGTTATATATAACGTCTCTACATTACGTCGGTAGACAAACAGAACCAATCAATACTAATGCAAAGGACCACTAGTAGTCTATCATTATTTATAATTCGTTTTTATCGTGACCCGACCGGGAATAGAATTCCCGGTCTAATAGCAAAAGTCCTATGAATAGGACTTAAGCTATTAGTCGGGGAATTACATTCCCCGACAAGCTCTAATATGAACCCAGTAAAATTAATTACATAAACCACTAATTCAAATCCCTTAATTGTTTTTCTACCCATTCCAGACGTTTTTGGTCTGATTCTAACCATTCTGAAGGCTTTTGAGTTTTCAATTTCTCATATCCAGCTTTTGCTTGCTGATACCAACGAATTGCTTCTTTTTTTTGCTCAAGATTGTTGTATATTTCCCCTAAGAATTGAGCAACTTGACTAGAAAGTTTTTGATTATTTGATGTTTCGTAATTACTGAATGCTGTTCTCAGCAAAATAATGGCTTGATCTGAATTATCTAGATTCAGATTAATTCTGGCTAGTTTTACTTGTATCCAAGCTTGTTCATCTATATCATTTTGATTTTTTGCTAGTTCAAGTGCTTGCTGATAGCTATTTTTAGCCTCTGTAATCAAGTTATTTTCTTCATAAAGTTCAGCTATTTTTAAAGCTGTTTGTTGAGGAGTCAGATTTTGATTACGGATATTATCAATTTGGCTTTTGAGTTTCTCAGCTTGTTGTGTTGTCAGCAGAATAAATCTAGTTTGAGTTTCTTTTTGTTCTTTACCAATAGCTTTAACAATCAAATTATAAGCTTTACCTGGTTCTAGAGGTGGTTGATTTTCAGGATAGGAAATTTCGGTATTGTTGACTTCTAATTCCCATACAGTTCCTGTTGAACTTTGTAAACGGACAATATAACTTGTCGCTCCTGTTGCAGCAGTCCAAGAAAATTTCGGTTGATTATTAACTAAACTTCCTACAGGTTCAATAATATAAAAATCATCTCTACGACTTTCTTCACGACAAACTGGGTCGCAAATAATTTTTTTTTCGCTGGCTAGTAATAATTTTTTGGGATTTTTTTGAGAAATAACAATTTGATTAGCTGCTGTTGTTCTCACATTGATTATTACCAAATTTATCGAACTGAAAGTTAAACTTAAAACGAGGTAATTTAATAATCTATTTAATAATCTATATTTCATCTGTTTTATTTCTTTTGTGATTTATTTGAGTTTAAATAGCTAATAGCATCCATTTGCCAAGTTTCTACTTCTGGTAATTGTTCAGCATTATAATCACGGCATTTTTGCCATGCTGATAAAGCGTCTTTACTATTAGCTTTTTCTAGTACTTTCCCTAATAGACAATGAGCGGCTGCTCTTTGATTTTCATCAAAATAAATTGCTTTTTCTAGATGATTTTGGGCATTTTGAAAATTACCTAATTGGAGATATGCCCAACCTAGATTTTTATATAAGCTATATAAACTAGATTTAGAACTAGAAACTTTAGTTTGTTCTAAAGCTTTTGATATTTCTTCAATAGCTAGTTGATAATTTTGCTTTTGCCATATCAACAAGCGAGCATAGTTATTACGAGCATCTACAACTAAATCAACTTTATCTCCTTGATAACTCATGGTTTTTTGATATTCCAACAACGCATTATCAAACTCTCTGATATCTTCATAAAGAGTTGCTAAATTGTAATGGATTGTTGCTGTAGTATAAGCATCATTTTTACTCAATTCAAGTGCCTGCTTATACCTATCAATAGCGCATAAAAATTCTTTTTGCTGTTTACAAACTAATCCGAAGTTATTTTGATATTTTGCTTGATTTGGATTCAGTTTAGTTGCAGTTTCAAAACGATTCCTCGCACTATCCCAATCCCCATCCATCAAAGCTTGACGACCTCGATTATCTTCATAAGCTGCTCTTAATGGTTTTGTGGAAAAGTAAAGTAAAAAACAACCAGTGATGATAATAAATAATCCTTTAGACTGAGGCGAATTCAACAAACGTAATATACTTTTGATTAATAATCCTCTCGGATTTAAATATTCTAAAATCTGGGATGCACTTTGAGGTCTATCTACTGGTAATGGAGCCATCATATCATCAATAAAATCAGCGAAACGTCCTCGAATTTTTGATGCTTGATTTCGCCAAATTAGTTTACCAGTTTTTGGATTAGTCGGTAGTTCAACCGGGGATTTACCTGTGAGTAAATGAACAAAAGTGCGTCCTAAAGCATAAAAATCTGATTGAGGTAGAGCTTTACCATCAATTTGTTCTGGAGGTGTATAACCACCTGATATTGTTGTAGTTGCATTTTCTCCTCCTCCAATTTTTACTAGGTAAGTATTGCTCATGTCTCTCACAGAGCCAAAATCAATTAATACTAATCTTCCATCGGGTTTGAGGATAATATTTGAAGGTTTAATATCTCGATGAAAAAAATGATTTTTATGTAAAATATCTAATATTTCTACCAGTTGTCTCAGCCATTGTAGAGCTAATGATGATGAAATTTTTCCATTTTCTATCAACCATTGCTCTAAATCATTCCCAGGAATTTTCTCCATGACTAAACAGTGAAGTTCTTGGGATGTATTATTGGGGGTAAAAGTGAAATAATCGTCGGGTTCTATTTTCGGAATACCTGGATGATTCAGCAATTGCAATGTAAAAGCTTCTCGCTGAAACATTTTGAGAAGTTGTGGACTATTTACTTTTAAAACTTTGAGAACTTTGCGTTTTTCTCCATCAAATACTTCAAATACATCAGTATAATTCTGGGATTTTAATGAACGTAAAGGTTTAATTAACTGATAACGATTATTAATCAGCAAGCTTGTTCCACAGCTCTGACAAATAGTAACATTATCGGCATTTTTTCTTTGTTTACATTCTGGATTGATACAGTAAATCACGTTTTCGGAGGGAACGGGGAAATCCGATAATTGGGTTTATTTCTGCTGACTTAATAAATTTATGTAAAGGCTCGTAGTTGCGGTTCAGCGCTCATATCTAGAGCGAAGACAGCGTAACTACAAATCTTTATTTATTTGTGCCTATCTACTTATATAGCTGTTCCCTTTTCCCTATCCAAACAAAATATTAAATTAATTTTGTACGGGTACATATTTATTAAACCTGTGAAATAATTCTATATTTGATAATATATTTTTGAATCAGATATTCAACAAAGTAAAATGTTTCCGAATTATCTTGATTTGCATGGCTAGTTTCTATCAATGCTCTTCTTTTTAATGATGTTAATGCTTCTATTAATTCAGAAGTAGATACTTCTGGAATATATTGTTTTAATTTTGATAAAGATACAGCTTTTGCTTCATTTGCAAAATACTGCATCATTTGTTTTTCTAAATTTGATAAACGGTTCCATTGTTCATCAAGAATCGTGCGAAAATCACCAAAAACCCAAGTATTATATTTAGTAAATTCTCCCACATTGCCATAAAATAAATCTTTGATAGTTCCACTAACTATTTTTAATGCAAAAGGATTCCCTTTGGCACAATGAATTAAACTTTTCCAATGTTGTTCTCCTGTCAAACCCTGTTCTTGCAACATTTGTACAGCATCTTCTAATTGTAAACCTTCCAATTGTAGTGACTTAATTACTCCTTGAGAACTTTCTAATAAAGAAATTTCTCTGGGTTTTTCTTGAGAACAAAGTAATAAACAGCTTTGATGTTCCGCTTCCCCCACTCGTCTTAAAAGTACACCATAATCTTCATATCCTTGTTCATATCTACCAAATCGATCGCCACTGCGTAAGATAATTTCTACATCATCAACTACAAGCAAACAACGATGTTGACGCAAATATTGGATCAGCAGCGAAATCTTGTCATTAATCTCTTCGGGTAATTCAGTTTCCTGTTGATTCGATAAAAATCTAATCGTATCAGCTAAAAACTGTTGGATTGATGAATAATTGTGTAGCGATCGCCAAATGATATACTCAAATTGATGGTGAATTTGTTTCGCCAATTTTACCGTAGTGGTAGTTTTACCGATACCTCCCATACCCAACACCGCAACCAAACGACATTTATCTTCGAGAATCCAATGATTTAAAGTTGCTAATTCAGTTTCTCTACCATAAAAAACTGTAACATTCGGAGCTTCACCCCAATCTTGAGTTCGAGAGGAATTATCTCCAGATTGGTTCACCAATAGAGATGGAATTTTACCATTAACAGATGCTTGATATTGATTTACAAGAAACTGCTGTAACTTAGCTAATTTTACTGGTCCACGTCCGATAATATGAAACTTCTTATAAATATCACTCAATCGCTTGCGTACCAATACCTCACTGATATTTAATTGGTTCGCGATCGCTTTTGTTGATTTTCCTTCCATTGATGGAAATAAAACGTCCCATTCCCGCTCGGAGACGTTGTGAGAGGAAGCTATATGTTTGAGAAAATCTTCAGGAATCACGATAGTTATTTTAATTAGATTATCAATCTCTGATTATAATTTCATTTATGTGAAAATGGTGTTTTATGAAATACTAATGGAATAGGTAATTGGGAATTGGTAATTGGTAATTGGTAATTGGGGATTGGGGATTGGGGATTGGAAATTGGGAATTGGGGATTGGGAATTGGGAATTGGGGATTGGTAATTGGGGATTGGGAATTGGGGATTGGAAATTGGGAATTGGGGATTGGGAATTGG
>NZ_JADEWL010000143.1 GCF_015207665.1 Plectonema cf. radiosum LEGE 06105
GGACAAGGGGACAAGGGGATGGGGAGATGGGGAGACTAAGGCGAAATCAAGGATATTTAAACCCACGGAGGTGGGTTTTGACTGTGTAGCCGCGACTTCTAGTCGCCAGGTAAATCTAAAATCTAAAATCTAAAATCTAAAATTTGAATAGTTCTTGTTTATGACAAAAATTGACTTACTAAAAAAAGACAAAAGAGATTTCAAAACAAAGGAATTATTCTTATTATTTCCTGCTGCAATGTGGCTTACTAGTCGTTTGTTAATTTGGATTATTATGCTGGGTGTTGCACCTTTATTAAAAGCACCATCGGAGGGAATTACAGCTACATTTAACTTAGAGTTACTCAATGCTTGGGATAGCGGACATTACCAAGCTATAGCTACTACCGGATATGAATATATTAATGATGGTAAAGAGCATAATGTGGCATTTTTCCCACTGTTTCCCCTAAGCATTAGGTTTTTGATGAATTTTGGTTTGCCCTTTGAAGTTGCAGGGTTTTTAGTAAACAATTTGGCATTTTTAGCAGCAGTTTACTGCGTATATTTTTGGGTGAAGTCATATTTAGGAAATCAAGAAGCACGCTGGGCTGTTGCTGTATTGGCTTGGTGTCCGCTGTCGATGTTTGCCGGAGTAATTTATACAGAAGGTTTATATTTATTTTTAAGTACTGCTGCGATGCAGGCTTTTGATAAAAGTCGATATGGTTGGACTGCTTTTTGGGGTGCATTAGCAACTGCAACACGCCCTACAGGTTTAGCATTGATTCCAGCTTTGATAATTACATCCTGGAAGCAACGTAAACCACCCACTGCCTATATTGCTGGTTTAGCTACCGCGACGGGAATACTTTTATTTAGTCTTTATTGTGCGGTTAAATTTGGTGAACCATTAGCCTTTATTGAAGCACAAAAAGGATGGCGTGATTCCTTGGGTTTCTATTGGCAAGGTTGGTGGAAAATGTTAATGCAAATAACTATCGGTGAGAATAATTGGAAACAGGGAGGAATAAAAGACCCCCTACAGCCGCTATTATTTAGTATTATTATCGCCCTTGGTTACTTATTATGGCGCTTCCGTAAAAAGTTAAGTACAGCAAAAGTTGACTATGGTTTTGCGGCTTTAATTATAATTTGGTGGTTAGTAACTGGCGACCCTTTAATTAATACTATATCAGTAGTTGGTAGCGGTTATTTAATATGGAAATTACGCAACGAATTGAGTATGGTAACTGTAACTTATGGTTTGTGTGGTTTGGCATTAATTTTAGCTTCTGGAGGTACTTGGTCTCTAAGTCGCATAGCTTACGGTATTGTTTCAGTTAGCATTGCTTTAGGTTTACTCTTATCTCGTCATCCCCGTTGGGGATATTTAACTATAGGTTTCTTTGCGGTTTTACTTACTACTTTTTCTCTCAGATTTGCTCAGAGATTGTGGATAGGTTAGATGGGAAAGCAAGGGATAAATAACTGCTAATTGTTAACAGTATTTAAAATACATTTAGCATCTAGCACTGTAAAATTTTGAACTTTTGCAACGGTGCAATTTGGTATTGTTTGGGATAAAGCTGGAAGATTCTTTTGCTGCAATCTGTCAAAAATATCTTTGGTTATTTTGACTAATATATCTTGGTTGAGATTACTTTTATAATATTGTTTTAGGAAAAGATTATTTTGGATATATTCGGGAATGAATGCTTCAGATTCTAATAGCCAGTAATCTACTCCATATTTTTGAATAAAAGTTGTTACATCCAAAATATTTTCACTATATTGAGCCTGAATTAAGTCTATAACTCGCTGGCGAAATTGACTATAATAACCAAAGTGATACGGAACTGCATATTCTCTACCTACTAAAATAGAACGTTGGGAAAATGCAGGTAAATTATCAGCTTCTCTTGCAATAGAAGCGATGAGAATATCTTTTGGTTGTTTTTGGAAAAACTCATATAAAGCCGGTACGGAACCTTCTTGATAAGCAGTTTTAGGAAAGTTTTTCACAAAAACTGGATAATAGAAGAGCAGTCCAATAGCGATAAAACTTATTAAAAACGACGAAAAAAACTTTCGTAAATGTGGATGAAAATAAGAATTACCCCCTGTATTAAAACTACTTAAAATAGCTTCAATAATAGCAGAAAAAACAATAGCTGCCGAGATGGCTAAAATAACGCGAAAACTATGGTCGGTATAGCGACTGGGAAGATAAAATTTAAACAGAAAGAGATGAGCTAAAACGAACATTCCTACTGATACAATCAGCAATTGAATTAAAATGATTATCTCACTTTGAATCTTTTGTAGCAAAGGGAATTTTGCCGGAAATAATCTCATTAACGGTAGAAAAAATGCAGCAATTAGGGTAACAGGAGAAAATGCATAAGGAGCAAAGATTCCACTACGTCCCCCGATAAAATAATCTACAAGGTTTTCACGAAAAAAAACAGTCCTTCCTCCCCACCAAAATTCTGGTAATTGCTTTGCTTGGGCTACAGTAATTACTGGTCCAAATTCCGGTGATTTAAGAGCATATGGTAACATTACTAAAAATGCGACTACTATTCCTACCACAGAGAATAGATAATTATTTTGTCCAGAAAAACGCAAGCGTCCATCTCTCCAATCCCACAGTCGTACAATTAGAATACCCACACAAATAAACACGTACTGGGGATAAAAAATTCCTAAAAGTACAATTGCAACTAAACAAGGGAACAAAGATTTTCGTGATAAATAATATAAAAATGCTAGCAAAAACAGATAGGTAAAAGCCCTAGCTGTTCCAGAAGATAAATCATCCTTCATCCAAATATTTTGATTGAATATCAATGTGGATAAAAAAGCAGTAAATGGTAAAGGTATTATTTGTAAGCTGAAACCAAAGCAGTAAATAGTTGTCAAAAGTCCCAAAATTGATGGGAGAAGTTTATTCAAAAATAATGGACTAATACCGAAAAAAGCAAAAGTTTTATAAAGACTAGAGTATCCAACTGGAGCAACAGACTGAAAGTAATCCGCAATCAAATTGTTAGGAAACAAATTTGGATCTACATAGCGCATCATCCAAAATACGTGCTGTCTGGCATCATCCTGTACGACATACTCGCTGCTAAAAGCTTGTTGCAATGCTAATATTGCGTAAACAATTGAGACAGTTATGCTCAAAGTAAACCAAAATATTATTTGTTTTTTCGAGATATAATTACGGGTAAAAAATGATTTATGTAAGCGTGATACTGATGGGTATGTCAACATAGATTATAGATTAGATATTTATTTTTATTGCTTTTTGCAGATAAGTACAAAGGGGAAAATATCTTAAAAAATATAGCTTTTCATGGGATTTGCTCGCAAAAATAATTTATAGGAGATTTTAGCACGAGAAAGCTCTTAAAAATTTGTTATTTTTTAAAATTTATGTATTTTATGATACCTGAAAGCTGATTATAATTTGGATAGGTGAAGAAAAATTTATGGAAAAAGACTTTTATTTACAATATGCATCTGTAGAAGATAAGCACTGGTGGTTTGTAGCGCGTCGTCGAATTATCGAAAAAATAATTCTAAAACTAAATTTACCAAAAAATGCTCAAATATTAGAAGCTGGTTGTGGTACGGGTGGTAATTTACAAATGTTATCCCGTCACGGACAAGTTGCGGCGATGGAATTAGATGAAACTGCTTGTCAACTAGCGAATCAACGGCAAGTAACTCATGTCAAACAAGGCAGTCTCCCCGATGATATTCCTTTTACTTCGCAGTATGACTTAATTTTGATACTGGATGTGATAGAACATCTTGATGATGATTTATCAGCACTGAAAGCTTTGTATTATAAACTAAAGCCTGGAGGATATTTATTAATAACAGTTCCAGCTTATAAGTTTTTGTGGAGCGAACATGATGAAATTAACCATCACAAACGCCGTTATCGATTAACAAGCTTACAACGAGTGGTAAAAACAGCAGGCTATGAAATCGGTTACGGAAGTTATTTCAATACTTTTTTATTTCCCCTAGTCGTTATAGTAAGAATTTTAGGAAAACTGTTACCAAAACAGAACAAAAATCAACTCAGTAGTGATTTAGTATTACCATCGAAACCAGTTAATCAATTTTTTAAATGGTTATTTGCCAGCGAACGCCACTTGCTCAATAGACTTTCTCTACCTTTTGGTGTATCTGTTTTATTATTGGCACAAAAACCACATATATAATTGTTGATTGATAATCAATCATTGATAATTGATTGCAGATGACTCAACCGATAGTTTCGATTGTTATCCCAATTTACAATGAAGAAGAAAATATACCCGAACTTTACCGTCGTTTACAAACTGTTATCCAACAGTTAGATGGTGAAACAGAATTAATTTTTGTTGATGATGGTAGTCGGGATAATTCTTTAAATCTAATGCGCGAAATTCAAAGGGGCGATTACCACTTTAATTACATAAGTTTAGCTCGTAATTTTGGTCATCAAATAGCTGTAACTGCTGGTTTAAACTTTGTTCGCGGTAGAGTTGTAGTTGTGATGGATGCTGATTTACAAGACCCACCAGAACTAATTTTCCCAATGATTGAAAAATGGCGACAAGGTTATCAAGTCGTTTATGCTCAACGTCTATCTCGTAAAAAAGAAAGTGTTTTAAAAAGGTTTACAGCTTATGCATTTTATCGTATTTTAAGACGTTTAGCTGATGTAAATATACCTCCTGATACTGGTGATTTTTGCTTGATGGATCGGGAGGTAGTTGATATTCTCAATGCGATGCCAGAACGTAATCGTTATATACGTGGTTTGCGTGCTTGGGTAGGTTTTCGACAAACAGCAATAACATTTGAAAGAGACCCGCGTTTTGCTGGTAAAGTAAAGTATTCCTTGGCAAAATCTTGGGCTTTAGCTATTAATGGAATTATTTCTTTTTCCAGGGTTCCTTTAAAGCTTGCTACTTATTTAGGGATGCTTTCAGCAGGTGTCGCTTTATTAATGATATTTTTAGTTTTATATTGGCGTTTGTTTGACTCTGCTTCTCCTTTAATTGGTTATACGTTAATTACAATTGCCTTGTTTTTCTTAGGTTCAGTACAATTATTTTGTATTGGTATTTTAGGTGAATATATTGGTCGGATTTACGAAGAAGTTAAAGGTCGTCCGATTTATACTGTGAAAGAAATGGGAGGAGTTAGGAGTGAGGAGTTAAGAGTTAAGAGTTAGGATTTGTAGAGACGTTATATATAACGTCTCCCAAAGATTCGAGGAAAACGAACCACTAAGAATTAAGAGTTAGTAATTTCAGTTAAAAATCGCGATAAATCAATCCAAAATCTCAAATCTCAAATCTAAAATTCCTATGTCTTGGCAAGAATTTTTTTTACTACTTTTGTCAGTTTCTGCAAGTGTAATCGGACAATTATTTTTAAAAATCGGTGCAGTCAAATTAGGGAGAGTTGATGTACAAAATGCAGTTAAACAAACCTTGGCAATTATGACAACCCCGGAATTATTAATGGGTTTAGCTTGTTATGGTATTGGTGCTATTATTTATATACTTTTGTTAACTAGAGTTAATTTAAGTGTAGCTGGACCTTCGGCATCTTTAGTTTATGTTTTTTCAGTATTGCTCGGCTACTTTATTTTTAAAGAATCTATTCCTTTCACTCGTCTTATGGGTTTAAGTTTGATTGTTTGTGGTGTGATATTAGTAGTTTGGCAAAAGTAAGAATTGCTTTATAAATAACAATAAATAACGTTTTTATTAAAAGTCTTAAAATCTAAAATATATAATCCAAAATCGTAAATTTAAAATCTAAAATCAAATGACTCAATCTAAAAAACTCTTAGATAATGGTTTAGTTTTCCCTACAATAATGTGGCTGTCTAGCAGATTAGTAATTATTGTCGCCATGTTGTTCATTACTCCTTTATTACCGATTCCAGAAAATGCCCAATCTCCTCCTTTGGGATGGGATGTTTTCTATTCATGGGACAGCATATGGTATCACCGCATTGTTGTTGTTGGTTACGAATTTGTTAACGATGGTAAACAATATTCTGTTGCCTTTTTTCCACTTTTACCCTTATTAACCAAGTTAATTATGTACTTTGGTTTGCCTTTTCAAGTGGCAGCCACATTATTAAATAATTTTGCTTTTTTAGGTGCTTTAATTGTGCTTTTTAATTGGGTAAAAGAAAGTTATGGCATAAGTGCAGCCCGTTGGAGTACTGTTGTTTTGGCATGGTGTCCTTATTCTCTTTACGGAAGTGTAATTTATACTGAAGGATTATTTTTATTATTTAGTACGGCGGCTTTACGCGCTTTTGATAAAAAACAGCATATATCAGCAGCGATTTGGGGAATATTATCGACAGCAACTAGAATCACTGGAGTCATGTTGATTCCTGCTTTTTTGTTCGTTGCTTGGAAACAACATCGGGGTATCAAAGCTTATCTGGCTAGTTTGGCTGTGGGATCAAGTACGTTGCTTTATAGTTTGTACTGTCTCATTAAATTTAATGATCCTTTAGCATTTATTCACGTACAAAAAGGTTGGCGAGATTCTACAGGATTCGCTGCTCAAGGATGGTGGAATATGTTGATGCAAATTGTTTTCAGTTCTCCTTTATTATTTGGCTTAATTATTATCAGCGGTTTTTTATTATGGGGCTTTCGTCAACAGTTAACTAATATCAAATTGCGCGGTATATTATATTTCTTATGGTTACTATTATGGTTGGGTATCGGCGAACCATTATGGTCAACAGATGGAAATCCATTTGGGAAAATTCCTTTAGTTAAGATAACTATTGTCTTCGGTGGACTTTATTTATTATGGTATTCACGCACTAAAATTCCTTTAGTGGCTACAGTTTACGGTTTTTTTTCCTACCTTTTAATACTTAATACCGGACTTTCAGCTTCTGTAGAGCGCTACGCTTATGGAATTGTTTCTTTGTCTTTCGCTCTGGGGTTGCTGCTGAAAAATTATCGTGATTGGGGTTTTGCGATCGCAGGATTTTTCGCTGTTTTATTAGCAAGTTTAGCCGTACAGTTTGCCCAAAATCAGTGGGTAGCTTAAATTATTCTAGAAAATAAATATTATATGTATTTTGTCTTACAAGAATATTCTCTCGAAAATGCTTAAATAAGTCGATACTACTAAAAGTGCAAATACACAAAAATATTTTCACATATTGATAAATTCAGTGTTTCTACTGTCTGCATTTAAATATGTATTTGTCATTATTAATATGTTGTAATCTGAACTTTTTATACTGGTATTTATGTATAAAAAATATTTTATTCAGTTTACGTGTAAATACCAAATCAAAGTTTTAAGTATCAAAAAAACAACTTAAAAATAAAATCACAGAAGTGGGGTTGTAAAAATCCGACTTCTTGCCTGACGAAAATTAAAGTTTTACGACTTCTTTTCGTAGGGAAACACTAATCGAGGATTCACTAGCCTTTTAAGCAGGTGAAACTAAATTACTCTAGGCAGCGTCTGACTGGGATATTACGCTTACAAGGTAAATATTACCTGGTGAAAATTTTAACATTTTCTTTGATAGACAAATCATTCCTTAAATGTAAAATGAATCTGGTTAGCAGTAAAACTGATACAGTCATTTGGTCTAGTGAATGTACTGATTACTAGCTGTAGTTCCTGATTATTAATTTCGGCTTTTAAGTAAAGTTTATACATATATCCGCCTGTAAAGGCGAAGTTCTGTAAACCTCTGTTTAATTTTTCGGGATTACTAAAAATTAACCGGGTAATAAAGAATATAGAGAAACTGTGTTATTACATACCGTCATATCCGTAAATGGCGGTTTGATCGTGAAGGAGCCGTGTTTAGTGGAAAATAAGAAGTCGTTAGCTTTACCTCAAGGAATATTAATTGCTCTTACTGCTTTGTGTGGTAGTTTTGTCTTTGGTTTGATGTTACCCATCAAGCAAGACTCTACTAATATAGGTAGTAAGCAACAAATAAAAGTTAAAAATATCACGGCGGAATCTGGTTCGCTTTCTCGTATAAATGGATTCAAAGGCGCAATGCTTACCACTTGGCAACAGGAAGCGATATCCAAAGGTGTCTTCCATACAGTGCCAAAACAGTTCCGTGGGACAACAATCAAGCAAGCAAATCTGGCTCCCAACGATAAATTAATTGCTCTTACTTTTGATGATGGGCCGTGGCCTGAGTATACTGCTCAGGTATTGGAAATATTGAAAAAAAATGATATTAAAGCCACGTTTTTTGTAGTAGGGCAAGTTTTGAACAACTATCCCGATTTAGGAAAGCGAATAGTCTCTGAGGGTCATACTATTGGTAATCATACTTGGCATCACTGGTATCATTTCTTTAATAAACAAGCAGCAGCATTAGAAATTGACCGTACCTCAGACCTGATTTATAAAACCACAGGTACTAGAACTACTTTGTTTCGTCCACCAGGTGGAATGTTACATAATGGCTTAGCTGCCTATGCTCAAAGTAAAGATTATACCGTGGTGATGTGGTCTGCCGATTCTATGGATTACGCTCGTCCTCCGGCTGCGACTTTGGTGAGTAGAGTCATGAAACAGGCAAGTCCTGGTGGTATCGTGTTGTTACATGATGGTGGTGGTCCTCGTAAAAACACTGTTGCAGCGTTACCATCAATGATCAGCAACTTGAAAAACCAAGGTTATCGTTTTGTCACTATTCCCGAATTGTTAGAGCATGAGGAAAAACAAAAAAAGAAGAATTTGGTAATTGGGAATAGGTAATGGGTAATGGGTAATGGGTAATTGGTAATGGGTAATGGGTAATTAACCATTACCCACTGCCTATTACCTAATCTCCAAAAGCTGCTTTTCCCCTACATAAGCTTGGGGTGAATCACCTTCCGACGGTGGCACTAACTGCCAGAACTTGGGTAAAAACTCTTGCCAATTATCCAAAATCATCTTGGCTTTCCTAGAACCAGTGCGATCGCAATGCAGTGCAATCAAGTCTTTGAGTTGGGTTTCCCCAGCAATTGTAACTATTCGCTGTATGTTGACGATTTCTGGGTTAACTAATTCTGGGAAATTACCGTCTTCATCTAAGAAGTAAGCTAATCCTCCAGTCATCCCTGCTGCGACGTTGCGCCCAACTTTACCCAAGACTACCACTACACCGCCGGTCATGTATTCGCAACAATGATCTCCGGCTCCTTCAATTACTGCGATCGCTTTGGAGTTACGTACAGCAAAGCGTTCTCCAGCTTTACCGAGAGCAAACAGCATTCCACCAGTGGCACCATAAAGACAAGTATTGCCAATTATGGTATTTTCTGACGGGTCGTATTTGACGCTTGTGGGTGGAAGTATGGTGATTTCACCACCGTTCATCCCTTTACCGACATAATCATTAGCAACTCCATACAATGTCAGATTCATGCCATTGAGATTAAATGCACCAAAGCTTTGTCCGACGCTGCCGTTTATAGTCAGGTTGATTTGACCCCCAAAACCATCATCGCCGTACTTGGATGCAATCGCTCCAGCAATGCGTGCGCCGATAGTTCTATCGGTATTAACAGTTGACAGTTGATAGTTGACAGTACCATGTTTGTCAATAGCGTTCTTAACTGCGGTGGAAGCAAGTATTTGATCATCCAATACCGCACCGTTACTATGCACTGCTTCGTGCTGCAACCAACTGCGATTTTCTCTGGAATCTGGTAATTTCAACAAACAATCAAGATTCAATGCTCGTGTTTTGGTAAGCTCAACACCAGAACGCTCTCTGAGTAAATCAGCACGTCCGATTACGGATGATAAACTTCGATAACCAAATTTTGCGAGCAAACTGCGTACTTCTTCGGCAATAAAATAAAAGAAATTCACGACTTTTTCTGGTGTTCCAGGGAACCGCCGGCGCAATTCTTCCTTCTGAGAAGCCACACCCACGGGACAGTTATTGGTATGACATATCCGCGCCATAATGCAACCTTCCGCAATCATCGCAATAGAGCCAAAACCAAATTCTTCTGCTCCCATCAACGCTGCCATCACCACATCCCAACCGCTCTTCAAGCCACCATCGACTCGCAAAATTACGCGATCGCGCAAACCATTTTCCATCAACACCCGATGCACTTCGGTTAATCCGAGTTCCCACGGACTTCCTGCGTGTTTAATCGAACTTAGTGGTGATGCTCCCGTACCACCATCATGACCAGATATCTGAATTACATCAGCGTTGGCTTTGGCTACTCCCGCTGCAATGGTGCCGATACCGATTTCTGACACTAGTTTCACCGATACCTGAGCTTGGGGATTAATTTGATGCAAATCAAAAATCAATTGCGCTAAGTCTTCAATTGAATAAATATCATGGTGCGGTGGAGGGGAAATTAAAGTTACTCCAGGTTTAGAACGTCGCAAAGAGGCAATATATTCGCTCACCTTTTTACCTGGTAATTGTCCTCCTTCTCCCGGCTTGGCACCTTGAGCCATCTTAATTTCAATTTGACGAGCGCTGATCAGATATTGTGGAGTAACCCCAAACCGTCCCGATGCCACTTGTTTAATGGCACTTGTTGCAGTATCTCCATTACGCAAACCGTTTAAATGAGGTAAAGTCGCCGAATGACCAGTTTGATCAACATCATCTAAAGTTTTGTAACGTACCGAATCTTCACCACCTTCACCAGAATTCGACTTACCGCCCAACCGATTCATGGCGATCGCTAAAGTTTCGTGTGCTTCTCGTGACAATGCTCCTAAAGACATTCCCCCAGTACAAAACCGCTTGACGATTTCTGTGACCGGCTCTACTTGAGCAATATCAATCGGCTGTCTATCGGGTTCGTAGTCGAGTAAATCGCGCAATGCAGTTATCGGTCTATGTTGTAAATGCTGTTGATAAACTTGGTAGTGGTCATAATTTTTACTATCAACAGCCTGGTGTAATGCTTTGACCATTTCCGGGCTGTTCATATGGTATTCACCACCGCGACGGTACTGAATAAAACCGAGATTTTCTAGTTTAGTCGCAGTTGTGGGAAAAGCTTTGCAATGAATCGATAAAACTTCAGAAGCTAATTCCTCGATGCTTAAACCACCAATCCGGGAAGTAGTACCGCTAAAACCCAACTCTAACAAATCCCGACCAATACCAATAGCTTCAAAAATTTGCGCTCCTTGGTAACTGCTCAACAGCGAAATTCCCATTTTAGAGAGAATTTTTAGCAAACCATTTTTTACAGCTTCAATATAATTTGCGATCGCTTGCTCCAAACTAATAGCTGCAATTTTACCACGCTGCATAAACTGCTGAGTTTTGGGGTCAGACCACCAATTAACTACAGTATCCATTGCCATATAGGGACAAACAGCCGCAGCACCAAACCCAATCAAACAAGCGAAATGATGAGTACTCCAACATTGAGCAGTATTAACCACCAAAGAAGCATTCATTCGCAATCCGCATTGGATTAAATGATGGTGTACCGCACCGACAGCGAGTAGAGGAGGGATGTAGGTAGTTTCTGCGTCGATGGCTCCATAATCGGAGGAATAGGGTACAGAGGCATTGCCATTTAACTGTTCACTGATTTGATCGCTCAATATCAAAATTTTGGCACCATTACGTACCGCTTCAACAGCTTGGCTCTGCAAAGATTCTACAGCGGCTTTTAAAGCTTCGTGTCCGCTGTGAATAGAAAATACTGTAGATAATTCAACCGCATTAAAATCAGACCTTTTAATTTCAATTAATTGAGCGGATGTTAACACCGGCGATTCCAACTTCAACCGACGAGCATATTCGGGTTTAGGGTCGAGTAAATTACCACGTTCGCCCAATTCCACCTTCAGCGACATCACCAATTTCTCCCGCAAAGGGTCGATGGGTGGATTTGTGACCTGAGCAAACCGCTGTTTGAAATAGTCATATAGCAAATGTGGTTTTTCCGAAAGTATCGCTAGAGGGATATCATCCCCCATACAAAAAGTCGGTTCCTTACCATCAATCGCCATCGGTTGAATAATCATTTCCACATCTTCTGTGGTGTAACCAAAAGCTATTTGAGTTGATAGTTGACAGTTTACAGTTGAGAGTTGATGGTTGTTGGTTAATGGTTGATAGTTGTTACTAACAATTGACCTTTGACCTTCAACCTCTGACCTTTGACCTTTGACCTCTGACCTTCCATGACCATTACCGTTAACTGATAACTGATAACTGTTAACTGATAACTGACTCCGATGCTGTTGCAACCATTTCCCATAAGGATGCTTTTTCGCAACCTGTTGCTTGATTTGCCAATTCTTGAGGATTTGATGATTGGACAAATCCACAGCAATCATTTGTCCGGGACCTAAGCGTCCTTTCTCGATAATATTTTCTTCGGGAAACTCAATCACACCAGCTTCAGAAGCAACCACAATATAGTCATCTGAAGTAATGCAGTAACGGGCTGGTCTCAAACCATTACGGTCTAAAGTTGCACCAACAGTCAGACCATCACTATATACTAACAGCGCTGGACCGTCCCAAGCTTCTTGTAAACCGCTGTAGTATTCATAAAAATCGACAATCTCCGGATAATTACTTAAAGCCGGTTGATGATTATAAGCTTCCGGAACCATTATCATCAAAGCTTCCTCTGGACTACGCCCGGAACGCACCTGTAATTCAAATACGTTATCTAAAGTAGCAGAATCGCTCGCATCTATACTGACAAACGGTTTTAACTCATCCATTCGTCCTTGCCAAATGGGATGGTTGAGAGTTGCTTGTCTCGCCGTCATCCAGTTGATGTTACCCAGAAGCGTGTTAATTTCTCCATTATGACCCAAAAGCCGCATTGGTTGTGCGAGGGGCCATTTGGGCATGGTATTGGTGCTAAAACGCCGATGGTAGACAACGAAACTAGTAGAGTAGGCAGTAGACTTCAAATCCAGATAAAAATCCGCTAAAACTGCCGAACGCACCATACCCTTGTAGACAATTGTCCGACAAGACAGCGAACAAACGTAAAATTCATCCGAACAGTCGCTGTTTTGACTTTGGATAGCCTTACCAATTAGACGGCGGGTAATATAAAGTTTTCTTTCTAACTCATCCCCACTAACATCTTTCGCTTGCAAGAAAATCTGCTCAATTTGTGGTTGATTCTCCCTCGCTTGTACTCCCAGAACCCCCGAATCTACTGGAACCACACGCCATCCGAGTACGGTGAGGTTTTCATTGTTTGCGATTTGTTCCACAGTTGAGCGTGCAATTTGGGCAGCAGCTTCGTCGCGGGGTAAAAATAGCATTCCCACGGCAAGATTTTGATGCTTATTTTTATCCTTCGTATCGGGAAGTAATAATTCCCAAGGAATTGCACTCATTATTCCCGCACCATCACCAGAATCGCGATCGGCACTACAACCACCACGATGTTCTAAACAGGTTAAAGCATTCAAGCCTTTTGCTAAGATTTCATGACTTGCGCGATTTTGACGATGAGCGATAAAACCTACCCCACAAGCGTCTCTTTCTTCAACCAACCACTTTTGACCTAAAAAAGTATCTGAAAATGTGATGTTTTTGTCTTGATTCATTTTCTGGTTATTCATAGAATGTCCCCCGATATCGCTAATTGTCTTGATAAAAATTTCTTCACAAACAAACAAAGAAAACTGAGTTGCCATCTCTAGCCAAAGTTTGATGCACAGAATATCCCCGCATCAACTTTTCGCAAATGTCGGGAAAAAAAATTTTAACCCCAGGCTTAATTTTTGTCCGCCTGTGTTAAAATTATCCCGTTATTTTTTATGTGTTTATGCTGATGATTCAAATCAACCGTCTTTACGTATTGCCAGTTTACTATTTATATCTTGAGGCTATGTATTTTCTGTCTATTTAATCGTCAGCTAAGTCTACCTCAATCGGCTTGTCTTAAATCCAAGTTTTATATTACAGATTCAGCTATTTATTGCCGCCCCGAAACAAAACTTCTATTATTCGCTTCATTAATTTCAATATCCTTCGCCTTCAGGCGCTGGCTCGCCGTTCTGCTAATTGGGTGCCGATCTAAAAGCAGCGTATTATACTAGTTGTCCATTTGCAATTCCTGATTCTCTTGCTAATTTTGCTAATTTTTAATCTTTGTGTCACTGTATACCTGCACCGATACGGTAACGCCCCTTACAAATATTATTAGTGCCTGCTATACCCTGCACAAATAGCTTTGAATAAAAAAGATAAAACATTACAACTTATCTTTTACAAGCAAAAACTCCTATATTTATTTGGCAAAAGAAACTGTTTACTGACATATTATTTACAATCTCGGCGCGTAAATTACTAATGTCATGGTTTTACAAATGGCAGAAAGATAATTATACACTATCACGTTAGACAACTTTGAGTTTGATAATTGTTTCGATGTAAAAGCGAAAATTTGATGCGGGGATATTCCTTGCATCAAACTTTTCCAAAAAAAATCAATTTTTTTGAGTCACTACTTCATCAAATATTATGGTCAAAAAGCTTTCTTCGAGTCAAGAAAAAATCCGCAGTTCTAGAAATCATAAAAATGATAGTTCTATTGAAAAATTAAAAAAGTCCCCAGTATGTTTCTCACATTACTCTCTTCAAGCCGGGGAAAGCTGTTCGAGGGGTGTCTTGCCATCAAATTTATGGCACTATCGCTTTTTTCTGAAGTTTACGGTATTTTCCACTCTTGCAATAATTCTAAATCTCAGTACTAGTTCCATAGTCAAGGCTCAGCATCAAAATCAAGTTAAAGGTTCGATGCCTTTGCCAAGTCAACCATCACTAGTATCTACATCAAAAGGATTATTTTCCTACGGTACTCAAATATCTTTGAATGGTCGCACGGTACCGGGAACTTGGCTGCAACCCAAAGGCAAAGCTACAACGACTTATCTAAGTGATGGAGCGCTGCGACAGTTGATAGGGGTAGATTTATTAAATAGTAATAATCCCCAACTACAACCAGTTCAGTGGTTCTCTTCGTTATCCAAACCACAGGCATTAAATGGTTTTCTCGTCCAGGGATATCGCTATTTGGATGTGACAAAATTTGCTCAACAAGCAAAATGGCAAGTACAAACCAAAGGTAATACCTTAGTAATTTCAACACCGAGCGCAAAAATAGCAAATATTTATCAAGATCAAAATCAAGTTCAAAATCAAAATCAAAATCAAAATTCACCGACTCAGCAACGGGTAATCATCGATTTAGAGCGTCCGACACCCTGGAAACTAAATCCGGGTGCTTTGATTAAGAAACCAGAACCATTACTTCCAATTCCATCCAAACCTCAGCTTCCAGAAAATCAAGATTCTCAAAATGTTGTCATAGAGACAAATAATTCTACTGTCAAACCAGAACCACCAGCAAGAGAATGGACAATTACCATTGATGGAGTTGCCGACACTAATTTAGTCCAACGCTATTCGACTCCACCCCTAGAAAATATTCTAGACAAAATACCCCTACCATTTTCTTTACAACCAACCCCCGAACCACTAATTCGTCAAGTAGAAGTAGTCAATAATCAAACTATTATTCGACTAGCAGTTCCCTTCGGCTTCGCTCCTCGCATCAGCACTTTACCCGCACCGTATCGTTTAGCGATCGATATTCGTCCAGATGCTTTAGTCGAACGCTCAATCGATTGGGCGACGGGATTGCGCTGGAAACAGCAGTTTGTGTCCTTGGATCAAGAACGCTTTCCGGTAGTATGGCTAGAAATTAATCCCCGCACTTCCAAAGTTAAAATTAGACCTGTCGCCACCAATCAAGATAAACAAGAAGGTACCGCACCCCTAATTAACACCGCCCAAAAATACCTCGCAGCCGCTGCAATTAATGGTGGTTTCTTCAATCGCAAGAACCGCTTACCTTTGGGTGCCATTCGTCGGGATGGTCAGTGGCTCTCCGGTCCGATTCTGAATCGAGGTGCTGTTGCTTGGAATGATGCCGGACAATTTTATATGGATCGGCTTTCTTTACAAGAAACTTTGCTTGTTCCCAATAATCAAAGCTTGTCAATTTCTCATCTCAACAGTGGATACGTACAGCAAGGAATAGCTAGATATACGCATTTGTGGGGAACAACTTATACGCCTCTTACTGATAACGAAATTATTGCGATCGTTGAAAATAATCAAGTTACCCAACAATACGCAGGGAAACAAGCTGGAGTGGGTGCTGTTCCGATTCCAAAGAATGGCTATTTAATAGCTTTTCGCGGTAGCGCCGTCAATGATGCAGCAAAATTACCCATCACAACTCCTATAGGTATTGTAAGTTCGGCTGTTTCTCCGGAATTTAACCGCTATCCCCAGATTTTAGGAGCAGGACCGCTGTTGGTCAAAGACAACCAAATTGTTCTCGATGCTGAAGCCGAAAAATTCGGTAAAGCCTTCGCCGAACAGAAAGCTATCCGCAGCGCCATTTGTACTACTAAGAGCGGCAATATAATCCTTGCTGCCGTACATGACCGCGCCGGTGGAACTGGACCAAGCTTAACAGAACACGCTCAATTAATGCAGAAATTGGGCTGTGTCAACGCTCTCAATTTAGACGGTGGTAGTTCTACAAGTCTTTATCTAGGAGGACAATTACTCGATCGATCCCCCAATACTGCCGCCAGCGTTCACAACGGGATTGGGATTTTCTTACCGCGTCCCTGAGTGGGGGGATGGGGAGATGGGG
>NZ_JADEWL010000014.1 GCF_015207665.1 Plectonema cf. radiosum LEGE 06105
CTCTTCCCCCTCTACCCCCTCTTCCCCTCGCATTCAGCCATGATAGAAAACAAGCCTCGTGACGTTCAAATTCTCCCGATTGCTACAGATACTACTATATTGCGATCGCGCAGTTGGACGCGGTTACGATTTGAGATCGAATACGCTTTGAGTAAAGGTACCACTGCTAATTCTTATTTAATTCAAGCCGATAAAATTGCACTGATTGATCCTCCGGGAGAAACTTTTACAGAAAAATACTTAGACGCTTTGCAGCAAAGGTTTGATGTTACTCAGATTGATTATATAATTATCGGTCATGTCAATCCCAACCGTGCGGCGACTTTGAAGGCTTTACTTGCAATTGCCCCCCAAGTAAAATTTGTATGTTCTAATCCTGGTGCCATCAATTTACGTAAAGCTTTAGAAAACGAAGATTTACCAGTTATAGTCATGCGGGGAGAAGAAAGCCTTGATTTAGGCAAAGGACATAATTTAGAATTTATTCCTACTCCCAACCCTCGTTATCCCGATCATCTTTGCACCTACGATCCCCAAACAGAAATTCTCTACACGGATAAATTATTTGGCGCACATATTTGCGGAGACCAAGTTTTTGATGAAGGTTGGAAAATTTTTGTCGAAGATAGACGTTATTATTATGACTGCTTGATGGCACCCCACGCCCGTCAAGTGGAAACTGCTTTAGATAAGATTTCCGATTTTTCTTTGAGGATGTATGCGCCGAATCATGGACCATTAGTACGTTACGGCTTAATCGATCTAACAGAAGCTTATCGCCAGTGGAGCAAACAGCAAACTACTCAAGATACTAGCGTTGCATTAATTTATGCTTCTGCCTACGGAAATACCGCAACATTAGCCCAGGCGATCGCCAGGGGAATAACCAAAGCCGGAGTGGCAGTAGAATCAATTAATTGCGAAGCTGTTGAACCAGAAGAAATTAAAACAGCAGTAGAAAAAGCATCCGGTTTTATAATTGGTTCTCCGACTCTGGGAGGTCATGCACCGACGCAAATTCAAACAGCTTTAGGTATTATCCTTTCTACGGCTACTAAAAGTAAACTTGCTGGTGTATTTGGTTCCTTTGGTTGGAGTGGGGAAGCAGTTGACATTTTAGAAGGAAAACTCAAAGATGCTGGATTCCGTTTTGGTTTCGATCCAATTAGAGTTAAGTTCAAACCCGATGAAAAAACCCTGCAAATGTGCGAAGAAGCGGGAGTTGATTTCGCTCAAGCATTGAAAAAAACCAAAAAAGTCAGGACACCAACTCAACCTTCCACAACTGTGGAACAAGCGGTGGGAAGAATTATTGGTTCTTTGTGTGTTGTTACAGCTAAACAAGGAGATATTTCTAGTGCGATGTTAGCTTCCTGGGTATCCCAAGCTAGCTTTAATCCACCCGGCTTAACCATTGCTGTAGCTAAAGATAGAGCCTTAGAATCTTTGATGTATTCGGGTAATTCTTTTGTACTTAATGTATTAAAAGAAGGTGGTCATTTAGGATTGATGAAACACTTTCTCAAACCCTTCAGTCCTGGTGAAGATAGATTTGCAGGGGTTGAAACTGAAGAAGCTGGTAACGGTTCACCTGCTCTTACTGATGCTTTAGCATATGTAGAATGTTCCGTTAAATCACGTATGGAATGCGGCGACCATTGGTTAGTTTATGCCACCGTAGATAACGGTAAAGTATTGAATAATGAAGCTGTGACAGCAGTACATTATCGGAAAACGGGAACGCATTATTAAATTTTGGATTTTAGATTTTAGATTTTGGATTGTAATTACCATAATCATTCGTCGGGTTTTTAGGATGATTATGTGATGTGACAAACAATTTAAGTTAAAAACCCGACTTCTCACTCCACTAGATGAATTTAAAATAAAGCTTCTGGAGTTTTTTCTTCAATTGGTTGATTCAAACGATAACCAATACCGTAAACTGTTTCGATTGTATTACTAGGTACACCAGCAGCTTTCAATTTCATTCGCAATCCTTTGATATGAGTGCGAACTGCTTCTTCTGTGGGAGCATCTTCATAAGACCACAAATGATCTAAAATCATGTTGCAATTAAATACAATATGAGTATTTCGCAAAAAAAGCTCTAATAAAGCGTATTCTTTGGGAGTTAAAGAAATCAGTTTTTGATTATAAGTTACTTCATAACGTTTGGGGTCAAGTTGTAAATTACCCCACTTTAAAACAGGTAAAGATTTTATTTTTCCTCTACGTAAAAGCGCTCTAACACGAGCAGTTAGCTCTTCTTGATCGAAAGGTTTAACTATGTAGTCATCTGCTCCAGCATCCAAACCGATGGCTTTTTCATGAGGACAATTTAATGCTGTTAATAACATGATTGGGGTTTGCAAACCGTCAGAGCGTACCAATCGGCAAAGACTAATACCATCTAATTTTGGTAAACTAATGTCCAGGATGATTAAATCATAATCAAAAAGTTTGATGAATCCCCAAGCCTCTTCTCCATCAGAAGCAATTTCAATCACATAATTGCAATTGCTCAGAATCAGACTCAAGGCTTTTGCTACATATTGGTCATCTTCTACAATTAAGATTTTCATCCCCATAGCTTTTTCAGCATCAAAGCAGTAAAAGATTAATATGACAAAACTTAATCTACTTAATCTAAATCTTAGAATACTGACTCAATGATGCTTTGCTTTACTTAACAAATATCAATTATTATTTATATATTTTAAATTTTTGAAATTGGGAAAATTTTCATCTTGAATAGAACAGCATTAAACCACCCCCTAATAATTAGAGAGCGGCCAAAATAGAATTATCAAAAAATGTTTCACTGTGGTGTTTTGTTGATTTAACTATTAAACTTGCATGAGAGCAAGCTCTGATGAAATCATCGAAGATTTAGAAGAACTTAAACTAGATTTGTCTATTTTTTGATGCATTTTAGACAATCTATTCGATATTACTTCTGTAAAGGAATGTGAATTTGGCAAAGCACATACAGGCATTTCTTGCCAGCAAGTCGGACAAAACCAGTAAGTATGGTTATTACTAATGTGAGATAAAAGTGTATCGTTACAGCAAGGACAGAAATTCATGGTTGTTGTTTTCCTCGATTAATTATTGACGATTATTTCAGAAATGCAAAAGTGCGAAAAAATCAGCAGATAAATATTAATACTTTAATCATAGAAAAAAAATATGAGGAAGTTGTGAGTAATATCAAAGATTTTTTATGACGAAAATAAGCTGATGAGAGACAGTAAAGGGTTTGTTTGTAATTAGGATTTAAGGGCTTAATATAAATTAATAAATCTCCAAAAATACTTGTTTTTCCATGGAAAAGTAGTATTCAATACATTTTGATCCCTCATGCTCTAGATGGGCTAAACAAAATTTAATCCTCACAAAATCCTCATATTGTTCAACTATAAAAAAGATAGAGGCCAGGAAGAATTTAATGGTTACGAATTACTAATTATTCAATAAAGAAGGATTAATATCATGTTTAATAGAATCCTTGTTGCAATCGATAATTCAGTTCAGAGTCAGCAAGTGCTTGATGAAGCTGTATCTCTAGCAAAAGTAACAGATGGACACTTAATGTTGCTACACGTTTTATCTCCATTTGATGAGCAATATACTGACCCTTTGTTTTTACAGCCAACAATTCTTTATCCCCAATTACAGCCAAATAATAGTAAGTATGCCAACGACTGGGAAAACTTGAAAAATAAGAGATTAGAATGGTTGCGATCGCTGGGCGAAGAAGTGAGTAAATTAGGAGTTGAAACCGAATTTTCTCAAAATATTGGTGAACCATCTCAAATGATTTGCGATATGGCTCGAAATTGGGAAGCTGATGTAATTGTAATCGGTCGTCGCGGTCGTCGGGGAATCAGTGAACTTCTGTTGGGTAGTGTGAGTAATTATGTGCTTCATCATGCTCCTTGTTCGGTGTTAACAGTACAAGGAATAATTGATCATCCTGACGAAACACCTTCAACAGCAAAGGTGCAGGCTACAAGTAGAAGTTGAATAAACAAACATCTTGCTAAATTCCCCTCAAATATAAATTATCTAAATTTATCGATGTAGAGACACAATACCCAAAGTGTTTCTACATTTTTTAACTGTTAAGTTTTGAAAAATTGCTAGAATACTAAGGTGACTTGTTTCTAAAATTGAAATAGATAATTAATTAATTAAATAAACATCTCCGATAAAGACGCGATATATCGCGTCTCTACAAGGGTTTCGGTTAACACATATTTCATTTCCGGAGATGTCTAATAAATAAATAATTAATGTCAGTTGGTGTTGAAAATAGTGATTAGGATTGAGGAGTAGTTACTTGGGGAATAACAAGTAGTGGTAAGGCTTTGTAAACCTGTGCTATTTGTGTTTATTTTCACCGAGTTAGTTAATTAATTTGATTATATTCTAAAGCATTATTCTGTAAAACAGATTTTTTTCGCAAAAATTGAGTTAAATTGACGATATATATAACCTAATTGCCTTGATTGTTTACAAGGCATTTGTACTATGTCATATATTACCGAGTTTAATAATTTACTTACTTTAAATCGCGTTATTGATACTTATTGTTTAACAGTTACACCAGAAACATTGGTCAGCGATGCAATTAGTTTGATGTTGAATATCAGTTATGGAGATGAAGACAAGGCAAGCTGTGTTTTAATTGTTCAAGAATGTTGTTTGATGGGGATATTTACTCAAGCAGATGCACTCAGACTGGCTGCTTCTGGTAGAGATTTATCATCGATAAAAATAGGTGAGGTGATGAGACGAGAAATCATCAGCTTAAAAAAATCACCAAACCAAGATGTTTTTACAGTATTACGAGTAATGGGTGAGCATCGAATATCCCATTTACCTGTTGTGGATGAAAAAGATAATTTTATCGGAATTATTGAAGAAAAAAAATTATTACGAATGCTTGTAGATGAAGATGATGGTATTATCGACATTTTGCAAAAACAAGTTGAATTAGAAACAAAAATTAGCGAGCTAAACTATGCAAATGCTGATTGCAACCAGGCAATTATAGATATTTCAGCAGCAGAAGCGCAAATTAAATTCGATGCGAATATTTTAGCTCATGTCAGTGATGCAGTTATTGCTATTGATAACGAACAGAAAATTATTTATTTAAATAAACGAGCCGAAGAGCAATATAATATTAATGCTGCGGAATTTATTGGACAAAATTTATCATCCGTTTATGAATATAGTTGGCTAAATTTACAGGATAAGCAAACTGCTAAAGAAAGTTTATCAGCAACAGGTTGGTGGCAGGGAGAAAACATTCATATTAAAAAGAATGGAGAGCAAATTTACGTTGAGTTATCAGTTTGTTTTCTGAATAATAATAACGGCGAAAAGATTGGCTTATTAGCTGTAATTAGAGATATTACTCAACGCAAACAAGCCGAAGAAAAGTTACGTCAAACAGAAGCTTTGCTGCAAGAAGCGCAAAGAATTGCTAAAATTGGCAGTTGGTCATGGGATTTAACAACAGATGAAACTTGGTGGTCAGAAGAATTTTATCGATTTTTTAATCGCAATCAAGATAATATTAATCCTGATATTCAAGCTATCAATCAATTTATTTATGAAGAGGATAGAGAACGAGTAAATCAGCTAATTAAAAATGCTATCGAGCAAGGTATTCCTTATGAAACAGAATTTCGATTTATCCATTCTGATGGAACTCTTGGTTACGCATTTTCTTGTGGAAAAGTAGAACGAGATGAAACAGGAAAAATTGTGCGTTTTTATGGTATTTCTAAAGATATCAGCGAATATAAACAAGCAGAAGTAGCATTACGAGAAAGTGAAGAACGATTCCGTACAATGGCAGATACAGCCCCTGTATTGATTTGGATGGCTGGATGTGACAAATCTTGTAATTATTTTAATGCTAACTGGTTGGAATTTACCGGACGAACTTTAGAGGAAGAAATTGGTAACGGTTGGATAGAAGGAGTTCATCCCGATGATAGAGAAAGCTGTGTAGAAATTTATTTTAATGCTTTTGATGCTCGTCAAGGGTTTTCCATGGAATACCGTCTACAAAATCGAAATCACGAATATCGCTGGATTTTGGATAAGGGTAGTCCTAGATTTAATGCTGATGGAAGTTTTGCTGGCTATATTGGTTCTTGCATAGATATAACCGAGCGTAAACAAGCGGAAGAGAAAATTGCTGAGCAAGCAGCTTTACTTGATGTTGCGACAGATGCAATCTTATTAATCAGTTTAGAAGGAAAAATTTTATACTGCAACCAAGGTGCAGAGCGGATGTACGGTTGGACAGCAGAAGAAATTTTAGGAAAAAGTGCCAACGAGCTTTTGTATGAAGATTTTTCTTTAGAATTACTCGAAGCACTCCAAGGAGTAAAACGCAGTGGTTCTTGGCAAGGTGAGTTAAGAAAAATTACTAAACAAGGTAGAGAAATTACTGTTGCGAGCCGTTGGACTTCAGTGCGCGATCGAGCCGGCAACCCAAAATCAATTTTGAGCGTAGATACCGACATCACCGAGAAAAAACAGCTTGAAAACCAATTTCTCCGTGTTCAACGCTTAGAAAGTTTGGGTACATTAGCAAGCGGTATCGCTCACGATTTAAATAATATGCTCACACCAATTTTGGCGATCGCGCAGTTACTGCCGCTCAAACTTGGGAATGTAGATGAAACTTCCCAGGGAATGCTGGTAATGCTGGAAGCAAATGCCAAACGAGGGGCTAATTTAGTCAAGCAAGTGCTTTCATTTGCTCGTGGTGATGAAGGTAAGCATACTGTGGTACAAGTCAAGCATCTTTTGAAAGATATTGAAGACTTTGTAAGAGGAACATTTCCCAAAAACATTGAAATTGACAGAGATTTACCAGCAGAATTGTGGACAGTTTCAGCAGATACGACTCAACTGCATCAGGTGTTGATGAATTTAGTAGTAAATGCTCGCGATGCAATGCCAGATGGAGGGATTTTGACAATAGCAGCTCGGAACAAATTTGTCGATGAAAGCTATGCCAAAATGAATATTGAAGCAAAAGTAGGTGCTTATGTTGTAATTACCATTGCTGATACTGGAATTGGTATTTCTCCACAAATTATAGATAGAATTTTTGACCCATTTTTTACTACTAAAGAAATTGGTAAAGGTACAGGATTAGGTTTATCAACGGTATTGGGTATTGTCAAAAACCACGGTGGTTTTATTGAAGTATCGAGCAAAATAGGACAAGGTACTCAATTCAAAATTTATCTCCCAACCATAGAAGGAGATGTTTCATCAATACCAGAAAACAAGCAGTTACCCAGAGGAAATCAAGAATTAATTTTAGTTGTAGATGATGAAACTGGGATTTGTGAAATTATTAAATCCACCCTTGAGAGCTATAATTTTCGCGTAGTTACAGCCAAAGATGGTATTGAAGCAATTGCATTTTACGTACAGCATAAAAAAGAAATTAATGTTGTTTTAATGGATATAATGATGCCATCAATGGACGGTGTAACAGCTATCCGCACTTTGCAACAAATGAATCCCAAAATCAAAATTATTGCGATGAGTGGATTAGTTTCTACTGAAGCTTTAGCCCAAGCATCAGGTACTAGCATTCAAGGATTTTTAGCTAAACCTTTTGGTGCAGATGAATTATTAAGTATTTTAGAAAAAGTGACAGGGTAGCAATTGTAAAGACATTTTTATCAGCTTCTTCTGTATAAGAATTTCCAGTTGCAAATTATATCTTAAGAGGTATTTAAATAATGATTGAAATTATGTCTTTAAACTCTTGACAATTTTGCAAAAATAATATTTGAATAAACAGAAGTCTGTAAATTTTTAATTTTTCGCATTGTTTTAAATTGGTCTAAATAATAAAAATATATATCTCAACTTAAATTCTCATATTTTTTCTGTCTGAACTCTTTCTTGAGATAGAAGCGAATACTTTGTTTATGTTTTATTCTTGACAGAGTTAAATATCTGAAATTCTGCGACCTATAGCCTATCTAATAAAAAATTAGTAATTATATATAGCTGTAAATCCAAAGAAAAAATAGTGATAAGCAGTGTGAGGAGGATAGGTAAAATTTTAAATAATAATCCTTAACAGACATTTCAGATAATTAATTTGAGTAGTTTTTTCTAACTACGATTATTTAGTAGATACAAACATTTGGAGGACAGTTTTTCATGTTAAATAAATTTCGTTCAAAGGCTTTAGCTTTAGCATTAGCTGCTGTAATTCTTCCAGCTTGTGCAGAAACAGCAGACAACGTTACACAACAAGAAAGAGAAAATGTGACAGCTGAGGAAGTTGCTGATAACACCAATAAATATATCGGTCAAACTGTAACTATCAGAAGCAACGCTATAAATAAAATTAGTCCTGCGACATTTGCTGTTACTGATGATGACTTTTTTGGTGGTGATACCATTTTAGTCGTGAATGCAACGGGAGAAACTCAACCGCTTCCTGAAGGTACAGAATTGCAAATTACGGGTGAAGTTCAGAACTTTGCGACTGCTGATATTAATCAAAAGTATAAGTTAGAACTAGACTCGAAAGATTATCAAACATTTGAAGGTAAACCAGCAATGATTGCTCAGTCAATTGCGCCAGCACCAAAACCAGGTCAAATTACCACAAATCCCGACCAATATTACAATCAAGTGATTGCGGTACCTGGTGAAATCAAAGATGTAACTGGTAATAATGTATTTGTTCTTGAAGATCAGGCATTAATCGGTGCTAACGACTTATTAGTTTTAGTACCAAATGATCCAGATGTGGTTCCATATCAACAGAATGTTAAATTAGGTGAAACCGTTGTTGCTACAGGTACTTTGGAACAGTTTGTAATTGTTGATTTGGAGAGAGAATATAACTTTGCTTGGGATAATAATGTGCGGACACAATTGGAAGCAGACTACAAAGAAAAACCAGTTTTGATCGTAAAAACTATCTATCCTTCAGCATTACCTAATTCGTTAGAAAAGTAGGTTGATATTTCCACATAGTTGAACAGTCATATGTTTTGAGAAATGGGGGTTTTCATAAAAATGAAAATCTCCTCTTTTATATATACTTACAAAGCAAGTTAGAACTTCATCTTGTTGAACTAAGCAAAATTAATCTTAAATTGTGATACTATCTATCTTTTGAAAGAAGAATAACTTAAATAAGAATAGATAAACTAATACTAAATTTAGGGCGTTGCTGATTGAAAGTATGGAGTTTTCTCTAGAGCCGTAAAAATCTCAAAAATTGTTGTTAAATCATGCCGAAAATTAAAATTCATACTCCTATTTAGCAACGTCAAATTTAGTCTAGTTAGTTTATCACACAGCAAAAATATCCATGCAATCAAAAACATCTTTATCTTCCCCCAGCAAACAAGAATTTGCCGGAACCTTTCGTCTTCTTGGTAGAATTAGCTTTTGGATTCATTTAGTTTTAGGTGCTGTTGCTGGAATTATCTTGCTATTAGTTATGTTCAGCCGTAATTTTAGCGATATAAATAGTCCTTTTATTGGATTAGGAATATTTTTAGGAGTATGTGGTGTAATTGCGGTAGCTTTCCGAATATTTTGGGCTTATCGTTATACTCGTTTAGCCAAACGTTTACAGTTAGCTGATACTAATTTACACCCTAAGAAAGAAGATATTATTAGAGTTTTGCGTGTTGGTTTAATTATTAGTTTGATAGGAATTGGCTTAGGTTTTTTAGCCACTGAAGAAACTGTAATTGCCGTTTTAGCAAAAACTCTGGCTCAACCCCAGGGAGTAGCAGTTTATAATCCTGAAACAGTAGTACGTTCTGTTGATTTACTTCTGATACTTGCAGATGTGACTATTATTGGCGCTCATTTTTTGGGTAGTGTTAATTCTTTGGGATTAGTTGAATGGTTGGATAATTAATGGAAGTCAGTGATAGGGTAAGCGCATCTAAATTTTGTGCTTCAGGATACAGAATATTTTCCTAAAGTATAGAGTGATGTATGTAACTTGATTGAAATAATAGATTGAAGAGCAAATCGGGCTAATATCTAAGAGATGCTATAACCTCGTGATAAGGGACGACACCAGCGACTGCATGACTGATTTGTTGAGCAACGCGAGGGTTTTGTTTCATCAGCCAGATCAGTAGGTAATTCATAAATGACAATTTTCTGAACGCTTTGATGCGTAGACCCGCACGGAGATCGGCTTCAAAATGAGATTCGTAGAGATACTGCCAATTGTCTGCTGCGGCATCGGGACTGTTGCCCATGTTAATGGCTTGTGCAACATGGAAACCACTTTTGAGTGCATTCGCAATTCCCTCACCTGTTAACGGATCGGTTAGATTTGCTGCATCTCCAATCCTAAGAATTTTTCCATCAGCAACCTTATTTCCTTTCTTAGCAGTTGCCAGAGGGAATACCTTTGGAGGTTGTTGGCTCACCACCTTACTTTGCATCTGTCGTACAATTTCGTTGCTCTGGATAAATTGCTTAAAAAGTTGAATAATATTGGTGTTTATTTTCTGGTATTCATCTAACCAAACTCCAACCCCAACATTGAATTTAATAGAGTTCTGCTGCGTAGAAACTGGAAAAATCCAGCCATAGCCATTTACTCCCAAGCTGCGGTCAAAGTGAATTTGGGCTTCAGTTAACTCCTTTTCGGAGAAATCTTGCCGATTAAGAGTCCAATAAGCACGAATAGCGATCGCATTCACCTCGCCTGCATAAACGCCACGTGCATCAATAATAGTGTCAAATGCATCATACAACCCCTGATGATGCCAATTATTTTTGTTAATAGTCTGAGTCAGAAAATTACATCCTGCATCAATTGCTTTCTCATAAAGTAATTGATCGAACACAAGTCGAGGAATACAATAAGCTTCAAGTTTTGTCGTTTCACTATGATAAATTTGATTAGAAACTCCCAAAAAAAAACGGTGAATGGGGGCATAGTCCGAAGCCAATTTTCTGATATCCTGCGGGTAAATTCCCATCATCGATACTGCTTGGATGGATTCAATGCTAATACCATCGCCACATATTTTGTCTTTAGGAAAACATTTTTTGTCGAGTAGGGTAACATCATGCCCACTTCTTGCTAAGTGATATCCAGCTGAACATCCTGCTGGGCCTGCACCAACAACCGCAATTTTAGACATAGTTGAACCTCAATGAGACATAAGTAAACGACTCCGGAAGAAAAAGGATGCTGGATTACCACCCAAATGAATCAATTGTTTTGCTATATTCTGAACTTCCTGTTGCTTTTTGACTTTCTTGTTCGAGAGGTAAACTCCTAATAGCGCTTGATTGATCAATTGATGAAACCGAGTATGAGGTAATTGAGAAACGCTTCGCATTGCATTTTCAATAAAATACTCGAATCGTTCGACTATTTCATCGTTGTTTTTGTAATAAAAGCAAAAGTTTAAATCTCCATTAATGCGATCCTCCTCCTGGTCAATTAAATAATCTAGTAAGATATGTAATCCTTGAACCCACGGAAAGTAACTATTCTTAACCTGAAGAGTCAGCTCATCGGATAAATTCCGGTCGAATGCATAAGCCACCAAACAAAAAATTCCCAGGGTTGATCCAGCACAAGCAGAAAATTCATACCAGCGAAGCGGAGGAAGATTTTCCTGGTGCGAACAAAACCAAGTCTTTAATCGTGGAACCCGCTCATCAAGCTTGACATGCTTATGGACTTGCAAATCGCAGTAATAATTTGCTAGTTCATGCAGTGTCGGCGCAATTTTTGAATAATTCGATAGTTTACGCAATACTAACTGGCAAGTTCTAACCAATTTTTGTAGATAACCACCATCTGCTTGATCGCCCCGAGCCCAATAATAATTTGTGTCTTGTGAATCTAGCATAAGCGCATGAACCATCGATTCATGTAAGGCGCGGAAATCTTCGGGATCGAGCGAGTTACTGCGATCGCACAAATTATCTAAATAATCACTAATGGTTTGATAAGCAACGATAAATTCGACCGCTTCGTGCCAATGGCTCATGGCAAGTAATCCGTAGATTGAGCCACCTTCACAGTGAAATTGTTTGTCTTCAATACTTGTACAGGCTTGCTTGCGAAGTTCTAAATTTGGAATTTGCTGCGCTTGAATCTTCCAGTGATTTAAGTAATTCCGAACTGCTGGAAATACCTTGAAGTAAGTTTCTGACATCAACCCCCAGGGAGAAACTGGAATATCCATAAGTAGTTAGTTATAATAAATTTCTTATATAAATATTCTTGTATATTGGCATTTAATGCTAAATTTTATACTGCCAATTTAGTGTTATATTTATGTTTTCAAGGAAGCTTAAGTACTCTTCCATAGCTTCTCGCTCCTGGCAACAAATTTTAGGTTAAAATTTAATAATTGCGGTTACGAAAATAATATCCTATCCAATAATCACTACTTATAACTCTCTCTTTGGAGTTATGTAAATGTTTTACATAATCATACATAAGCTAGAATAGCTATAAGATTTTTTGTGGTAATCAAATCAGGGTAAGCGCATTTAATTTTGTAACTAAAAGTACAGATAGTTTTCCTGAAGTATGTATAGGTGTATACAATTTGAGCATGAAATGTGTTAAGTACTACGCTAATGAGCAAAGCATAAGAACGCATATTAGGGACAGTCTTATGTCATCACGATTTAAATCTCCTCGCATAAAAACTAAAAGCTCAAAGTAAATCAAAGTATGAGTCAAATTTGACCTCTATTCCCAACTTTGAATCTAAGTATTTTTTCACATCTCAATTCGGATTGCTATAAGAGCTTCAAGCTCGGAATTCCCAGTCGGAGAGAGACTGGGAACTAGTTATTTAATCAGTTATTTATAAATTGCACCGTAATACATCTTACATTAAAACTATTAAAATTTAAATCCTAAAAGATTCCAATAACCTAAGAAAAGAATAAAAAATAATCCAGCTAAAGTTATTAAAGAATAGTGTATTCTCGCAAATATTGACCAGTATTTATATTTCCAAATTACTATAGCAAAAGTTATTAATGCCACAGTTAAAGCAGTGGTAATTAATGGCAGTATTAATAAAGCAACTACTATAGTTGGTACGCCATAAACTAATTTCCAAAAACCGATAAGCCATAGCGATAAAGGTAAACCAATTAAGAAGATTAAATTTAAAGTAGCAGCGAAACCAGCTATCATCCAAGCACTATTAAATTGAGTTTCAAATTGAGCAGATTTACCTCGGAAATTGCGAATAATTGGACGTATCGGATACATAATAAACGCTGAGAAAAACACAATGGAACAGAAAGCTAAAATACCCAGTTGCACCCAAATACTTTCATACCAGGCAATTTTATGATACGCTCCTATTTTTGCGAAAAGAGGATTAAACGCAAATTCTATTTCTCCGTTGCTATTTTCACCAAATGCTGTAAAGGCATTATCTGATGGTCTTCTAAATAATAGTTTATCAATCGGCACTAATTCTTTATCTGGCATTTTACCGACAAAAAGTAAATTGGGAGTATTTATTATTAGGTTCCCAGTATCAGTTTTTTTAATATTAATATCTTTAAAAGGCGCAGTTACTTTTGCTAAAGTGTTGTGGGGATATTCAACATCACGGTAATTACCTGTAAATCTTTCAAGTTGCTCTTGATTTAAAGGAAGAGTTTTGGCGTATACAGGTGGTTTGGTAACGGGAAAATATCGGTCAAAAAATTGATTTAAGAATTGATTACTTAATCCAGCAAAACTATTAGTAGCAATAAAAATACCAATATTTTGGTCTGGCATTAAAGTAAGAGAAGCAGAATATCCACGCAAACTTCCTAAATGTCCCCAGGTACGAAGATTATTTACCCACCGCTCGCGGAAACTGTAACCAGTACCTGGTAACAATGGATGGTGAGCAAAGTGTCTTGTAAGCATTTCGCGCACAGTAGCTTCTTTGAGAATGCGCGTATCTTGATAACGTCCGTATTGCAAATATGCATTCATAAAGTGAGTCATATCTGTAGCCGTTGTACTTAATGCTGCTGCTGGTGCAATATTTAGATACAAGTAAGGAACGGCTTGATATTTACCTTGACGATATTGATAACCTGTAGCTAAATTGTCCGCTAATTCTGGTGGTGGTGGCTGTAGAAAGGTGGTGTGACGCATCGACAGCGGTTGCAAAATATTTTTGTCAATGTACTCAACAAAAGGGGTTTGAGAAATTGTTTCGACTAAATAACCTAATAAAGCAGTACTATGACTGGAATAACTATAAAGAGTACCAGGTTGCCATTCAATTATGGGCATATACTTAGCTAAATAATCGCCCAGTGGTAACATTTTTTCAGGTGTGTCAGCTGCAAGTCCGATGCGTCGTTTGGTAGTACCATCGGTATGCATCATCATTTGGGCTGCCGTTACTGGTTGAGGAAAAGGATTTTTGATTTGAAACTTTTTCAGATATTTATTTGCATCAGTATTTATATCTAGTTTTTCTTGTTCCGATAGCTGCATTGCTGCTGTTGCTGTAAATAATTTGGAGAGAGAAGCAACCCGAAACAGTGTAGAGTCAGCATCTACCGGAATCTTTTTTTCTACATTTGCATAACCATAACCCTGAGTAAAAAATACTTTTCCATCCTTAACTACAGAAATAACTGCTCCAGGTATGTGAGATTTTGACATCTCCTGATTCATGAATTTATTTACCCATGCTGAAAATTCCTGAGAGTTACTTAAACCGGGTGCGGAGTTAGATGGTTTTACTGGTGGTTGCGGTTGTGTCGGTTGCGGTTGCTGAGAATCGATTGGTGGAGCAAATTGTGGAATATTTCTAGCCATTGTAAAGCCAGAAAGAGATAAAAATAGAATAAATCCCATGAATCCAATGTATACGCGCTTTGTCCACTTGTTAATCATGGTTCTCCAAATCATCTTTTAATTCAAAAAACATCGCAATTCTGTTAAAATTCTAAATATTCATTCATATTTATTTAACAGCTTTTAAAATTTAGATTAATTAAATTAACCAGTTATTTTTATCCTTCTCTAGATGGATATTATTTATAAGAGTCTCTATTTTGGATAGAAAGTAACTTACTTCAGGAAGAAGACAAAGGTAAATGAAAAGAATATTCTACACATACGCTATTCAAATCTGGAAAACTACGGAGGCGTTTTGTGCGTTTAGGAAAATGGATTGGCTTGTTTGCTTTAGTCGTATCTATATATATATTGTGGCAAATTAGACAAGTTTTATTAATAGTGTTTGCCGCTGTAGTGTTAGCAACGGCTTTAAATCAGATTGTTAAAATTTTAGAAAAAATACGTATAAAACGAGGTTTTGCTGTTGGAATATCAGTTCTTTTGTTACTTGTAATTATATCGGGTTTCTTCGCACTAATCGCACCGAGAATTATTGAACAATTGCGCGAATTGACTTTTATCGTGCCAAAATTTTTAGACCAAATGCGATTGTGGAATGATTGGCTTTTGAAAGTAATTCCGGAACAAGTTTTAGATGAAATTCAAGGTTTAAGATATTTAACACAAGGTTTACAAACTTGGTTGGATAGAATTTTAGGAAACTTCTTTTTAATTTTAAGTCAATCTCTCAATGTTGTTTTAAGTTTACTGCTTTTTTTCGTTTTAACTATAATGCTTTTGATAGACCCTAAACCTTATCGTAGCGGTTTTATCATGCTTTTTCCAGCCTTTTATCGTCGCCGTATGGATGAAATTCTTCACAAGTGTGAAAACTATTTAGTGGGTTGGATCAAAGGTACGCTATTGACGATGTTTCTGATTGGTACTTTAAGCTATATCAGTTTATTAATTTTGGGAGTAAGACTACCTTTAATTAATGCAATTATCGCTGGATTATTAGAATTTATCCCTAATGTAGGTCCGACATTAAGTTTGATTCCACCGCTATTATTAGCATTACTTGATGCTCCTTGGAAAGCTTTTGCTGTAATTGCGTTATATTTCGGAATTCAACAGGTAGAAAGCTTAATTGTTGTACCTTTAATAATGAAGTCGCAAGTTTCTTTATTACCAGTAATAACTCTATTGGCTGTAGTAATTTTTGGTAGTTTTTTCGGTTTTTTAGGTGTATTTCTGGCGATTCCTTTGGTAATTGTAGTTCAAGTATTTATTCAAGAAATTTTAGTTAAAGATGTTTTGAATAACTGGCACTCAGCTAATGGTAACAATCAAACAGAAACTAATATTGCTTTTGTAGATATAAATCTGAAAAATCCAGATTTGACAGATGATTCGGTAATAAATAAATAGAGTTTAGAGGTTAACTGGTATCTTACACGCGACGCATGATTAACTGATAAGCTGGAATTTAAGCGTATTCTATAATTCTATTTAACTGGGGGGTGTATTTTATGTTGTTGCGATCGCTAACAATTTTTTGTATTTCTTGGGTGATTGGGGTATTCTCCTGGATTTATTCTCCCTCTGCTTTGGCTACAACCCAAATTCCTTTATCTGATATCTCTTACCAAGAATGTCCGCCAGAATTAGCCCAAGGGAATGTAACTAGTGGTGGTGCTAGTCGGGCTGCAAACTGCTTTATTGTCACGGGAACAGCTAAAAACATGACCAATAAAACTGTATATGATGCAGATATTTTTGGACGAATTTACGATGCAAATAATAATTCAGTAATGCAAAACCGGACTCGTTTGGGTTCTATTAGCGAAGTTCCACCAGGAGAAAGCAATTTTGAAATGAGAATTACCGTTCCAGCAAATCAACCTACACCATTAAAGTTGAAACAGTTTAAAGCATCGGGATTTACTTCTAAGGTTCGTTATTAATATTGCTGCTTTTGCTGTTCCCTATTCCCTAATCCCTCATCCCTGCTCCCACAATAATTAATGAAGATGAAGCGTGAAAAATAAAAATATGACTTACTTACTAATTTATTCATTAATTGATAATTAATAGCTGTAAGGCTGAATATTTCAGATTTCATGCTTCATACTTCAATCACTTTGAGTTTAAAAACTCGAACTCATCGGACCTGCTAAACTTGCGAGAAGTCCACTAGCTAAATTTAGTGCTAAGAAAGCCAGAATTGGGGATAAATCAATTCCTCCTAAAGGGGGAATTATATTGCGGAAAAGATTAAGATAAGGGTCGGTTATCTGGCTGAGTGCTGCAAATGGTTGGTTATACCACTCAATTTGTGGGAACCAAGTTAACAGAACCCGAGCAATCAATAGAAAACTGTAAATCTGGATGAATGTGAGTAGTGTGCTGATCAATAAATACATAAATGTTTGGTGTTTTGAGTTTAGGTAAAAGCCGTCTTATTATCGATTTTAATTTAGTTAGTACTGTTATTGCCGAGAAGACGGTTTCGGTCTTTATCTTTTGTCAGATAGATTTTGAGCGGCTATAAAACAAGTTATTGTTCAAATTCCGCTCAATTTATGAATATTTCTCTAAGACTGTAATTCTTCGCTACGCCCTGAAAGTTGATTTACCTCACCAGAATTATTGTTTACATTGCCTAATTGGTCGCGTACTTCATCAATCGTGGCGTTTAATTGAGCAATTTTATCTTCTAGTGAGCGTCGTGCTACTTCCATTTCAATAGCTGAAGATGGCGCACCTCGCATCTGTCTTTTGGTAGATTTATCATTTAAATCTCCCGTACTTGTCATTTGCTGTTCTCGTTCATCTTCTGTTAATTCTGCTCCATCGCGTCTTTGTGCTACTAGAGTGCCGATAACACCGCCAACGATGCTACCAAAAATCGCTCCAGCAAAAAAACCGCTTGCAAAACCATCGCGTTGACTCATAATATTTACCGTCCATCTCTATTGCTACTTCCTACTTTAATCATCACTTTTTTTGTAGTAAGTCCTAGAGAAATACTAACTTAAGTCCCAAAAGTGCGATCGCCAGCATCTCCTAATCCCGGTACAATAAATCCTCGCTCGTTAACAACTTCGTCAATTGCTGCGGTATAGATATTTAAACTCGGATAAGCTGTACTCAATTGCTGTAAGGCCGGAGGAGATGCAACGACGCAGACAATCCGCGTTAAAGCCGGGTCTACACCCCGTTGAGTTAATTCCGACATAGCGGCCATTATAGAGCCTCCCGTAGCCAGCATAGGGTCGGTAATTAACACTCTGGTTTGGGGGTCAATTTTTTCTGGTAGCTTGTTGAGATAACATCGGGGTTGCAAAGTTTCCTCGTTTCGCACCAAACCCAAATGATAAATAGATGCCAGAGGTAGCAAAGTTTGCGCTCCTTCAAGCAATCCCAATCCCGCTCGTAAAATCGGCACCACCGCTACAGGAATTTCAGGATTAATGAATGTTGCAGGACATACTTCCAATGGAGTTTGAACAGTTGATTCTAAAGTTGGTAGCCATTCCCTAGCAGCTTCATAAGTTAGCCAACGTCCCAACTCAGTCATCGCAGAACGAAACAATACAGAAGGTGTAGCAGCATCGCGAGCAACTGCTAACCAGTGCTTGATTAAAGGATGAGGTGGAACGTAAACGCGCAGTTGTAGCGTCATAATAAATGTAAAAGATTCAATATATAAGGTATAACAACGCCAAACATCATAATACTGTTTTAAGCTGCTCGCTAATACCAAACATAAACCCTTACAAAATTTATTGAAATTTTATTGAGAATTTTTCTAATTAATAGTTGACATTTATTCTCAATCAACGCTATATTATTTCTCAGTGTTCTCCTCTCTTTAAGGAACGGCAGACGGGATTGGTCGGCATTGCAGACTTGTCCCTCTTTTTTTTATTTTGGATTTTAGATTTTGGATTTTGGATTATCCTAAGTTAGGAGTTAGTACCACCGGAGTTAGGAGTTGTTGCATCTTTAACCTTTGACCTTTGACCTTTAACCTTTAACTAAGTTATTTACAAATTATGTATGACGTGATTGTAATTGGGTCTGGTATTGGTGGTTTAGTAACTGCGACTCAATTAGTGGCTAAGGGTGCAAAAGTACTAGTTTTGGAGGGATATACTATTCCTGGTGGTAGTGCTGGCTATTTTAGTCGGGAAGGTTATCGCTTTGATGTCGGTGCTTCGATGATTTTTGGGTTTGGGGAAAAAGGAACTACTAATTTACTTACCCGTGCTTTGCAAGCTGTAGATGTTAGCTTGGAAACAATTCCTGATCATGTACAAATTCACTATCATTTACCCAACTCGTTAGATTTGAAAGTCGAACGAAATTATGAAGATTTTTTACAAAATTTAATTGCATATTTCCCTCACGAAAGTAAAGGAATTCGTTGTTTTTATGACGAGTGTTGGCAAGTTTTTAATTGTTTAAATCAAATGGAGTTGCTGTCTTTAGAAGAACCTCGATATTTAATCCGAACCTTTTTTAAACATCCATTAGCTTGTTTGGGATTAGCGAAGTATCTACCGCAAAACGTAGGAGACATCGCACGAAGATATATTAAAGACCCAGAATTATTAAAGTTTATTGATGTAGAATGTTATTGCTGGTCGGTAGTACCTGCCGACATGACACCAATGATTAACGCCGGAATGGTATTTTCTGACAGACATTATGGTGGAGTTAATTATCCTAAAGGTGGTGTAGGACAAATTGCTCAAAAGCTCGTAGAAGGATTAATTAAAAAAGGAGGAGAAATTCAATATCAAGCTAGAGTCACCCAAATTCTTGAAGAGAAAAAACGTGTTATAGGCGTAAAACTAGCAAATAATCAAGTATATCGTGCTAAACGTGTCGTTTCTAATGCTACCCGCTGGAATACATTTGAGAAACTACTTTCAACTGTAGAAATACCATTAAATGAAAAAAATTGGCAACAGCGATACAAAAAGTCGCCAAGTTTTTTCAGCTTACATATGGGAGTAAAAGCAGAATTGGTATCTCCCGAAACAGAGTGTCATCATATTTTATTGTCCGAGTGGGAAAAAATGACAGCTTCTGAAGGGACAATTTTTGTTTCCATCCCGACATTACTCGATCAACAATTAGCCCCAAAAGGATATCATGTCATTCATGCGTTCGCGACACACTCGATTGATGAGTGGCAGAATTTATCTGAGAAAGCATACGAAGCCAAGAAAGAAGCTACAGCTTGGCGAATTGTGGACAGATTAAAAAAGATATTTCCACAGATAGATGCGAATTTAGATTATTTAGAAGCCGGAACACCAAGAACCCATCGGCGATTTTTGGGAAGAGTAGATGGTACATATGGGCCAATACCCAGACGGAAGTTACGGGGATTATTGGGGATGCCGTTTAATCGGACAGCAATTGAAGGATTATATATTGTAGGAGATAGTACCTTTCCCGGACAAGGATTGAATGCGGTAGCCTTTTCCGGGTTTGCTTGCGCTCATCGGGTAGCAGTGGATTTGGGGTTGTAGGTATATGCAGGAGTCGGGTTTTTAGGATATAAATATCGGTAATATCAGAAAATCTTCATAAAAACCCGACTTCTTACACCAAGATCCAACTGGCGCTGATTTAGTGCAAACAAGTGATGTTAAACTACATTATGGAAAATTAATAGCTTGTCTTGAAAACCCTCGACTTCCTGATGCTGATCAAGAAAATGTAGAAGAGACCATAAAAAAATATCAGCTGTATTTATACAATACATTTAATTCGCGGTGCTATAGTATTACCGCAGAAGCAAAAATAGACGGGAATATCTTCTTGATTGCAATCAAGGTAAAGTCTCTATATTATTTATTTGAAAAATATTCATATTTACCTAACCAAGTATATATTAAGTATTTTAAATTACAATAGTCTTAACTATTTCATAACCCAAAGTGGAGAAAACTTAGTTACAATCACAGAGAAAGTTTGCAAAGGTGAGTGATAAATTAACTTTACTTTTGTAAGGAATTCTGGTGACAGGGTGAATAAAGTAAGCAGAATTACATACTTTCAATCATGCTTCTACCAAATCGCGAATAAATCTACCGGAATCAAAGTGCAAAAAGTTATTTTTCTCTCAATGAAGGGAATTATAAGTAGAGGTTTATTCAGTTGTTTTTGGAGTAAATAGAAATGTTGAAGAATACTCGGCTAAAGTCTGATTTGAAAAAAGTGTTCCCATTGCTTGGAGTTGTTTTAGGAACAGCAATGATGGTAGGTGGAGGGGAAATAACCCAGTTTTTTAGTAATCCCGAAATTGGATTAGGTGCAAAATCAGTTAATGCAGCTTCGGATGTTGCTGCTATGGAAAAATCGGTTCACGAACAAATTAATCAATACCGTAGTAGCAAAGGTTTAGCACCACTAAAACTGAACGGTGAAATAAGTAAAATTGCCAGAGAGCATAGTCAACAAATGGCATCTAAGCAGGTTGCTTTTGGACATAGTGGTTCAAATTCTCGCTATCAAAAGATTTCTAAGTTAATTGCCTGGAATGGTGTAGCGGAAAATGTTGCTTACAATCAGGGTTATAAAAATCCTGGAAAATTGGCTGTTGAAGGTTGGATTAAAAGTCCTGGTCATCAGCGAAATATGGTAGGCAAGTATCAGGTAACTGGTATTGGGGTTGCGAAAAATTCCAAAGATGAATATTATTTTACGCAGCTTTTTGTTAGTCAGCGGTAGTTAATTCATAGTTGTATTATTTGAAATAAATCGAAATCTAAGGAGACGTAGCAGTGCTACGTCTCTACATTTTTAATATTCTTTCTCGTATTTTTTCTAAAACAGCTTTCTCTTCAGCAGATAAACTATCGTCACATAGAAGTTGATATATTAATGGTAATCCTAAATCTAACTGTTCTAAAAGTTCCCCTTGAGCAAATATATCTTCGGGTTCACCTTCTATAATTAATTGTCCTTTATCCATGACAAATATCCAATCAGCCCAGCGATAAACTAAATCTAAATCGTGGGTGGACATTAATAATGTTGTACCATCTTGATGAATCTTATCGAGGGTTTTGATTAGTTGACGAGTATGTTTAATATCTAAATAGGCTGTTGGTTCATCTAATAATAACAATTTGGGTCGCAATACCATTACGTCTGCAATAGAAACTCGTTTTTTTTGACCCAAGCTAAGATGATGTACTGGTCTTTGAGCTAATTCTTCTAATTCCAGTTCTATTAATATTTTCTCTACTCTTGCTTGAATTTCTTGGTCAGGTAAATTCAAATTACATAAGCCGTAGGAAATATCTTCTTCAATTGTAGATGCTACTAATTGTTGTTCTGGGTCTTGAAATATTAACCCGACTTCTTCTCGTAAATGACTCAAATATTTGCGGTCATAACGTAATGGTTTACCGTGCCAACGGACAATTCCACTATTTGGTTTATACAAGCCATTTGCTAATAAAAATAATGTCGTTTTACCGCAACCATTTTGACCGATAAGCGCAGATTTTTTACCAGATGGAATATTTAATGTCAAACCATTAAGAGAAGATTCTTGAGCGCCGGGATAAGTGTAATGAATCTGCTCAAATTCAAGTAAATATTCTTGCATTCAACCACCATTCTAATACTATTAAAATTATCCAACCGATAATTGCTTCGCTGATATACCGCTTTGATGAATGATAGCGACGGGGAGCATAAACTCGAAATTCTCCGCTCATAACCCGTGCTTCTAATCCTAAAGAAAATTGACTGTATTTTTGCAAAGTTAGCTTCAAAAGTTGTCCAACTAATAGCGCCAAACTTTTGATACTTGTGCGAAAATTACGGTAGCCAAGACGAGATTTTTGAGCAATTGATAAATCGGTGGCTGTATTCCACAAAATGAAAATAAACCGATACATTAATAATAATAATTCAATTAACAGTGTAGGAAATTTCAAACGACGTAGAGTTTGCAATATTTCCGTAAACGGAACAGTTAACATTAAAAAATATAAACAAGAAACAGAAGCAAAGGCTCTGGTAAATATATTAACTGCTTGATAGAAACCACTACGACTAATATATATATAGTAAGAACTTAAAGTGAAACCTTGCCAAGCATCATTTCGCACTTTCAAAATATCGCTGATCGCAATACCGTTGATAATTAAAGCCGGTAAACTAGTCAACCAAAAAAAACTAGCAACAGCTAATATTTTGAAATAAATACCAGCAGGAATTTTAGCATAAACAACCGTCCAAATACCCATCCACAAAGCGATTAAAATTTGGATTGGTGGATGGGTAGATAGGGAAATTAACAAAGTTATCAAAGCGAAAATTAATTTGTGTTCTGGTGGTAATCCTCTGAGTTTGTTCGTATATGCTAGAGTATCAAGTTTTAAGCTCATTCTTCAGGTTTTTGCTTTTCACTGCGTCCCCGATACAAACCTATTGCATAACCAATTAATCCCGCACCTAAAGCAGCTTGAGAAGAAAATAATAAACTTTCAATTTCACCGCTGGGGGGTTCAAATACAGGTTGAAACCAAGGTTTATAATCTGGCTTTACTTCCGTAATCGCTTCTTCAGCTTCTCCATCTGCACCACCAAATTCTGCATTACGTAAAAATATGATTGGTGCAACAGCTAAAGCAACAACTGTTAATACCAACAGCCAATTATTCCATCCATTATTAGACTGACTTGATTGTTTCATTTGTATGAGATTCCTGCTTAATTAAATTCAATAATTCTAATTCCTGTGGATTATAAGATTGCAGCCAATTCCACACTAATACTGTTAATAAACCTTCACTAATAGCTAAAGGAATTTGAGTAATCGCAAAAATTCCGGCAAATTTTGTAAACGAAGCCATCACACCACCAACTTCTGCCGGAAAAGCCAAAGCAAGCTGTCCAGAAGTAATAATATACGTTAATAAATCGGCTATTGCTGCGGCTAAAAATATCGCTAACCTTTGTTTCCCAGACAGCTTCATCGTTAATTTATATATCCAAAAAGCTGCAAAAGGTCCGGCGATCGCCATCGAGAATGCATTAGCTCCCAATGTTGTCAAGCCACCGTGTGCCAGTAATAAAGCTTGAAACAGCAGTACCAAAGTTCCCAAAACTGACATAGCTAAAGGACCAAATAACACCGCACCCAACCCTGTACCCGTGGGGTGAGAAGCGCTACCCGTAACCGAAGGAATTTTTAAAGCCGAAAGTACGAAAGCAAAAGCACCAGCTAAACCCAAAAGCAGCTTCAATTGAGGTTTTTCTTTGGTGATACGAGTTAAGGATATAAATCCTAAAATCATGAAAGGTAAAGAGACAACCCACCAAAAAGCAGCCCAATAAAATGGTAGAAAACCTTCCATAATATGCATTGCATAAGCTGGTTTCGGTACACCAATTACCAAATACAAACTTATCAATGTCATTCCCAATAAATTCAGTCTGAGTCGATTTTTTTTGATTCCCATAAAATAACTAATTAGTAATTCAATCACTAACAAACAACAATATTCTCTACTTACAATCAATAACAGCAAAATATTAATAAACAAATGATAAACTTACCTGATATTCAGCTAAATTTAAAATTAGTTTAAAATTTTATCTATACTAACACGGTAATTTAGTTTTAAATATTAACAGAGAGATAATTTATTAGACAGGTATATCTATAAATCAAATTAATCGAAAAAACGGCTTAAAACCCTAACAAAAACATTAACAATAACACTGACATTGACATTAACATTGTCATTCTTTATTAAAAAATGATTCATCTAAATCAGTTATGTTAGAGATACAATCGGGTATTGTTATAAGAGGATTTTCATATAGATTGATACATTCCAAATTAGTCAACTTGCAAACAGAATTAGAAATTTCCTGTAATTGATTATCTTCTAAGAATAAGTCTTCCAAGTTACTCAGTTCAAAAAGTTCTTCTGGTAGCTCTTTTAATTTATTATCGGCTAAACCAAGTGTTTCTAATTTTTTAAGTTGAGATATATCTTTTGGAAGCTCGTGTATCTCATTAAAGCTCAAATCCAAGTCAGTTAAATTTTTAAGTTTAAATATTGCTGAAGGAATAGACGTAAATTCGTTCCTTGTTAAATAAAGTTCTTTTAAATTAGTTAGTTCCGCAAAACTTTCAGGAAGAGTTTCTAATTGATTAGAATCCATTTCTAAATAGCGTAAATTAGTTAGCCAGGATATTTTTGTTGAGATGTTTTTAAGGCGATTATATTTTAAATTTAAGAAACTTAAGGATTCTATTTCAAAAATCTCGGCTGGTATTTCTGTTAAACCACGACCAAGTAAGCTAAAACTACTCCAATTCTCTTCTTTTGCTTGTTTAACATCTTTTTGAAACTCATCCCAGTCTATTTCACCGTAATTACTCATAATATAAATAGTGTGTTATTAATTAAAAAACGATTTACCTAAATCAACTATCTGAGAGATACAATTGGGTATTTGTTTGATTGGATTATTATATAAAGTAAGTTTTTCCAAATTAGTCAGCTTACAAATGGAATGAGAAATCTCTTCTAATTGATTATCTTCCAAAAAGAGATATTTTAGATTAGTCAGTTCAAAAAGCTGCTCTGGTAGCTTTGTTAATTGATTTCCTCTTAAATCAAGTGATTCCAGATTTTTAAGTTGAGATATATCTGCTGGAAGCTTATTTATTCGATTAAAGCTTAAAACTAGCTTGGTTAAATTTGTCAGTTGAAAAATAACTGAAGGAATAGATTCTAATTCGTTTTTTTCTAAGTAAAGTTCGTAGAGATTACTAAGTTGAGTTAAATTTTTGGGAAGAGTTTCGATTTTGTTATTGTCTAAAATTAAATAGCTTAAATTAGTTAATTGAAATATATTTGTGGGAATATATTTCAAGAGATTATAGCTTAAGTCTAATTCACATAAAGAATCTATCTCAAAAATTTCGTTGGGTATTTCTGTTAAAGCATAGTTACCAAAATCAAAACAACCCCAGTATTCTTCTTTTGCTAACTTAATCTGTTTGTTAATCCAATCCCAGTTTATTTGACGGTAATTAGTCATCATTTATGTTTTATCTGGAAATCTTGAATAATAAAGTATTTCAAAATTCGTTTTCATCCTACATATTTTTATTCGTGTAAGTTGTAAAAGATCAATTATATAGTCCTGCTGAATCAAAATATAAAGTGATGATTTCAAATTGCTGAAGACGTAGCACTGCTACGTCTCTACAATAATTTCGCGTTTAATGCGAGCATCTTGCTAAAAACCCAATTACCAATTCACTCATCAATTTCCGCTAATTCCATCCATCTTTCTGTAGCTTTATCAATATCTTGCTTGAGATTCTCTACCTTTTCAAAAAGCTTTTGAACTTCCGCATAATTTCCCGCAGCCTTTGTTAAAGCCATTTCTGTTTTCACTTTTTCATCTTCCAATTGAGCAATTTTCCCTTCTAACTGCTCGAATTCTTTCTTTTCCCAATTCGATAACCGACGCTTCTTTTTATTATCTTCTTTTATAACTTTAGTTTCTACTTTCTGCGTATCGAATTTCGGTTTTTCTTTCTCTAACTCCGCTTGTAATTGCTTTTCTTTGGCTTCTTCTGCTCTTTTAAAATCAAGATAAACGGAATAATTACCAGGAAATTCGCGAATTTTTCCTTCTTCAAAAGCAAAGATTTTGTCAATAGTACGGTCTAAAAAGTAGCGGTCGTGGGATACTACGATTACACAACCATTAAAGTCTTCTAAGTAATCTTCCAATACCGCTAAAGTTTGCACATCTAAATCGTTTGTAGGCTCGTCCAAGATTAAAACATTCGGCGCACTCATTAAAATTCTTAATAAAAATAAACGCCGTTTTTCACCACCTGAAAGTTTATTAATTGGTGCATATTGCTGAATCGGGGGAAACAAAAACCTTTCCAACATTTGAGAAGCACTAATTCTAGTTCCATCGGCGGTTTCAATAAATTCTGCTCCCTCTTGTTTGATATAATCAATTACTCGTTGTGAATCATTAGAAGCACCAATCAATTCTTCTGAATGCTGGTCAAAATAACCAATATAAATCGTAGTCCCGATATCAACTTCACCCGTATCCGGTTGTTCGCGTCCAGTGATAATATTGATTAAAGTGGATTTACCTGCACCATTTTCACCAATAATTCCCACTCTATCTTCCGGGCTAAATTCGTAGGTAAAATCTTTAAATAAAATCCGGTTATCAAAAGATTTCGAGATATTATTAACTTCAATAACTTTCTTGCCAATACGACGACTAGCAGTAGAGATATCAACTTTTCCTTGAGTTTGTTTAAACTCAGTTCCTCGCATTTCTCTAATTCGATCTATTCTGGCTTTTTGTTTGGTACTTCTGGCTTTTGGCCCTCTTTTTAACCATTCTAATTCTCGTCGCAGTACTCCTTTAAACTTGCGCTGACTGCTGGCTGCTGATTCTTCTGCTGCGGCTTTCTTTTCCAGGAAATATGAATAGTTACCAGAGTAAGTGTAAAGGTCGCCTCGGTCAATTTCAATGATACGATTTGTAACTTTATCCAAAAAATAACGGTCGTGAGTTATTAATAAAAGAGCGCCATTTCGACGATTCAAATAACTTTGTAACCACTCCACAGAATCAGCATCTAAATGGTTTGTCGGCTCATCCATTAATAACAAATCTGGTTCGGATAACAAAGCTGTCGCTAAAGCAATTCGCTTGCGATAACCGCCAGATAAAGTACCAATGACAGCATCAAAATCGGTAATTCCTAACTGGGAAAGAATTATTTTAGCATTGGTTTCTACTTCCCAAGCACCAATCATATCCATCCGTTGCGTCACTTCACCCAACCGTGATAACAATTGATTATCTTGGGGATTTTTAGCTAATTTATCAGAAATTTCTTCATATTCGCGCACTAGTTTCATTTGTTCGCCACTATCGGCAAATATCTGTTCTAAAACTGTATGACTTTCATCTAAATCTGGCTGCTGAGGTAAATATATAACCTTAGCACCGGGATTGACAATAATCTCACCACCATCAATTGGTTCCATTCCAGCAATCATTTTTAATAATGTAGATTTACCAGAACCGTTAGTACCAATTAAGCCGACTTTCTCGTCAGCATCCAAGCTAAAAGTAGCATCTTTAAGAATTTCTTTGATGCCAAAATCTTTTTTGACAGATTGTAATGTAATAACACCCATAGGATTTTAGATTTTAGATTTTTTAGAATGAGTTATAACTTTAATTAACAACAATCAAAAGTCGGATTTTGAGGTTAAATATCTATTCGACAAGATAATCATCATAAACACTTATTGACTTGTAAGTGAGTAGTGAGTAGTGAGAAAAACCCTTACATTCATGGCGATGAAAAAAAAATTCATGTTGAGTGCCTACTGCTTAAAAAATCATATTAAAAGCCGTAATACACCGATTAAAAATCGTGCGTTACGGCTATTTTAAATTTCAAGGTGCAATTAAATTATAAACAACAATACACCTGAATTTGCCATGCCCAATTACCAATATCATTTAATCAAATAAATCCAAAGGTAAATGTCCGTACATATGATTCATTCCACCTTCCGAAGAAGACTGACAAGAAACTAAAACCCCACGATGATGTCCCAAATAGGAATCAATGTAACACAATCCATTTTTACCATTTAACTTGATATAAACTGGACCATCAATTAACGGTAAATTACTCGGAGGCTGATATCCCAAAGCTTGAGAATAACTTTCCATTGCTTTGATTCCTTGTTCAGTAGTATCAGCAGAAATACCTAATATTTGATAATCGCAGAGGCTTGCAAGTAAAGTCAAAGCTCGACGGACTAAAATTTTTTCCGATGGCTTTAGTTTTGCTGCAATATCAACGAAGTCGTATTTGCTCAAGATTTTCTTGGCTTCTTCAACCGTGATTTGGGTTTGGGGTTTGCTTGTCATAAGCCTAAAAAAGAATCTACTAGGTTTTTACTTCGTATGATGTAGAGCCTATACTCTACCAAAAATCTACAGTGGGATTAATCTTGTATGTTACTTAAATTAAACAAAAATGGCACACCACCTTTGGACTCATTCCCCATGACTAAAACTTTCGGCATTTGAGCACCTCCACTTTTCCAGGCTTCAATAGCTTCTTTTTGTAACACTAATTGTCCACCTTGAGCTTTTAAAGTTTCAGCTAATAGTTTTTGTGCTTCTGCTCTACCTCTAGCACGATTAATATCCGCAAATGCTTCTTGTTCAGCTTCTGCTGCTACATAAACCGCTCTTTGGGAACGCTGTTCAGCAATTTGCTTTTCTTCAACAGCTTTGGCAAATTCGGGGGAAAAAGTTAAGTCAATGACGCTGGTATCTAAGACAATTATTCCATATTTTTCCAAACGCTGCCCTAGGGCATTATCAAAGTCATTTTTCAACTCGTCTCTTTTGGTAATTGCTTCTTCTACAGTTCTTCTTGCTGCTGCAACTTTGAAAGATTCCTGAGTTTGCGGGGCAATAATTTTCGAGACGATATTTTCTAAACTTCCCTGTTTTCTTCTAATATCAACAACTTCTATGGAATCTATACGAAAGTTAATTGCAAATTTTGCCGTTAATTCCTGCAAATCTTTGGTAGAACTTTGGGCGGGTATTTCGTATTTTTGGATTGTGACATCATATACATCTACATTAGAAATTACTGGTGGTTTGAAATGAATACCTTCGAGTAAAGCACCATCTTGAGCTTTTCCTAATATACTCAAAACTCCGGCTTGGCCGGGATTAATAATTACAAATGAATTTAGGCTAAAAACAACAACTATTGCTACCAAAATTCCTGCAACTGCGGATTGCCAACTGCCTAATTGTTGACTTTTCAATTTAATGCTCCTTTTATATGATGAATTATTTCGGTCAAATTTAATCTACAAATCAATTATCTATCAATTGATTTCAGGGATACTTAAACTATCACAAACGTGATAAAATAAATTTCACGCATTTACCCTCATATTGTGGCTCAAGTACTTAAATCCAGTCGCTCGCAAAAACAGCTTCGGAATTCAGCGCATCCGTTGAAACGCTTGCTTGACTACGGACAAGATTATCGCAAAAAAATCCGGCTGGCGGTGGTTTGTTCTATTCTCAATAAGTTATTTGACTTGGCACCTCCAGTGTTAATCGGTTTTGCTGTTGATGTTGTTGTCAAACAGGAAAATTCTACCATTGCCAGTTGGGGAATCACAGATATTTTTTGGCAATTTTTAATACTTTCTTTCCTCACGGTGGTTATTTGGGTACTGGAGTCAATTTTTGAGTACGCTTTGGAAACTTTATGGCGTAATTTAGCCCAGAGTATTCAGCATGATTTGCGTTTGGATGCCTATAAGCATTTACAAAATTTGGAATTAGCTTACTTTGAAGAACGTAGTACCGGAGGTTTAATGTCTATCCTCAGCGATGATATCAACCAATTGGAGCGTTTTTTAGATGTGGGAGCTAATGATATATTGCAAACTGCCACGACTATTATAATTCTTGGCGGCGCATTCTTTATTTTAGCTCCAAATGTCGCTTGGATGACGATTTTGCCGATTCCGTTTATTCTCTGGGGAACCTTTGCTTTCCAAGATTTGCTCGAACCCCGTTACGCTGATGTCCGCGAAAAGTTGAGTTTTCTTAATTCTCGTTTATCTAATAATTTAAGCGGTATTACTACTATTAAAAGTTTTACTGCCGAAGATTACGAAAGCCAACGTTTAGCATCAGATAGTGATGCTTACCGTCGCAGTAATCGTCAAGCAATTAAACTTTCTGCTGCTTTTGTACCTTTAATTAGAATGTTAATTTTAATCGGGTTTACATCGCTGTTACTATTCGGCGGAATGTCGGCAGTTAACGGTAATATGACTGTAGGAACTTACAGCGTTTTAGTCTTTTTAACTCAACGGTTACTTTGGCCTTTAACTAGATTAGGACAAACTTTTGATTTATATCAACGGGCAATGGCTTCTACTAATCGCGTGATGAATTTGTTGGATACTAAAATTACAATTTATCCAGGAGATGTCGATTTACCCATTGAAAAAGTACGCGGTGAAATTGCATTTAATCATGTTACCTTTGCTTATAAAGATAGGCAGCCGGTAATTAAAAATTTATCTTTGAAAATACCCGCAGGAACAACTATTGCTATTGTCGGCTCTACAGGTTCTGGTAAAAGCACTTTAGTTAAATTATTGCTACGATTTTATGAAATAACTTCCGGAACAATTACTTTAGATAATATTAATTTACAAGATATCAATCTTCAAGATTTACGTCGCTGTATCGGCTTAGTCAGTCAAGATGTATTTTTGTTTCATGGTACGGTAGCCGAAAATATTGCTTACGGAACCTTCAACGCTAACGATAAAGAAATTATCACAGCGGCTAAAGTTTCTGAAGCTCACGAATTTATCATGCAACTACCCCAAGGTTATCAAACAATTGTCGGTGAACGCGGACAAAAATTATCCGGGGGACAAAGACAACGAATTGCGATCGCCAGAGCAATATTGAAAAATCCCCCCATATTAATCTTAGACGAAGCCACCTCAGCGGTAGATAATGAGACAGAAGCCGCTATCGCTCGCTCTTTAGAACGAATTACCGTCGATAGGACAACTATTGCGATCGCCCATCGTTTATCCACAATTCGCAATGCAGACCGCATATATGTTGTAGAATACGGTGAAATCGTAGAATCTGGAACTCACGAAGAATTATTAGAACATAACGGAATTTATGCAAGTTTATGGCGCGTACAGTCTGGTTTAAAATCAGTTTACAGTTAGTAGCCATGATGGTACATTATGCTCCGCGATAACTGATAATTTTTTCCGGAGATAATCCAACTTGATAGAAACACTATTAGTAGTTATAACAGTGTTTTGAATTAAATAGTTATTTCTACTGATGAAGAATAATAATCATCCCAAATCATTTTGGATTATAGTAACCTTTTTACTTACTTTTGGTAGTAGTATTTTCGTTGGATTTTTAGCTTCTATCTCTATTTCTAAGTATTATTGGGGATATTATTTCAATCCTCCGGAATTACCTAATAAAGTTGAAGAATTTGATAAAATTCGTTCAATTACTCCCGTTTCTAGCATTAAAAGAAATGATGGGAGCAGAATTTTTAAAATTGATACTTCAAATTCCTGTATAGAAGAAATACAATCGGGTATTGAAAATCCTCAAAGTAATTGCGGTACGGGAAAATGCAATACAGAATATTGCGATAATACTCGGATTCTTTTATCTTTAAATAAACAAGGAAAGTTGCCTAAAAAAACTCCTTATATTTCTCCCGATAAATTAAATTCTTTATATAATTATTTGGAAGAAACTAGAATTTTATATCAAGGAGAAGCGGGATACAACGGTGAATTACTTTCGGATAAAGATAGCGGCGATTTAATCTCAAAAGGTGATGGTAAGCGGCTTGAAGGTATAGTTGTTGAAGCTGAAGATAATCAGAACCAGTCATTATTATTTATAGCAGCAAATGGCGGACAAGTTAGTAATGACCATTATCCATATTACGAATTCTTGTTTAAGTTTTACGACAACAAATCAACTCCAGAATTAATCGCAAATAATCGCTTCTTTTACAAAATTGCAGGATTTGAAGAATTTTTTGTCTGGTATTTTATCTGGATGTTTTTGATTGTAATTGGTTTTATATTGAGTATTCCCATGACATTTTTACTGATTCGGTTCAAAGTATATATCAAACCGCAAGCTATTAGTTTATCAGGTGAAGATTATTTATTAAATAACCGCAGAGACGCAGAGAACACAAAGTAATAACAAAAGAAGAGATTTATTTTTTGTTATCTATTCCCTGCTCCCTATTCCTTGCTATAATTAGTTATTTAGAAATGTGATGATGTTTGGTAGCGCTCAAGCCGATATACCCCAACCCAAATGGTTGCACAGGTTAGATAAATTTGTCAAAGCACATCAACAGGAATTAGCAGCACTTTCCTGGGGACTTTGGCAGGAAAATGGTCATAGTAAAGGTACTCTTGGTATTGATTTACAACCGAAGCCGCATTTTGTATATTGTCCCTCAGAAGCAATTCAGAAATTTAACAATAATGTTGATAATAAGCTACAAGAACTTTTGGGTTTGATAGATAATTATAAACCTGAAACAGAAGTTTTAATGATAGCTATCGGCAAAGAACAGATTAAGTTAATTTATTTTGAACCAGAAATTTCACCATCTGTTTGTTTTACACAACTTAATTCTGATGTTGATGGTTTATTGGATTTGTTGGAACTAGGGATGAGTGAACAGGTGGTTGATAATTCTTAATTTATAACAGTTTTAGGGGTATATGTCGGGTTTTTATTACTGTGAAAGCGGGTGTTACGAACAGAAGCTGCGAAAAACCCGATTTCTGTAATTACGTTATATTTGCACCTTTACGATTAATCGTAGCACGCTTAACCTTACATTAACCATTCCTAAACAAAAAAATATTAGTATATATAATACAATTTTTCATCAAAAAACTACTTAAAACTGAACTATCTAAGTAATTTATACAACAATTGATTTATCGATATTTCAGGTAGGATACAGCAGTGAAAGCAAGCTTTTTAATTAATAAAAGATTTGGGAGTAAATAGGAGTGGATGAACGACTTGAGAAACTTATTCAGGAAGTGTGTTGTTATGAAGAAGGTACCCCACAAAGGCAAAAAGCTTTAAATAACTTGCTGATAATTGTTCAACAACTTCCTGGTATCTATAAATCTTACCATCCAGATTATTTAGAAGCATTAAATCAAACATGGGAATGGTTTTGTCGGAATATTGATAAATTTCAACTAAATCCCGATCAACCTTTACAAAACAGTTTAGTTAAATGGATTAACGGTTATCTGAAATGGCGAGTTAAAGATTTATTTATTGCCGACGGTAATTATACAATTAGTTTAGATAAACCAATAGGGAAGGATGAAGGTAAAGAAGTAACCGGATTGGATATGCTTCCAGATCCACAGTTTTCTAGTATAACTTTAGACCTGCTCGATATCAAAATTGCCGAAATTCAACAGCGCGATCGCGAAACTTGGGGAAAAAGAATCATCCAGTTTATCGAAAAAGACGAAAACCAGCAGTTGAGACGCTGTTTTACCAGAGTCAATACAGATTGTCACTGTCAATTGTTAGCAAAACGGTTATTGCTCGCAAATCCGTCTCATAAAATTGCCGATATTGCCAGAGAATTTAATGTAAGCAATCAAACTCTATATTCTCATTGGAAAAAAAAATGCTTACCTTTACTTAAAGAAATTGGTGTAAATTTAAGGATTGATTAATGAACAGCACGCAACCAAATTATTTACGGGTTCCTTTGGGGAAAGATGCTCATCGTTATGCAGAAAAATTCGCTGGGGAACAAGATTCTCTAGAAAAGGGCAAACAAGTCTATTTAAATACTTTAGCAGTTTATGCTGTTCATAATTATTTGAAATGGCTAAATATAGAAACAGCTTTGCATCAAAGCGATAGTTGGAATTGGAGCATCAGGACATTTTTTGATATTGCCGATTTAATGTTACCCAATGTTGGCAGAATAGAATGTCGTCCGATATTACCAGGTGAAAATGCTGTAATTCTACCCCAAGAAGTAACCCAAGAAAGAATTGGTTATGTTGCGGTTAGGCTCACAAAACAATTAGATTTTGTGGAAATATTAGGATTTGTTCCAGCAGCAATCATTGGACAGTCGGAAATAATTGAAGTTAGTCGATTGCATTCCTTAACTGTCTTAATTGACACTATAAATCAACGCAAAAATCTGGTAAATTTATGTCAATGGTTGGAAGGAATATTTAATCAAGATTGGCAATCTCCGGAGTTAGTCTTAGCTGGTAATTTCCGGAATTCTGCGACTATTACCCGTCAAAATACAGATTCTCAAACAAATTCTATTAGTCGCGCTAAAGTAATTAATCTTGGGAAACAGATAGTTTCATTAATGGAATTAACGCCAACAAATAGTGATTTTTTTGATATTCGTTTGCGGGTTTATCCAGCAGAGAATGCCGTTCATTTACCTCAAAATTTGCAACTGACTATTTTGGATGAATCGGGAAATGCTTGTATGAAAACTCAAGCAGAAACTGCTAATGATTGGATACAGCTTGAATTTAGCTGTCAACATGAAGAAAAATTTAGCGTAGAATTTAAGTTAGGAGAAACAACTATTACCGAAGAGTTTGTTGTGTAAATGCATCGAATAATAGGTAAAAATTATGGCGATTATCAAAGTAAAAATTCGGGAAAGTAAACAAGGATTTCAAGTAGATTTAACCGCGCAGCAATTAAACATTGAAGCCGAAGGATTTTTACCTGCACTTCCAGCAGAATTGGAATCATCTTTTAATAATTGGCAATTAGCTTATCGTCAAATTGATGCAGTGCGTTCTTATATTGCACCATCACCGGGGATGCGTATTACTCCCAAAACGATGACAAAATATTCCAGTACTGATTGTGTAAAATCGGTTAAAGAAAGTCTCAATCAATGGCTTAATTCCGGTGATAGCAGATGGCTTCCCGTGCGGGATAGATTAATTGCGATCGCCCAACTTCTTCATCATACAAATGAAGAAGTTCGCGTCATAATTGATGCTAAAGATGTTAATTTACGTCGTCTTCCTTGGCAAGAGTGGAATTTATTTGAGGAACACTATCCGCAAGTTGAAATTGCTTTAAATGCTGGTAAAAGTACATCTAGAAAGACAAATGATGTACTGCCAACAAGTTCAAAAATTAGAGTCTTAGTTACGGTTGGTAGAAGCGATGGTATTAATACGAAAGATGATTTGGAAGTCATCAAAGAGTTAGAAAAACATGGTGCAGAAGTTATTTGTTTAATGCAACCCAATCGTCAAGAATTATGTAATGCCTTGTGGGATGAACAAGGATATCATATTTTTATTTTTACGGGACACAGTGGAAGTCGAGAAGATGGCTGTATTGGGTGGATTGAACTCAATGATAATGATAGTTTGAGTATTGAAGAATTCAAAGAAGCTTTAAAACAAGCTATTGATCGAGGGTTGCAGTTAGCAATTTTTAATTCCTGCGATGGTTTGGGTTTAGCGAATCAACTCGCAGAGTTGTATCTACCCCGATGTATTGTAATGCGTGAACCTGTACCCGATAAAGTAGCAATAGAATTTTTAAAATACTTTTTTGCAGAATTTACCCGCAATCAATCTCTTTCCAAAGCTTTAAATAAAGCCCGCAAACGTCTAGAACATTTCAATTTAGATTATCCTGGTGCAATTTGGCTACCGACAATTTGTGTGGCATCTAACTTAAAATCCTTAACTTGGGAATCACTGAATCCAGCTAAAGTTATTAATCAAGAAAAAGCAGATAATTCCGATAATTTAAATAAAAATAATTTAAATAAAAATAATTTAAGTAATTTACAATCTGATAAAAAAGAAAAGCCAAATATCAAACCATTAATATTAACAGGTTTAATTGGTTTAGTTATCGGTGGTATAGCTATTTTAGCTGGGAATTTATTTTCAAAACAACAACAACCACAACCAATAACAGGAACAACATTTAGTTCAGTAAAAGTTCCTTCTGGAACATTTCGTTATGGAGGTAGCACTACTGCTGAAGCATTTCGGCAACTTATAGAACCAGAAATTCGTAAAACCCATGCCAATTTTAAATTAACTCATCAAGGTGCTATCGGTTCTGGAGAAGGTATAAACATATTGTTAAATGATAAACTTGTATCTGGAAAGCTGGATTTTTCCTTGTCTTCTCGACATTTGACAGAAGCAGAAACAAAATCAAAACAAGACAATTTTGAATTGCGGAATATAGCGGTAGCGATAGATGGAATCGCGATCGCAGTTAATCACCAACTTCAGATCAGAGGTTTAACTATTCCCAATCTCAAAGATATTTATACCGGCAAAATTACTAATTGGAAAGAACTTGGAGGACCAGATTTACCAATCATAGCTTATTCCCGCAATCCAAGTAGAGGAGGTACACCTGAATTTTTTGTGAATGAAATTTTAGGGAATGAACAACTTGGTAAAAATATCCAGCTTGTTAACGAGACAACAGATGGTTTACGACAAGTAGAGAAAAATCTAGGTGGTATTTATTATGCATCCGCACCAGAAGTAATACCACAATGTAGTGTTAAAGCATTACCCATAGGAGAAACATCAAATAATTTTGCTTCTCTTTACCAAGAACCAATTATTCCTGCTGATAAATGTAAAGAAGAGAAAAAACGAAATAATTCTAACCAAATAAATATAGAAGAGTTGAAAAATAATTATCCTAGATATTTAACTCGCAAAATTTACGTGATTTACAAACATACAGATTTAACAAGTAAAGAACCAGATTTAAGAAAAGAACCAATTGCAGAACAAGCAGGGTTAGCTTATGCAAATCTCCTAAAAACAGATGAAGGTAAAGAATTAATCAAAAAAACCGGGTTTATTCCTATTTAGTTGATTTCTTTTGCATATAAAAACAATTTATTTTACCCACAGCCCGGTTTTTAAAAACTACCGGGTTTGTGAATATCTCAAATTTCTAGAGTGATAGAAAATAGAAGTCGAGCGTAGAAGATGTTTTAAAAGTATTTACCTGGCTACACAAACCGGCACCCGAACTAAGGCGGGTTATGAATTAACTAAGTCCACGCAGGTGGACTTTGCTTGTGTAGTAGCGGTTTAAACCGCCGGATTTCTTTCTTTAATTATAATTTGTAACATCTTACAATTTCTCAAAAAAATAACTCTATCATACTATACAGTCTACTTTAAAAATAGAACTTATCATACATTACAGCAGACCTAATAAATAGACTTACTTTTCTGATTTTTTCATTTACATTTTACTGGATTTATCAATGACAGTCTTAGATGGTTATAATACAGCAAAAAAACAAATGAAACTAAGTTGATTAGGGGAAGCTTTTGAGTACACAAATTATCTACTGTTATCTAGTAAAGATTGTTTTTTTAAATAGAATCCTGAAACATGATTCTTACAAAAGATTGAAATTTTACATCGGTAGTATAATATTTTGCCATAAAATTAATAATTTAATATTAATATTTTGAGCAAAATCAACGAAAATAATTATTAATTAAGAACCATAAGATGAACTCTGACTTTGAAATACAGCATAGAGAAACTGCTTTAATTACTGGAGCAGCTAGTGGAATTGGCTATGAACTAATGCAGATATTTGCTCAAAATCAATATAATCTTGTATTGGTAGATAGAAATCAACAAACGCTTTCCAAAATAGCAGATGAATTACCCAATAAATTCGGTATTTCAGTCAAAACTATTGTGAAAGATTTATCAGTTCCTTTGGCAGCAAAAGAAATTTTTACAGAAGTTAATCAGTCATCAATCAAAATTGATGTACTAGTAAATAATGCTGGATTTGGTAATTATGGATTATTTAACGAAACAGATTTGAATGCTGAATTAGAAATGATGCAGGTTAACATGGTATCTCTTACACATTTAACCAAATTGTTTCTCAAACAGATGGTAAAGCAAGGTAAAGGAAAAATATTAAATGTTGCTTCTACCGCTGCTTTTCAACCGGGACCCTTAATGGCGGTATACTTTGCAACTAAAGCATATATCTTTTCATTTTCTCAGGCGATCGCCAATGAATTAGAGGGTACGGGTGTGACTGTAACAGTTCTTTGTCCTGGTCCAACAGCATCTGCTTTTCACCACAGAACTGGAATGTCGGACTCGAAGTTAGTCAAAAGTAAGAATATGATGGATGCTCAAACTGTAGCAGAAATTGGCTATCGTGGTTTAATGGCAAACAAAACTACTGTTATTCCTGGATTACAAAATAGAATACTAGCTGAAAGTGTCAGATTCATCCCCAGAGATTTATTAACCAAAATAGTTAGAACTACCCAGGAAGTAAAAGAATAACTATCAGAGTAGAGAAGTCGGGTTTCTAAAAGAAACCCGACTTCTAGGTCTACAGAAACATTTTTATAGCAATTTTAGTTGGATTATCTTTTATCTTATTTTCTAACTTAAAAGAATTAAAAAATTGTGTCGCATCTCCAGACTTAGAGTTAGAAACATCAAGCACATACAGCCTTTTCCCAACTAAAAATAAACGAATATTCGCAATTATATCTTGATTTTCATTTCGATATTCTGCTTCGATACCCGAATATTGACCTAATTGAATATTTTGCTGTTTCAATAACTTTACTTCATTCCCTAAAAATTCTTTTAAGAAATTATCATAAACTTCGCTCAACGGTAACTTATTTAAATCTATTTTATAATCAACATAACCAACTATATAGGAACTTTTCTTAGTATCCGCATAATAAATACTGATCGAATATTCTTCACTTTGAGAATTTAAATTAGTTACAGATGTATCAGGTACAAAAATGGAAAAATTACCTTCATTGGAATAAAACTTTTTCCATCCAGAAGTTGCAATCGCGGAAATACCAGAATCAACTTCGGTTAAAAGCGATAAAATTTCTGCTTGTAATGGTGTTGCAAATAATTGCTTAGGAGAAAGGGCAATTGTTGCGTCAACTTTTGGAATATAGGTCATTACTCCTAATCCAAATATGACAACCTTTACCGATAATCTATTCATTTTCATCTCGAACTGTTGAGTACAAATCTTAATACAGTCAAAATCAATTCAAATCACTACGATTATTTAAACTCACCTGTAGAATTTTTTTTAATATCTCGGTATCATGTAAAATTTATACGAAAATTATTTAATAATTTAGGTGTTTATTGTAGCCTTTGATCATACTACCTCCCTACTCTAAAATTACCTTTTACCCGTAGAGTGCGGTTCATCTCTATCTATGTCTTTGCTTTGGGCTACAGCAAAATTTGCGAAATATTAATCAATCCAACCTTCTTCTCTAGCTCGAATATGAGTTATGACTCGAAGATTTTTTCCTTGATGTTTTAGTTCTTCAACATTAATATTTAAAACTTCCTGTAGTTTATACCAATAGTGACGTACCATCCGCTCAGATACACAGATATGTGCAGCAATTGCTTTATCTTGGAATCCTTCTTCAAATGCTAGATTAAGCAGCCTTAACCATTCTGGTTTTAACTCTAATTCAGAATTAATTCCTTTAATATCCTTTGTATGAGTCAATTTCTGTAAAGCCCAATTTACTCTATCTAATGTTTCCTGAGATGAAAGTGATTTATCAGCAACTACAAATCCCGATGGATGAAGATCAATTTCTGACTTTATCCTTACTAAAGTCTTGATATAGCTACTTTGCACGAGAATATTAATTTCAGGATAGTTAATTAATAACTTCTTAAGTAGTTGTATCCCATGATTAATTCGGGCTGCTTCTCCAACATTTTGTGCAACGCAAATATCTGTAATCACTAATTCTGGTTGAAACATCGCAACTTGATGTAAAGCACTTTCTACAGTTGTAGCAGTATTAATTACAGCATCAGGATAACAAAAACTTAATAACTTGATTGTGCCACTCAAAAATATCTCGTAACTATCAATTAACAATATTTTAGGCGACATTATTTACATCCTCTCTTAGACTCTGTTTATTTTACACTATAACTCCGTAAATGCGCGGTGACTAGCTATATAAAACACATTCAATCTTTAATTTCATAAAAGCTCTTAAAAGCTCCTTTAATTTCCTTTAAACTCAAAAACGCGGAGAAAAGTTTAAGCTCTTCCCCGCGTAATTATTTATGTTTTACCTTATTTGATTGTTGGAACACACTAATAGCCTTGCTCTTAAAGCAAAGTCCATTTAGAAACGATAGCCGAGTCCAATACTGAAAGTTGGATCGACATTATCATCTAAAGGAGCATTTAAATCACCGAAAACCACTACATTTTTGACAATTTCTGTTTCTGCACCAGCATTCAGAAATGCTGTAGAATCACCTTCACCGAAAACCAAACCAGCACCAGCGTAAGCATTTGCTTTCTTACCGATAGGTAAATCATAAGTAACTGCTGGTGCAAATTGAGTAACAGTATCATCACTAACATCTATTATGCTTACACTACCTCTCACGGAGATTGGTAACTGACGGATGTCATATCGTCCGTAAATGTTAAGCCCAGTTACTCCATTTCCAGTTTGGAAACTACCACCAACGTAACTTCCTTGCAAACCTTTTTCAGATTGAGCGTTTGCAGGCAATGTAGATACGAAACTCAAAGCACAAGCAATTGCGGATACAGCAGAAACTTTTACAGCGGATTTGAGAAACTGTCGCATAATATTGCTCAGGTATATAACTACAATGAAAAGTTATTCGGAATAAAAAATATTTAGGTAATATATTTTCCTTAAATGTTTTATTCCGAGTGTTTAGAATATTAACTCAGTAGTTTAAATAATACGAGTATATAAACTAACTTATAGTAAATTTCTTTTTAACTCTGAATAACTCCCATTAATATTTAGGTAAAATCTCTGGCGTTTGTGTATAAATATGTATTAGACATCTTCGGATACAAGTCTGTAAAATTACAAATTTCAGAAAAACTCTGAATTAAGTATAAATATCAGTCTCCCCTGATGACAATAGACATCTCCGAAAAAGAATGTAGAGACGCGAAATTTCGCGTCTCTACAAGGTTTCTGGATGACGCATAATTAATTTCCACCAGATGTCTAATAATCTTAAAAAAGAAACAGCACTAAGCCAAAAGATATTTGTTCTCATGACTTAGTGCTATTTGCTTTTTATTTAACGTGAATTCGATTATCTTTTGAAGACTGAAACTATTGCCCCGTATACTTATCAGAAATACCCGTCTTATTTTTAAAACGTGAAGGAAAACTTTATTTTCCGTGGGGTGAAAAGTCGGGTTTTTACAATGATTGTCTTTTCTGACAGGTATTTAACCTAAAAACCCGACTTCTATTTAATTAAATTGGGAGTGGATGAATTATGCAAAAATAAAGTCGCTAGTAGTATCAAAGCTAGCATTTACAGATGCAATAATATCGTCAATTCCAGTAAATACTCCATCACCATCATCTAAAGCAATGAAGTTTGTTGAGCCTAGATTGAAGAAAGAATAGTCACTCAGGCTACCAGTTAGTTGAATTTTATCTTCACCGGATAGAAAGTCTTCTATGCTTGCAATGTCACCAAAACCAGCATCGCTATAGAAAATATTACCGTTTTCTCCTAAGACAAATATATCTTTTCCGGCTCCTCCTGCTAAGATGTCTTGTCCGTCAACACCATTGATAATATTATCTTCAGCGTTTCCGCTAATCTTGTCATTTTGAGTGGTACCGATAACATTGACAAAGTTAACAACGGTACGATTGAGATTACCAACTCCAGGAATGTTATTCACCTGTAAACTTTGTGCAGATAAATCCACATTTATCGAAACTGGGCTTGCTGCACTCGAAGCATCAATAGTATTAGAGAAACCTGCATCACCGATAATTGTCTCGACTCTGACAAGTTCATCTGTACCTAAACCACCATCTTTTTCTACTATTCCGGTAGGTAAAAGGGTAATTGCTTGACCTAAACCAGTGTAATCAACAGTATCATTACCACCGTTGTCACCGTTGATGATGTCATTACCAGCGCTACCACCAAAAAAGTCGTTACCACCACCACCAATCAGGATATTATTTTCAGCATTGCCGATAATCCTGTCATCTTGATTCGTACCAGTGACATTGACAAAGTTCTTGACACTGAAAGTTACATTACCCAAACCAGGAATATTTTGAACGGTTAATCTATTTTGTGACAAATCAACATCGAAAGATGTAACTCCACTCGTACCAGTGGAACCATCTATTGTATTAGCCTTTCCGGTTGCACCAACGATAGTTTCGATATTTAAAATCTGGTCTGTACCTAAACTACCTTTGTTAACGATACCAACAGCTTCAAGAGTAATCGCTTCGCTGAGGTCACTGTAATCTGCTGTATCGTCACCTTTCCCACCATCTAGAACATCGTTACCCTGACTACCTTTAAGAATATCTTTACCCTTTCCACCGTCGAGGGTATCATTACCCTTTCCACCATCTAAGGTGTCTTTACCTTCTCCACCCTGGAGGATATCATCACCCTCACCACCATCTAGAACATCATCACCCTTACCACCCTCAAGTAGGTCATCACCCTTACCACCTTTGAGGGTATCATTACCTTGACCACCATTAAGAATATCTCTACCCTCACCACCCTCAAGTAGGTCATTACCTTGACCACCTTCTATACTGTCATTCCCTTTTCCACCTTTGAGGGTATCATTACCACCTTTACCAAAGATAAAATCTGCATCATCGGTACCAATCAAATTATCGCTTTTTGGTCCACCATTAATTATCATAGTTATGTCAATCCTTATAAACTAGGTTGGCTGAACGATTCGCTCGATTTCTCAGGTCTTAGCGAATCGTTCTTTATTTATGGAAATCCAGTATATGTTGGCTATTCAATTAATACTTGAAACGCTTCAGCTAAAATAGAATGCAGTATGAAAAACCAAGATTCCGCAATTTACGCAACATATTTTATATTTTCATGAAATGTTGTTGCGTAAATTCATCACAACAATAAAATACAATAAGACAAAATCATTACTATTTCTATTGCTTGCATCCTTTAGATATAGCATCCAATTACTTGTATTTTAAATCACAAAATAATAGTGAAGCCATTACATATTCCGAATTCAAAACTATTAATTGCCAATAGAACATAGTAGTCCACCAAGCCAGCTTTGCTTGAGGTTTATGCAATTTACTACTCCCTACTCCCTTACCCCACCCGGCATTTTTGGTTTGATCGAGTAATAGGTTTCTCAAAAGACTTGCTAACTTCTAGGTTCTACTGTTATTTGCATACTAACCGATAAAGATTAGATGGCGATGTATTATCTAGAACCTTCATTATCTCTTTAAACTCCGAATAACTCCGAACACCACGTAAACTAGAAATAAAAAGGTAGAATATATTCAGATAACATAATTTTGAGCAAAAATGTTCCCAATTAATTTTTTGACTGAAATGGCTCACAAACATGAACTTTCTCAGGAACAAGAGGAGGTTTTTTTGATGCGGATGGGAAATGGTCAAAGCTACGAAGAAATAGCCTCCGAATTAAGTACTTCTGCGGATGCTTGTCTGAAAAGAATGGGTCAAGTTTATAAAAAGTTCAATGTTAGCGGTAGTAGTAGAGGTAAAGAGAACCGTCTGCGAATTTTTCTATCGAGCCAGTGGGAGCAATTTAAAGCTAATAAAATAGATAACTGCGAAAACTTACCAGACAATAGACAGCAACCGGAGACTGTGAATTCTAATTTGCTAGAAAGCCAACCATCTCAAATTAAACAAAACTTACCAGCACGGGAATATACAACTTTTATCGGACGCGATCGCGAAATTGCTCGATTGATAGAATTGTTAGATTACGGACATTCTGCTCATTTAATTAGTGTAGATGGGATTGGTGGAGTAGGTAAAACTACTTTAGTAGTAGAAGTAGCTTACCGTTGTTTACACAAAAATTCACCTAAATATATCTTCAATTTGCCTGACTTTGAAGCGATAATTTTTACCTCCGCCAAACAAAATCATTTGACTTCCATGGGATTTTTACCCCGATTAGTTTATCAGCGGACTTTACGGGATATCTGTCGAGAAATTCAGAAAGTTTTAGAATTTTCAGAAATTAATCATATATCTTTGCAAGAACAAATCGAGGTAATTCGTGACAAGCTCTCGGAAATTAAAACTTTATTAATTGTTGACAATTTAGAAACCATTGAAGACAAGCAGGAAGTTTTGTCCTTTCTCTACGACTTACCACCAACAGTTAAAGTAATTATTACTACTCGCGAACAAATATTATTTGTGCCGATTCGTCTAACTTGTCTACCTCAAGAACATAGTTTGCGACTGATTCAACAGGAAGCCAAAGAAAAAGGAGTTAACTTAACTACCACAGAATCACAGCAACTTTACGAAGCGGTAAGTGGAGTACCAGCAGCGATGATTTACGCTATCGGACAGATGGCATCTGGTTACTTATTTGCAGATGTATTGGTATTAATTAAACATCCTCAAGGCGATATTGCCCGTTTTTGCTTTACCACTTCAGTAAATCCGTTAAAAAATTCACCTCCTTATTATCTGTTAATGGCACTGACTCTTTTTGTCAAACCAGTAACCAAAGAAACCATTACTAGTATCGCTTTGGAAAAACCAGACCCGATTATCATATCTCAAGGATTGGTAAAGTTACAGCAACTTTCCTTGATTTATCAACAGCAAGGACGTTATAGTTTAACAGCCTTGACCCGTGAATATGCTTGGGCTCAATTAGTTGAAAATCCCGAATTTGAACAACAATTACAAAAGCGTTGGATTAACTGGTACTTGAAATTTTCCGAATCATTTGGGGATAAAGACTCGAAAGAATGGCATTTGAGCTATGAATATTTAGAACCCGAATGGGAAAATCTGCAAGCAGTATTGGAATGGTGCATTTCACAAGGTCGATATTCCGAAGTAAAAATTTTATGGCAACGTATCAAAGGATATACTCATATCCGTGGATATTGGGATGAGCGTTTAGAATGGAGTGCTTGGTTGATTGAAGCCGCAAAGCAAGCAGGCGATTTGGTAACAGCTTTAGAAGCAATGTGCGATCGCGCTTGGACTTTAGTAAGAATGCGTCAAATAGCTAACTTACAAGAAGCCCAAGTATTATTACAAGAAGCTTGGGATTTACGTCAACATCAAACAGTAAATTTTCAGTTAGAGTTGGCTGCAAACATGGTGATTTTGCACGTTCATCTTGCACAATTGCAGCAAGCACAAGAATGGTTGACAGTAAAACAACAGCTTTTGGAAAAAATTAAACTTAATGAATCCGAATATGAGGAACAGCAAGTTCAGATTTTGTATTACCAAGGACAGATATTTTATCGAGAAAGTAATTATCAGCAAGCACAAAAAATATTTGAAGAAGCATTGTTGAAAGCACAACAGATAAAATGGCAGAAAGCAACAGCAGCGATTACTAATTGGTTAGCAGATATTGCATTGTTCAATGGTGATTTAGTAGAAACAAGAAGACTATTAGAATTTAGTTTACCAATGGCAGAAAAGCATAAAGACAAGCGGATTATTGCTTTCCATAAAGCAACATTTGCTAAATTAGAAAAAATTTGTGGAAATGAATTTGAAGCTCACAATTTAGCAAAAGAAGCAGCAGAAAGTTTTGAAGGGCTAAAAATGAGTGCAGAAGCCGAAGAAATGTATGCTTTACTTGATAATTGAAAATTCCTGAACAGGGATTGGAAGGGATTTCACGGATTTCACGAATTTAATTACCAATTACCCATTACCAATTACCAATTGGAATAATCGGTAAATCAGCACAAGCCGCAGGATTTGTATTAAGAGGTAAATCAGCACAAGCCGCAACATGAATTGATGTGTTTTCCAAAACTCCTACTCCGAATATATTTTCAAACAAAGCTTTAGTAGTGTTAAAAGCTTGTTTATGAATTTGATGTATTTCTTGATTTATTTCGTTATCAACCGCAGAACAATGATTTAAAAGATAACCAAATAAATAATCACAATCTTGAATATACTTGAGTAAATTAACTTCCATATGAGCGTGCCAAACTGCATCAATTTCTTGAGTAGGAACTAATCCCGCAGCCGGATAAATTGACTTGAGATACAAAAACAATTTGTAGTGATTAATTACTGCTTGTGTTTTTTCGGCAGTCCATTCATACTCAAACATCAGCTTATTTTGAATTGCCTGTAAATCCAAGTTATTCACCTTATCAAAAAAAGTGATAATTCTCATTGATTTAATCACTCCAATAAAAGTATGAGAAAAGATGATTTAGACTTAATAATCTCTCCTATTGATTTATCAGGATACTTCCAGCTTTTTACGAAAAACTTAACTATTATTTTTACTTTTATAGCGAAAAAATATTTATAATATTTATACAAAGAAAACATCTAGGAACCCTGTTTGATTTTTAAATAAGTTTTAAAGCTTAGGAAACTCTTGACAGGGAACAGTTAAGTGTACAGCCTTCATTTCAATTTTCAATTAGGATTCCGATCATTTTTAGGTATTCTTTCCTATTAATTTATTCAAGTCTCTCAACTAAAGCCATTCTTTTTGAGGCGATTCGGCTGCTTGTTTCTAGGACTAAATTTCTCAGCACAAAAATTAAACTTTTGTTAAAAAGAGACTAAATTTATTAAATAGCTAAGAACAACCCTTTTATTTAACAGAGTTTTTTCATAAATTTGCAGTGACAGACTGATTAAGTAGTATACAAACTACTACAACATCTGACTTTATCTTTTTCCTGGGTCTTGGAGCAATCGAAAGAACGTTGTTAATAACAATAAGTTGAATAATTCATCTTACAGATTATATTTCTTCTATCAACCTTGTTATTTTTTTGAGATTCTGAGGGAAATCTATTACTAAACGCTTTCTTTTTCAACGAATCGCTAAGTAAATTCACTACCACGATTAATTTTATGAATAATAAAATATTGAAAAATTGCTGGAATCTTTCTATTTGCATTTCCGCTTTAGGTGCTTTATTTCTTAGTGCTTGTACGAATGGAGTCGATTCCGAGCAAGCAAAATCCTATGAAGGGTTTGAAGTCAAATTTTTAGTTGGAAGCGCTTTAAAAGAATTCTGCGAGCAATCCGCTGAGCAATTTAACGCTACAAAACCCAAACTAGATAACGGTAAAGCTTTCTATCTGAACTGTGAAGCTAAAGGTAGCGGGGATGTAGTAACACAAGTAACTTCCCTAGCTCAGCAACTTAAAGCGGGAACTCTCCAAGCGGATGATGCGAAATTTCCCACATTAATTTCCGTAGATGGAGAAATTTACCATTCTCAACTACTTTATCAATTTAATCAAATCTTCCCCGGACAAAATTATATTCCTGAAATTACCGATGCACCATTAATTGCAAATAGTCCGATGGTATTTATGGCACCTGCCGACGTTGCCGTAGGATTACGTAAGCAAGAAGATTTATATAAAATATTGATAACAGCAAAAAACCATAAAGAAATTGATTCTACTAGTCCGCAATTACCGATTAACTACGTTCATACAGCACCTACTCGCTCCAACTCCGGATTGCAAACACTGATAGCACAATTTGCCAGCGTATCAGGGAAAAGACCGGAAGAATTGACAACAGCAGAGGTGCAACAATACCAAACTCAAATTCAGAGTATTCAAAGTAAAGTCACCCGTTACGGAGTCTCTACCAATGCTTTGGCTACCGACATGGTGAAAAACGGTCCATTTTGGGCTTCCATCGGTTCGGTGTATGAATCATCAGTAATTCAAGCCAACTCAAACTTACAACCCGGTCAAACTCGTTACGAAGCAATTTATCCCAAAGCGACATTTACATCAAATATGCGGGCAATTTTACCTAGTGCAACTTGGGTAAATGCAGATGAAAAAGCCGCTGCTGAAAAAATTATTGAATATTTAAAGACTCCTCAAATTCAAAAAATTGCCACAGAATTAGGTTTAAGACCAGGTGTACCCGGAGTAGAATTAGGTGGGAAATTTACCCCAGAATTTGGTGTTCAAGCAGATGTCAAATATGATTCCCTGCGTCCTCCGCAACCAGAAGTAGTTGCAGCGATGCTCAAATCTTGGCAAGAGTTTGCGAAGAAGCCTTCACAAGTCGTTGTAGTTGTAGATTCTTCCGGTTCTATGTCAGGTAACAAATTACCCGCAGTACAAAATACTTTACGTAATTATATACAAAGCTTGGGACCGAAAGAAGAAATAGCACTAATTGACTTTGATGATCAAATAGGCAACCCAATCAAAGTTAATGGTACTCCAGAAGGACAAGCCAAAGGAATGGAATTTATCGGTAACTTAAGGGCTGATGGTGGAACCCGATTATTTGATTCAGCATTAGAAGCACGTAACTGGTTACAGCAAAATCTTCGTAAAGATGCAATTAACGCTGTAGTTATACTCACAGATGGCGATGATTCTGGTTCCAATATTAATCTGGAAAAACTACGTCAAGAATTGGAAAAAAGTAATTTTAACAGCGATAAACGTATAGCCTTTTTCACAGTAGGTTACGGAAAGGAAGGAGAATTCAACCCTGAAGTACTTAAACAAATAGCCGAACTCAATGGAGGTTATTATCGCAAAGGAGATCCTGAAAGTATTTCTACATTAATGGCAGATTTACAAGTTGAATTTTAAAAAAAAGTTAGTGGTTAGTTGTTAGTGGTTAGTGGTTAGTTGTTAGTTGTTAATTGCTACTTGGTTAAAAGTCTATATGTGTAACAACTCCTAACTCCTAACTCCTCACTCCTAACTCCTAACTCCTAACTCCTAACTCCTAACTCCTAACTCCTAACTCCTAACTCCTAACTCCTAACTCCTAACTCCTAACTCCTAACTATTAATTATGAAACTAGCAAACCCTCTTTATTATCCGATTGCAGTATTAGCTGGTGGTGTTGTTCTTGTCGCTGGTGTTCGCTTGGTTGGATTACCTAATTTTATTATTTTACCAGCATCCGTAGTAGTAGCTACAGGTGGTGCTGCTGCGATGAAATCGAGAGAACCTGATGCTCAGAAAATTGCTGAGCAGCAAATACAAAAAGAATTACAACTACTGCAAACCTCCGCTAAAAATTTAGCAGAAAAAGCCGAAACATTACGTCAAGAAGCTAATCAATTATTAAGTCGCGGGACTTTTGAAATGAACTTATTAGTAGCCGTACAAGAAGCTTGTCAAAGAGCAATTGAACTACCAATAAAAATTGAAGAATTAGGTAGAAGAATTCATGGAGCTAATTCTTTATTATCAGTCAATGACTTACAACAACAATTACAAGAAGTCGAAAATAAACGTTCCTCATCTTCAGGTATTGCACGTCAACATTTAGACCAACTTGCCAACAGTTTACAACGCAATATTCAGCTAGCAAAAGAAGGACAAAACGCCCGTACCGCACAAATTACGAGCCTTTATACTTTAATTCAAAATTCCGCTGGGATATTGCAACAAATCCAAAATAAATTGCGTACCGCTGATTTAACAGATTATCAGCAAATTAGTGAACTACAAGCATCCACCGATGAACTTACTAGTTTACAAGATAACTTTGCTTTTCTGGTTCGGAAGTAAAAACAGAACAATATGCTCCCACTAAATAGTATATCTGAATCAAAAATCTTTTCTCAGCGTACTCTGCGTCTCTGCGGTTATTAAAAAATGAAAAAAACTCACTCCAAACCCACAAATCCCGTCTTGACTTCTGCTGGTATTATCATCGCAGCATTAGGTTTAGCTTACATTCCCATTCCTGGATTGCAGCGAACCGTTATCATCGTTAGCGGCACAGAATTACAAGCACCACTAGAACAACTAGAAGCTAAATTTGAACAAGAAAACCCCGATATAAAAATAGAACTTAAATTCCAAGGTTCTCAAGATGCCGTTAGTAAATTTATCGACCAAAAAAACGACTTTAACCCCACAGTTTTAATCCCAGCTTCCGGGGAATTAATTGATGAATTAAGTCAGCGTTATCAAGCACAAAATAATAGTGAACCCTTTTATAATCAACCCCAACCTATTGCTAAAACCTTACTTGTGGCAATCGCTTGGTCGGAAAGAGGTAACGCTCTTTTTCCCAACAATTCCTTTTCTTGGCAGCGAGTAGAACAAGCAATGCAAACAAATAATTGGGAAGCCGTGGGAGGTCAAAAAAATTGGGGTAGCTTCGATTTTTTACTTACAGATCCGACTCGTTCTAATAGCGGTCAAGCAACCTTAAGTTTGTGGGCAATGTCAAAACTGAATACTAACAATATCAATAATATTGATTACAATAATCCTGCTATTTCATCGTTATTTAGTACAATTAAAAAATCAGTTTATCAACCACCACGTTCTACCGACATTCTTCTGCAAGAGTTTATTGCTCGCGGTCCCAATGACGCTGATGTCGCAACAGTATACGAAAGTATTGCTCTTTCTCGCTGGCAGCAATCCGGTAAAAATCAAGGTAAACCCTATCAAATTTACTACTTAAATCCCACAGTAGAAACAGTCGCAACCGCTGCAATCGTTCGTCAAAATGTTGATAGTGGAACCGCAAATGCAGCGAAAAAATTTGTTGATTTCCTAACTCAACCAGAGCAACAAAAAGTATTCGTACAGTACGGTTTTCGACCTACAGATAATAACATTAATTTGCAATCAGTTCCTAATAGTCCTTGGAGTCAGAACATTCCCGGAGCAGAAGTAAATCCATCCGCAAAAACATTACCAGCACCAAATCAAAAAGAAATTGGAGAAATTAAGCGGTTATGGCAAAGAGTCAATTAATTTTGGATTTTAGATTTTAGATTTTAGATTTTGGATTTATTTCTAAGGTGCGTTATTGCAGAGGGGGTAACGCCTCATAAAGGGAGTAGGGAGCAGGGAGTAGGCAATAATAACTAATTATTCGCACTTGATATAACTCCTAACTCTACCCCTGTTAAGGTGTACTAATCTAGTACTAGTCGAAACCCCTATTTTTACGTTAAAGCCCTAATTTTTAAACCCAAAATTTGAGCGTAAAAATTATTTTAGCTTTCAATTTTTAATGGGTGCGAAGCCCAAACCCTGATTAATACGTGGGAAAAAACTTCACCTTAACAGGGGTACTCCTAACTCCTAACCCTTAACTTATAACTACACTCCAACGGCAGTTTTCACAACCTTCTTTACAGGTGTGGCAATCATCTTCATTCCTGCGGGTGTCGCTAAAGTCAAACCACGACGTACAGGTTTAACGGGACGTTTATCAATTCTTGATAATTCATATTGCGATAAAATTGTTGCTAATACCAGCTTCATTTCATACATTGCAAATGCTGAACCGATACAGCGACGATTTCCACCACCAAAGGGGAAAAATTCATAGGGGCTAAATTGTCTTTCTATAAATCTCTCTGGTTTAAACTGCTTGGATTCCGGGTAAACTTCTTCCCGATGGTGTGCTAAATAAATAGCGGGAATTATCCAGGTATGTTTCGGTAATTTATAACCGCCTATTTCAATCGGATTTACTACAATTCTCGGAAAAGCATTCATAGCAATGGGATAGATACGGAGAGTTTCTTGACAAACTGCTGTTAAATAAGGCAACTTCGCAACTAAACTTGGTTCCGGATTTTCACTTAAATTATTTAATTCTTTTAGTAATTTTTCTCGTACTTCGGGCAAATAATCAACCCAGTAAAAAGCCCAGGTTAATGCAGAAGCAGTTGTTTCATGTCCCGCAAATAGCAGCGTCATCAATTCATCGCGTAATTCTTCATTTGACATCGCTCCACCATCTTCATAACGTGCAGACATCATCAAACTCAAGATATCTTCGCGATTTTTATCCGATTCGGCACGACGTTCTTCAATCAAATCATAAATTAAATCATCAATTGAGGAGCGTAAATACAAAACTCTACCCCAAGGACTCCAACTACCCCAATCCTTTTGTAAGAAGCTAAAAAACAAACTAGCTGATAACAAAGGGGAACTAATAAAATCTAGTAGCAAAGAAATTCGTAGACGAAGTTCATCCAAGCGGTTTCCTTCATCCAAACCAAATACAGCTCGTAAAATTACGCTCAAAGTAATTTCCTGCATCGATTCTCGGATATTGAACGGTTTACCACTCCCCCATTTATCGCTTACCCGCTCAGCGATTTCCCAGATAGTCATACCATAAGTTCGCATTCTATCTCCGTGAAAAGGAGGAGTCAATAACTTACGCTGACGTTGATGGCGATCGCCATTTAGTAGAATCAAAGAATTATCCCCAACCAGAAATTTTAATATCGAGTTTCCACCAGTTTTTAAAAAATTAGTATCCGCTGTAAAAATCTGTTCTAGTGCTTCGGGTTGACTGAAATAAACCGTATTATTACCATCTTTAGTGGGAAGACTAAAACTATCACCGTAAGCTTGAGCAAAATCCTCCAGGTATTCCAAAGGTTGGAATACAAACTTCATCCGTCTAAGAAATATCGGCATTTTCCCGCTGGGAGGCAGATTGTAACTCGATGTCATATTTATTTGCGATTTTTGACAGGTTAATTTATATTGTGACGAAAAAAATCTCAACTTGACTGGAAAAGGAGTATGGAGGAGTTAGTAGATAGTGGTTAGTGGTTAGTAGATAGTGGTTAATTATTCTCAAACATCAACTAACAACTGTCAACTAACTTCTTCACATGATTTTAGAAATTAAAAAATAAAACTTAAAAAAATGCATATCAAGCAAATAACTGCATTTTATTTTTAACTCATTAATATTACTGATATTAGATAAAGATTTGACAAAATTATCTGATTTGATGAGCGAAATTAAGTATTTATTTGTATTTTTAATTACTTGTAAAATATGAAATAAATATTACTAGATTAACTGAAACCCGACAAAAAAGGTCTATTAAAATATCAAACATAGTCGCAAATAGCAAGAAAAAAACGGTTATTTTGAGGATAATGTGGCAACTTTTTAAACTGTACTAAGGGCTAACAAATCAGTGCAGATTCACTGTACGGTAATCGTATATACCCCTAGTGACAAAGTAAAAAAATTAAAAAGAGGGAGTTAGTTATTCAGAGTTATCTACTGATAAAAGTTCATTTAAATGGAGTGAAAAATGGATACTAAAATCAACCAGTTAGATAATAGTAATCTTCACCAAAATTCCATCTCGTCGGTACCGAACAACCCTCTACCTCAGTCTCCTACAAATAATAATTTAGATATTTCCGCTGCTACCTATTTGGGTGGAAAAGAGGATGATTTTACCAATGCGGTAGATATTTCCCTTGATGGTAATTTTGTAATTGTGGGAGGTTCCTTAAAAAACTCGAACCTAGGAGGGAAAGAGACTAAGCTCCTTGGTGGTGGAGACGGAAGCATTATCCGTTACGACTCTCGAACTAATCAAGCCGTTACTACAACTCTTTTACCAGGAAAAGTACTAGATTTAGAAGTCTCCAAAAATGGAGAGATTGCTGTCGCTTATCAGGGTGGAATAGCTGTACTAAATGCTGATGCGACAAAGGTAAAATGGAGCAAATCTCTGAGTAATGTTTCTCGGATAGCGATTTCCGATGGTGGTAAAGTCGGTGTTGTTAGAGATATCCAAGGTGCAGACAGAGCTTATCTATTCGACGGTAAAGGACAGCAACTCAAAGAATGGAGTACCAACAGCAGCAAACGCCAGTTTAATGATATAGCTGTTACCGACCAAAATGGAGGTATGGTAATTGCAACGGGGTTCGAGCAAAAAACCAAGATTTTACAAGTTGCATTTACTCAAGCATGGTCATACAACGGAGCAAATCTCTGGAAAAACTATGACTTTGACAATAAAGACATTTACAAAGAAAAATTGATGGCTGATACACGAGGACAGCGTGTAGCTATCGGACGTGATGGACAGCTATATTCTTCATATTACGTCAATGGTGGTACTGGTTTTTCTATTTTCTATCGCGATCCTTTGGATTTATCAGAAAAACTGACCAAGGATAGAAAAATCGAAACAGATAAATATAACAGTCCTACCAACGTCAGTTCAGTAAAAATGACTTGGTACGGTCGTTACGACCTCAAAACTGGTGATTTAGTTAAAGGTCAATCTTTATTAAGTCGTCTGAACAGTGGTAAAGGTAATTCAGTCGATGTAAATTCAATTACAGCCACAGAAGATGGTACCGTAATTCTGGCTGGAGGTGCAGGAGCTAGGATTGCCAATCGAGACCAACAGACTATTGAAGGAAAACCAGTAAGTGATTATGCTGGTTTTGAGGGATATATTGCCATCATTAGTCCAGATTTGCAAAAAAGACTTTCATGGACACCAATTACAGATAGTGATGGAGCTGTAGCCGCATTTCGTAATGGTAAAACAGCAGTTGTGACAACTACTGACTTTAAAGGAGGTCAAATTACTCACAACGCTATCCAAGATAAAGCAGGTGGTAAAAATGACTGGTATCTGGTGGTAATTGGTGGAAATGATGCACCTCCGAAGACAACATCACCTACCCCACAAAATAGTCCCTTAACCCCTCCAGAAAATCAAATTCCCCTATTTGGAGATGATACTAATAATGGGACTGTTGATACATCTTCAGACTTAGAGAATACTCCCGATTCCCTTAATATTTCCATCAATGGAATAACTCAAAGTGAAAAAGTTTTATCCTACGGTGGTGCAAGTCAAAACCCAAACTTAATTGCAACTATTAGCAACAAGAATGAATTGCAGTTAGAAAAAAACGGTTGGAGACGCTTGGATATTACCGGGTATGAAATCACTGAGAATACTTTACTCAAATTTGAATTTGCGGGTAATGGCAAAGCTGAAATTCAGGGTATCGGCTTCGATAATGATAATCGGATTAAATCCAAACCAGATAGTGGAAATTTCTTCCAAATTGATGGCAGCCAAAGCTGGGGTATCGAAGATTTAGACGACTATATTGTTGGTTCCGACAACGGATTCACACAGTATTCCATTGCTGTAGGGGATTTCTTTACTGGTCAATTTGACTTCTTAACTATCGCTAACGACCATGATGTAGCAACTCCAACAGCAGTTGGACAATTCAAAAATATTGAACTTATTGGTTAACTGATCGGAATATACCCAAACTAAAAACCGGGTTTCTAAAGTAAAAATCAAGTTTTTGAAACTTAAATTTTGCAAGAAACCCGGTTTTTTTGGTGTTTTTAAGAATTGACAAAGGTTTAGAGAACAATTCAAATTACTAACTCCTAACTCCTAACTCCTAACTCCTAACTTTTAACTCCTAACTCCTAACTCCTAACTCCTAACTCCTAACTCCTAACTCCTAACTCCTAACTTTGAAACTTTCAGATTTTGGATTAGATTCTAAGATGCAAAATCTAAAATCTAAAATCCAAAATCTAAAATTGTTAAGCTTTTCGTGAGTAGTATTCAACTACTAACAGTTCATTAACGCTCAAAGCAATCCATTCCCGTTCGCAAACACCATTAACTTTTCCAACCATTGTGTTTTTATCAAACTCTAAATGGCTGGGAAGGTTTGCTAAACCAGGATATTGCAAATTGGTTTCCACCAACTGGCGAGAATTGTCTTTATTTCTAACGCTAATTACTTCTCCAGGACGACACTGGTAGCTAGCAATATTTACTTCACGACCGTTCACGGTAACGTGTCCATGATTCACCAATTGACGCGCTGCGGGGATGGTAGGAGCCATTCCCAAACGGAAAACAGTGTTATCCAAACGCATTTCAAGCAACTGTAATAAAACTTGTCCGGTAGAACCAGTTACTCGTCTTGCTTTGCGGACGTAACGTACCAATTGTTTTTCAGTTAAACCGTAATTGAACTTAAGTTTTTGCTTTTCTTCCAATCGAATAGCATACTCAGAGCGCTTTTTACGGTTTTGACCGTGCTGTCCAGGGGGATAAGCACGTCTAGCGCTTTTACGAGTTAATCCTGGTAATTCACCAAGACGACGTGTAATTCTTAATCGAGGTCCTCTGTATCGGGACATTATCGCTTCCTTAATCTAATCCTTTTAATTTTACTCACAGACATATCATTATAGAGGTGGAACGAAGAATAGGGAATGGGGGATGAGGCGCACAAGGGAGATTGCTAATCAGAGGACAACTTCAGAAAAACGTAATTTAGCAAATCATTGCTGCAATAATAGTACTAAAGACAAAAATCATATCTAAATGCGTGACGCTAATATTTGCGATCGCACTTAGAGTTTACCATTTGTAAATCAAAATTAAATTAAAATTAAATAATAAATAAATTAAATAATAAATAAAAAATCAAATATTTTGATGCAACCAAGAACCGTGATTTGAGTCTAAACCCCCAATCCTTAAAAAAAACTGAAGGTGAGTAAGGTTTAAAACCTCTCCCCTCCCTGCTTAAAGAGATTTAGAGAGAGGTTAAAAATGTGTTGCGTTCAACTGAGAACCGCTATAATTTACCTACTTTTAGGGGTACCATGCAGTCTTGGGTCGGGTTGAGGTGCTTCAGCTACTGGTCCTTGGGGTTGAGGATTTTCAATATACTTGAACTCCCCTTTACCATCCATTGATGAACCTTTAGCCCAGCGACCTTCTGCACTTTCGTTCCCTTCCGATAAGTTCCAGAATTCGTAGGAAGCTTCCTGCTTTTCCAACTCTTGGGGGAAAGAACTGGGAATAGGAAAGCTTTCTAATCCAGAGTCTTTTAAATCCTCTATTGCAGCCAGCCACTGGTTTTGATGCATGGTGTCGCGGGCTATCATGTAGCTAAGGGTATCTTTAACACCGGGGTCGTTGGACATTTCATACAACCGCACGGCTTGTAAGCGTCCTTGTGACTCGGCTTGAACGTTAGACATGAAGTCTGCCATTAAGTTGCCACTGGCAATGATGAAGCGACCGTTCCATGGATAGCCCACGCTGTCAGATGGCATTGCACCCAAACCTGATACAATAGCGTGCTGTGGGTTCATGGCGTTAGCCATAATTACATCTTCGGCTTTGCTTCCACCCATCACTGCACCGACAATCGGGTCTTTGACAGCCTCTTGCTGGGCTTCTAAAGGAGCCTTATCAAGGAGATGAGCAATTAGATTTGCAACCATCTCAATATGTCCAATTTCTTCGGTACCGATATCTAGCAGCATATCTTTATATTTTACCGGACCTCGGCAATTCCAACCTTGAAACAGATACTGCATCATTACAGTCATTTCTCCGAAAGGACCGCCAATTAGTTCTTGGAGTTTTTTGGCATATACTGCATCAGGATGCTCCGGTGGGGTAAAATACTGGAGGCGTTTTTTATGATAAAACATTTGTGTTTTTAAAAATCTACAAACGCAATTTAAGCTGATAACTACAAATCGCAAAGAGCGAAATTATTTCAAGCATTATTTCTGAATTACATTATCTTGGCATTTGTTTATACCTTTAGTATTAAGGGAAAAAACTTGCTTTTGATTCCCATAACCTTGAATAGTAATTCAAATATTTAATAGCTTTTTGTTTTCGCTTGTATTTCTATTAAAGTGTTCAAAAAGCTTCCGTTCATCACTCGTAGGTAAGAGAAGTTTTAATATAAAAAATGTGCTTTTTTATATATGATTTATATATTTAGTAAGAGGCAAATACTGGAAATGTTGGTGCCTAACGAAACTAGAAGTTTACCAATGTTTAATCTAGAAAAGCACTGCATTCGGCTTCATAGCTGTATTTCCAGCTAAATTGTCAAAAAATTATCTCAACGAGAATATTATAGTTATCGCTAGTCTTCGCAAGAAGGTGCAAAGATTATTACACTACATTCGCTGTATTCTGCTAAATATTGCTGTAGTAATCCAAATTGAGGTTGATTAAGGCTGTAATAAATCCAACGTCCTTCTTGACGAGCGCAAACTAAATTCGCGTCTTTAAGGGTTTTGAGATGAAAAGACAGCTTTGATTGGCTGACGTTTAAAATATCGCACAAATCACAAACACAGATTTCACGATTTCGCAACAATTGCAATACTTTTATCCGCAATGGTTCGGATAAAGCTTGAAAACCGAAAATAATTATATCTGGAACGGTAACAGGAGATTGCATCAATTTATCAATTTAGTTTATGAGTAAGTTTATAATCAACCATATTATTTATTTATTTTATTTATTTTATTTATTTATTTGATTTTGGACTAGAAATTACTGTCTGGGAATGATAGCAAATGCCTACTTGCTTAAATCTATCCAAAACTTCGCCTAATCGTTGAGTATCCGCAATTAAACTGATACGAACGTAATTTTCACCACCAACACCAAAGGCATTACCAGGAGTCACCACTACACCTGTTTGCTGTAATAACTGTAAAGCAAAATCGGTGGAATTCATACCTTCAGGAGATGGAACCCATAAATACATTGTCGCTTTAGTTTTAGGAATATTCCAACCTAAATCGGTCAAACCTTGAATCAGGAAGTCGCGACGGCTAGAATAGCGTTGTTGGACTTGCTGCAAATAACTATCTGGCAATTGTAAAGCAGTTTGAGCCGCTACTTGTAATGCGGAAAATATACCGTAGTCTAAATTTGTTTTCAGCGTTCGTAAACCTTGGATGACGTGACGGTTGCCGACTACAAAACCCACCCGCCAACCTGCCATATTATAGGTTTTAGACATGGTATGAAATTCTACACCAATATCTTTTGCGCCGGGAATTTCTAACAAACTTGTGGGTTGATAGCCATCAAATGCTAACTCCGCATAACATAAATCGTGTACCAGCAGAATTTGGTATTTTTGAGCAAAAGCAACTATTTCTTCAAAAAATTCGCGGGGTGCAGTAGCGGCAGTGGGATTATTAGGATAATTAAAATAAAGTATCTTTGCTCGTTCTGCAACAGTATCGGGTATTGCACTTAAGTCAATTAACCAGTCATTTTCTGGCTTTAAAATCAAATTGTGAATTTCACCACCAGCAATTAAAGGACCTCGAAAATGAACCGGATAGGATGGAGAAGGAACCAAAACCACATCACCAGGATTAACGTAAGCTAAGGCTAAATGTCCTAACCCTTCCTTGGAACCAAGCAGTGGTAAAGCTTCGCTATCGGGGTCTAAATTTACTCCATAGCGGCGATGATACCAACTAGTAATAGCTTTGCGGAAATTAGCTGTTCCTTCAAAAGGAGGATAACCGTGATTGTGGGGATTTTTTAAAGCTTCAATCGCAGCATCAATTACAGGTTGTGGTGTTGCTCCATCAGGGTTTCCCATGCCCAAATCAATCAAATCCAAACCTTGCTCGCGGGCTTTGGTTTTCAATTCATCCAAGCGAGCAAATGGATAAGCGGGTAGCTTTTGTATACGTTGGGCTGGGATTATCCAGTCTAAATTCATTTTCCGATTCTACTATTAAAGTTAAATTTACTGAAGTCACCACATTTATCTGGCGCTTTTTTACCGCGACTACACAATCAAAACCCGCCGTCGCGGGTTTAAATCGGCAGCATTGAGAGGAGTAGATTTTATTGTTAACCAGATAATTATTTTATGCTTTCCGATCACTTTTACAACCAGAAAACTTTTTACCTTGATTCACCCCATTCGTTAAGTTTGATGACAAACCACTTGTTTCTCCTGGTGCTGTAGTGGAAACCATTGCTGCCATTAATTGTTCGAGAGCAACTTTAAATGGCAATCTGTGAATATCCGAATCCGGTTGTAAAGCAAATTCGGCTGCGCTTTGCAACTTTTTCAGAGTTATATTACCCAAGCCCAAATCATCCAACTTTTGGGGTAATCCGATTTCCCCATAGAATTTCAATAATTGCCCTCTTGCAGCCGCAGCCAATTGGTTCCCCTGAAGCATTTCTTCTAAACGTAACTGTACCAAAATACCGTAAGCAACTTTTTCACCATGAATGCTACCACGTCCACAAACATGAGTTAAACCATTATGTACTGCATGAGCCGCAACAGTACGACATTGTGCGCCGCCGATGCCACCGATGACTCCAGCTAGTAAAACTGTCGCGTCTACAACTTCTTGCCAAGTTTCGCTTCCGGGAGATTGCAAGGCTACTACAGATTTTTGTAATAAAATATCACGTAAAACTCTAGCTTGTTGAACCGCTGCAATAATCAGAGTTTGTTCCGAATCTCCGCTACTTACCGACGCTTCATACCATTTGGCGATCGCGTCACCAATTCCTGCTACTAAGGTATTTTGCGGTGCGGTTTGAATCAAATTGTAGTCTAATATCAGTAAATCGGGACATTTATCCAAAGCCACGTCATATAAAAACGCTCCTTGCTCGGAATACACATTAGAAAGCGCTGTCCAAGCCGCACAAGTAGCTCCTGAAGTCGGGATTGTCACCACTGGTATTTGTAACTGATGTGCTACTAATTTCGCAGTATCCAAAGCTTTACCACCACCGACACCGATAATTACATCAGCTTGATGCTCTTGGGCTTTACTTCTTAAAACTGCCAAACTGCTTTCACTGCAATCGGGAGTATAACAAGCTTTCTCAACATTTAATTCCTGAGATTCCCACAATTGCAGATAATTTTGGCAGATACTCAAAGTGCGATCGCCACCTATTACTAAAGGACGATTTCCCAAACGAGATATATCATCTACTGCTTGATCGAGGATTTGGCTACCGCGAATTACCTTTGCTGGGGCTACTGCGAGAGTTAATGACAAAGTTTTTTTTGATTGATTAAGCATATAACTGATTAATTAAATTAACATTTAATATAATATTCTGTTTGATTCCGTAGCTTGCAGACCGTAGCCGAAGCAATCCAAATCATTTCTCGTTCCCAGGCTGAAAAACTTCATAAAAACGCAAACACTTGCCTCTCTACTAGATTTTCAATTTCATACCACGATTCAGCAACGCCGAATTATTCTAACTGGTGTATTCCGGTGAATTAACTCATAAATAACTCATCCGGATTAATATTCTACCGAAAATAATCACAATTGTAGCGGCAAGTACAAATGATAATTTGATGTACTATTATTCATACTACTGCGTGTCAGTGATTACATTGTAAGCCCCAAAAGCCTCTGTATATATCAAAGATCAACAATTAATTCATAAAATACCAAGGATTGATCCATTACCATAGAGATATCAATTCAACAAGTAATAGCAGCTACACCATGCTAGTCGTGTAAACACTTCTAAAGAAAAGAATAATTCGGCTGAGTTTCAACGATAAAACTATAAATCAGTAATCAGTAATCAGTAATCAGTAATCAGTAATCAGTGAACAGCGATCGAGGTTCACTGATAATTGATAACTCTTGAATAATTTAGGGAATAACATGGAACCATTAGATAATAAATTTCAACAACCAGAAAAACATGGTGAGCTTAAAGCTTCCCAGCAGAGAAATTTTTCTATAGAAGAACAGACTCTAAATGACGATCGCGCCAAAAAAATCAATCCAAACGAACCAGTACCGATGCCAGAATTAAGAAAAGGTAGCCGTGGTGAAATGGTAATGAAAGCACAGCGTATTTTAAAAAGAAGTTCTGACTATGTTGGATATGTAGACGGTGATTTCGGCCCTTTTATGGAAGCCGCTGTACAAAGTTTTCAGCGTCGTAGTAAAGTAAAAATCACTGGAATCATTGATAATGATACTTGGAATGCTCTAAATCAAGTTCATTAGGGAACAGTTGACAGTTGACAGTTGACAGTGAAGCGCGAAGCGTGTCCTTCATGACATACAGTGAACAATAATCTATTAATATGCTTCCTACCTTATCTCCGACCATACACCGTCGCAACTGGTAACTGGTAACTCCTCACTCCTCACTCCTAACTCCTAACTCCTAACTCAACAACAGACGGGGCGTATTGCTACGTCTCTACAACAAAATCCCGTCCTCCGGTGGTTCCTTAACCGTCGGAGGTTGGTAACTGAGCAAAATTATCTTTGTAAATATCAATTTGCATTTCGTTGTCGTCACGAGTCGAAAGGGAGCGCTTAATTTGTCCTAAATATAGGGGTACGGAAAGTCCTGGTTCCGGGTGTATTATAGTGCGAGCGCGGACAGTTAATTGATTCTCTTCTCTGGTACCTAACCTACCATAAGAAAATAAATCGCTGGCAGCTTGACGTAAAGTTGCATCTAATTCGGAAGGAGTAATTTGGGGTGGAGTAGCAATTACAGCTTTCGATGAACCGTTATCAAAAACTAATTTATAGCGAATTGCACCCGGAATCACCGTTCGAGTCAAAGGTGTGAGGGAAAGAGGAAAAAAGCCTCCCGTTAATACTAATAAAAATCCCGTCGCACCTGCTAATCGGAACCGGATACCCCATTTAAAGATGAAACCCACGAGTGTAATTAAAGCAAATATCAATGTGGCAATACCTGACCATTGAGTGTATCGTGCAAAATCATCTGTTGAGAACATAATGGTTGAGTGCCTATTCGTTGATTTTTTTATCAATATACAGCATCGTAAAGGTCAAAGGTTGAAGGTCAAAGACCTGGATGTCTCAATATTATAAATCTCAATTACCTATAGCAATCCTAAATGATTTGTGAGAAATTTATGTATAATCTGGCGGTTAAAACCGCTACTAAACCTTCCTAAATCCACCTGCGTGGACTCTATAAAACAACCCTCGCACCATCCGGGTTTTGCCTGTGTAGCCAAGGCAGCGCGGTCTTGGGGGTCTCCCCCATGAGCGACTGCCGTGCGAATTATAGTTGCCATAAGTGATTTAAATGTAACCTCTACTCCCAACTTTTAATCTACGTATTTTCTCACATATCAATTCGGATTGCTATATTACCCATTACCAAAAAAATAATGTTTCTTACTTATTACTACTCGGTTTACAACCGTAGATGGAAGGGAATGCTGTCTAACTATACTAAACTCAATCCAGAACTACTATGTTGTTAATTTTGGGTTGTAATTATTTATGAAAGGAATAAGCGGAAAAAACGTTTTAGTCACAGGTGCAACTTCGGGAATAGGTCAATCAATCGCTGTCAGATTTGCGGCTGAAGGTGCGAATGTGGCAATTAACTATCGAAAAAGCCCTGAAGATGCCGAACAGACCGAAAAATTGATTTACGAAGCTTGTACTCAAGCCCGTTGTGGTTGTGGAGGTAGAGAAATATTGGTACAAGCTGATGTCTCAAAAGAAGATGATATTGTAGAAATGTTTACCGAAATAAAAAAAGAATTCGGTGGATTGGATATTTTAATTAATAATGCGGGAATTCAAATACCTGGTGCAGCCCACGAAATTGAATTTAAAGAATTTGAAAAAGTAATCGACGTTAATTTAAAGGGTGCTTATTTATGCGCTCGTGAAGCAATTAAACTGTTTCTTGATCAAGGTAATGGTGGAAATATTATTAACGTTTCGAGTGTTCACCAAATTATACCCAGACCTCAATATATCAGTTATTCAATTAGTAAAGGTGCGATGCAAAATCTCACAACTACCTTAGCTTTAGAATATGCCAGAAGAGGGATTCGCGTAAATGCGATCGCCCCTGGTGCAACTGTCACCCCCATCAATGATGCTTGGACTGATGATCCACAGAAGAAAGCTAATGTGGAAAGTCATATACCCATGGGTAGAGTTGGGACTTCCGATGAAATGGCTGCCGCAACTGCTTTTTTATGTTCCGATGAAGCTGCTTATATTACTGGACAAACTTTATATATTGACGGTGGATTAACACTTTATGGTGATTTCCTCGAACCTTGGTCAGGACAAGGTTAAAGAGTTAGGAGTTACGAGTTTTGAGTTTTGAGTTTTGAGTTAGTAGCACCGGAATTAGGAATTAGTACCACCGGAATTAGGAGTTTTGAGTTAGGAGTTAAAAATGTTTCACTTTATATATTGACGGTGGATTTAGGTTTTATATTCTTTCTTTAGAGAGTCGTAATTGTTTTTTAGCAACCTTATGCTGAAAGTAAAAATAATTTTGGTGATATTAATCATAATCTAAAATCCGTCTTGGAAAGTTTTGGGGAAAGATAATCTACAACCCAATGCCACTTGCTACAAGTCGGGAAACCATAGCCGAGCAGTGGCTCAACTTTCCGCAAAATCTAAAATCCAAATTTAAAATCCGATGAATATACAAGAAACTCCGACACCTACAATTAATCCGAAATTAGAAAGAATATCTAATATATTACGCTTTAGTGGCTGGGCTAGTTTTTGGTTGCAATTAGGATTGGGTGCGGCTTGCAGTTTGATGATCATATTCGCGATTTCTGGACGTAGTTTTAATCAAGCAGTGACCAATGATGTTGTGGTACCTGGTGTACCTGCTGCTACTCAATATACCGAAACTACAACTCCCGGATTAGGTATTAGTATGTTTTGGGCTGTCTGCGGAATTCTGGGATTATTATTCGGTATTTACTTAGCTTTTCGTTTAACTCGTTTTGCTAGAAGGCTCCGCAACCCGAATTCGGAAATACATCCCAAAAAAGCGGAAGTTATGAAAATACTGCGGATTGGGGTAATTGTCGGTTTGGTAGGACTGCTGCTGACAATTTTGGGAGGAGGTTCGGGTTTGGGTGTTTTACTCGCAAAATCCATCGCTCAACCCCAAGGTGTGGCAATTTATGATCCCACAAGGATTATCCGTCCTCTGGATATTTTTGTGGCAATGGCAAATATGTGTGGTATTGCCGCTCATTTTGTCGGTACAATTACAACTCTGGGATTGTTCAATTGGCTCCATCCTGAGTTGTAATGTATGGTTTGTAAAAAATCAATTTGGCTAAATATAGCTCTAAGTGCTGTTATTACCAGTGTTTCACCCATCTTAAATCATCGTCCTGCTGTTAGTGCCGAAAGGTTAAAGCTTTCTTTTGGGATAGTAGAGAGGTCGATTTCAGTTGATTCTTTAGAAATTTATGCTAAAACTGGTCAAGTAAATGATGAATTAGCAGTATATTTTAAGTACGTTCCTGAAGCTAGTCAGGAAGAATTAAGAGAAGTATTACTTGCTCCTATTCCTTTAAAAGCTGTTGAAGTTTCTCAATTTCTCTATTCACCAATTGGTGAGAAACTATTAGAAAATCTTTCGCAAGTTTTTCAACATGAATTTCGCGATCGCAATCAAGCATCTGCAAATAAGTTACGTCGCAGCAGTGGATTTTATGCAACTCGTTCGGCGTTAATTTTAGCGGCAATAGAACCAAATAATTTTACGATTATAAATATATTACGTAAATTTCCGTCTCAAACTATTTCAATCGATTTATTTCGCAGTTTGGAAATTGGATTAAGAGCCAGAAATATCGTCAATCGGACTCAAAAAGCAGTTGCATTAATCAACGAACAATCTTTAAAACAAACTGGTAGAGAAACTATATCAAATAATACTATTTCTAATGCATTACGACCAGGACGTTTAACTTACACAAAAGAAAGTTTTACTCTCACCGATATATCGCGGATTCGTTCTTTTCCATTAGATATTTATTTACCCCAAAATTTACCGCAAACAACTAAGCCTCTTCCGGTAATTGTAATTTCTCACGGATTGGGTTCCGACCGCAGCAGTTTTGCTTATTTAGCCGAGTATCTGGCTTCTCATGGTTTTGTAGTTGCTGTACCCGAACATCCCGGTAGTAATTCTCAACAGTTACAAGCATTGTTAGGAGGAATTGCCAACGAAGTTACAGACCCTAGAGAATTTATTGACCGACCTTTAGATGTAAAATATATTTTAGATTATCTCGAAAGTCTATCCGATTCCAATCCCGCATATAAGGGACGCTTCAACATGGAACAAGTAGGTGTAATTGGACAATCTTTTGGCGGTTATACGGCTTTAGCATTAGCAGGTGCCGAGATTAATTTTGCAGAGCTACGAGAGAATTGTCCGGTTAATCAAGACACTTTGAATGTTTCGTTATTATTGCAATGTTTAGCTTTAAATTTACCCGAATTCGACTATAAATTATCTGATTCAAGAGTTAAAGCAGTAGTTGCAATTAATCCTGTAGATAGTAGCGTTTACGGTAAAGAAGGTTTAAGTAAAATCAATATTCCAGTCATGATTGTCGCTGGTACTGCTGATACTGTAGCTCCTGCATATCCAGAACAGATTATACCTTTTACTTGGTTAACAAACGAAAATAAATATTTAGTATTAATGAATGGTGGGACACACTTTTCGACAATTGCCGAATCACCCAACTCAACTATTCCTGTACCATCCCAGGTTGTCGGTGCTTCTCCTAATTTAGCCCGCGATTATACAAGCTATTTAGCTCTTGGTATGTTCAAAAGTTATGTTGAGAATAATCCAAATTATCGCCGTTATTTAAGTGCAGATTATATCAATTCCGTTGGTCAAGGGCAATTATTTTTGAGTGTAGTAACAGAACTTACAAATGAACAATTAAGTTCGATAAATAAGGAAGAGAAAAGATTGAATCTAGCGACTTATCCATAAATATATTGGGATGCAATTTTAACGCAGAGGAATACAAAAGTAAGCACGAAGTAACGCGGAGTTGTTAGATTAATGATTTAATTGGTAAATTGCACGATTTTCTGTTGTAAAACTTGAATAAAACCCACCGCAGTTTGAATTAATGACCACGCGATTATACAAATAAAACCTGCTTTACGAGTGGTAATATCTAAAGCTTGGGTAACTGCTACAATTACTGCCAAAAGACTCCATAATCCTAAGATTAATTCTATCGGTCTTCCTAATAATGGAATTAATGTGAGAAAGTTTAATAATTGGGGTGCATAAGCAAAGCCAATTGGGCTTAATAGCTGATTAAATTTAGGACTTATTGATTTGATGAATTGTCCTGTTTTCCAAATAGTTAAAGCCCAAAAATAGTATCCTACAATTATTGAAAGAGCATCAATAAAAAGTGCTAACAATAATAAATAAATTGAGGCTTGATTAATTAATAAAATAAACAGACTACCTAAAGCATGAGAAGTACCAGCTAAAATCACAATAGTCAAAGCTACTTGATTATTTAAAGGTATATTACAAGCATTGTCGTAAAGTTCTGGTTTTAAAAGTAAAGCATTTTTAATTGTATAGAAGAATTGCCGCTTGAAGTTATTTTGAGTTGCGTTCATAATAATCGCCCTGATGTTGTTAAAAAATTGAATATAATCGAGTATTGTTGAATATGCAATATTTGATGATCAAAAATGTTAAGGCTGATTGCACGAATTTTACGATGGTTACGAGGAGAAACTTTAAAATTACTGGTTTTCGCAGGTATATTATTAATTATCTGGGGAATCATTGCTCCTGTGGGTACTTTATCATGGTGGTTAAGTGCTAGTAGTCAAGCTTTAGGATTTAATAAAAATCCTACTCAAGATTTGATTAAAAATAATTTAAATCAGAAAAATATTGGAGAAAAAAGTTGCTATGTTGTCTTTCTACCGGGTGTCGGAGATTTTTCCGCTAACGAATTGACTCCAGGAGAAGAAATATTTCTCAATCAGTTAGCAAAACTGCATCCTCAATGTGCAATTGTAGACGATGTATTCCCCTACTCAGTAGCAAATAAAAGTTTGGGGGGACAGCGTTTTTTAGCTCCTTTATGGCGTTTTGCTTCTGAAGGAGATGGATGGTTAAAAAATGCAAATGTGTTGATCAAAATTCGTAATTTATGGCGTTTTGCCATTTCCGCCGATAGTCGTTACGGTTCTATTTATAACTTGGGAATTGCCAACGCGATCGCAGAACGTATGAATGCTGTATCTCCTTTGAATCGAACATCAAAGCAACCGCTCAAAATTATTCTTATGGGTACGAGTGGAGGAGCGCAAGTATCTTTAGGTGCAGTTGAATATTTAGATCATTGGTTAAATCCACGGTTAATAGTAGTTTCTATCGGTGGTAGTTTCGATGGTGAAACGGGTTTTAATCAAGTTGATCGGGTGTACCACCTGCGGGGTAGTCGAGATTGGGTTGAAGATGTGACTAAAATTATATTTGCTGACCGTTGGTCTTTAATGGTGAATTCTCCGTTTATTAAAGCAGTACAGCAGGGACGTTATCAAGTAGTAGAAACAGGTTCTCATACTCACGATGGTAAGAATGGTTATTTTAGTACTCAGACGGTAGATAATACTGAAAATACTTATGTTGGTTTGTTGTTAGATAAAGTCAATCAGTTACCGATTTGGGAGTAGGGACAGTTGACAGTTGACAGTTGACAGTGGACAATTACCAATTCCCCAAAATTATGGCAATCATTGCAATACCAATCATTACTACTAACACCAATTTACCACCAGGAACAAGGGATTGATTTAATTCTTTGTATTTATCTCGCTGTTTCCAAGCTATCACAGCAGGAATAATACCCCCCAAAATTGAAACACTGAAAGTCCCGGCATAATCCAAAGCAGTAAAAAAGATATTGGGATTGATTGCAGAAAAACCCATTGGAGGAAATAATATCAACGAAATTAACGGTAAACTTACATTAGGGGTATCGGCAAACAAATTCATATCTTGGAATAAATCTCGCAATCCGTAGAAAAAACCGATAAAAGATGTCGCGATCGCAAATTCGGAAAACACTGTAATTAAAATCCCTAACCATTGTCCCGCATCACCAGCACGTAATATTTGCAAAGGGTCAAAAATACTGCTATCACCGGATATATTTTGCAACATTGCTGGAGTTACACTTCCTAAAATTACTGCATTCCATAACACAAACATCACTAAGGGAATTGCCGAACCCACAACAATAGATTGACGAACTTTAGCAGCATCTCCTTCCAATTGAGTAGCAACAACTGGGATAATATTATGAAAAAATAGCGCTACTAACATTACCGAAAGTGCAGGAGGAAGCGCACTCCAATCTTGGGATAATAAGGAAGTTGGATGTATTTGTGTAGCTCCTAACAACAGCAACCCGATAAAAGAAGCAATCACAATTGCAACAAAAAAACTATTTAATCTCTCAACAAATCTATCTTTTCCCAGATACAAAATACTACCAAATATCAAAGCAAAACCCGTACTTCCTATCCATGCTGGTACATAATGTAAATCCCATATTTTTTCCACCGCAGAGATTAAAATTTCCCCACCTTGCGAAACATAAGCTATCAACAAAGCATAGTGTAAAAATAAATAGGCACCACCCGCAATACGTGTTCCTATGGTACCCAAACTACTTTCTACCATTGCTAGTAAACCATTACTAGCACGTCCGTTGTAACGCATACCATTTAAAGATACCTCTGCAATCAGCAAAGCCGATACCACCGTATAAAGCCAAACCCCAATTAATAAAGCTGTAGAAGGTAAAACTCCAGAAGGTAAAGTTACTGTCGGCAAAGCCAAAATCCCTGCACCCACAGTAGTTCCAGCAATTAGTAATGTACTTCCAACAACGCTACCTGATTTATGAATTAGTCTATTTTTCTCAAATGAAAGGTTAGAAAACAACCGAGTAGTTTCCGGGACATCCGAGTTGTCAATTGTCTTCATAAAGAGAAATGTAAAGTATTATTAAATATTTTAGCAAAATGTTGAGGATAGTTTCAAGCTTCATAGTTTTATAGAGTATTTGACAGCACAAGTAAATTACCTAAGTTTTAACTAACTAACGCAAAGTGACACGGAGGTAAGCGCGGAGGAACGCAGAGTTTTTTTTGCACATACTTTTTATCATTCCGATGTAAGCGTAAAGGATATAATTCAAAAATCAAAAAAGATTCCTATAGTTACTAACGTTTATATAAATGTACGGTGCAAATCCACAAGAAAAACATCCGATGAAAGGATTTCCTCAAATCTGCTTTATCACAAATACAGTATCAAATCCGAATATAATTATTGGGGATTATACTTATTACGATGATTTAGAAGATTCGGAAAATTTCGAGCGTAATGTTCTCTATCATTTCCCTTTTATTGGGGATAAATTGATTATCGGTAAATTTTGCGCTTTAGCGACAGGTGTAAAGTTTATTATGAATGGTGCAAATCATCAAATGTTGGGCTTTTCTACCTATCCTTTTCAAATATTTGGTAATGGTTGGGAGAGAATAATGCCACAACTAGATGAACTATCCAATAAAGGTGATACTGTAATTGGTAACGATGTTTGGATAGGTTATGAAGCCTTGATCATGCCGGGAGTACAAATTGGTGATGGAGCAATTATTGCATCAAAATCTGTTGTCGCTACAAACGTTTTACCATATACAATAGTCGGTGGGAATCCAGCCAAAGTAATTAGAAAACGCTTTGCTGATGATGTTATTAATACGTTATTAGAAATTGCTTGGTGGAATTGGGATATCGAGAAAATTACCCGTAATCTAGAGAAGATTATAGGTTGTGATATTCAAGGATTACAAAGTTGTGAATAAGTAGATCAACCTTAAAAATTGTTGCTATGAAAATTCAGTAATTGTAGTAATTGTAGGTTGGGTTAGACGCTTTTATGATTTTGGGTTTAATTACCGAATCTATATAGCGTCGTAACCCAACATAGTAATTGTAGGTTGGGTTAGACGCTTTTATGATTTTGGGTTTAATTACCGAATCTATATAGCGTCGTAACCCAACATAGCCATAGCATAAAAGATTTAAATTCTACCTAACATAACATTTGCCATGCGAGTACGAAGGGATTGCGCTTCAGCGTGGCTATTACTATACTTAGAACTTGTAACAACCGTAAATGATGAGCCTTTTGGATGTCTCGAACATTGGATAACACCTACTATGTTTCCTGTTCGGACTAATAAATAATACACATTACCATCACCGTTTCGATTTGCAATACGTCTAAACAATAAATTAGCCGTCTTGTGAGCTCTATTTTTGCATTCATTAAAACTAACTGGTATAGCATTCGCTCCTATATACATATTGGGAGCATAAGCCAAGACTTTACTTGTTGATAACATGAAGAATAAAAAGGAAGCTCCCAGCATTAGCTTAGTAAATACTCTAGTTGAAAACTTAATCAAGTTGGATTTATCAGTAAGATTATTCATGATGATGCGAGGAATTATTTAATATTACGAATAAGTTAAACACGTACAGTATTAACAAGAGCTATTTGGGCAGGTGAATCTGTTAGGTATGGGTACTCTCCATTCTCTATAAAAACTCAATTGACCAAGTTGGTTTGGATTATTTGTTCCTTGTAAATTCCCTTGCATAATCCTTGCCATGCGATTGCGGAGGGATTGTGCTTCATTGCCGTTAGTAAGCCAATAATCGCTTGTACCAACTATATAAGACGAACCATTCGGATGTCTCGAGCATTGAAGAAAACCTGTTACTCTTGATGTTTGAACTAATCTATAATAAACATCACCATCATCTATGGGATTCGGAACGTTACTAAATAATAAATTAGCAGCTTTGTTAGCTCTGTTTTTGCATTCTTGAAAACTAACTGGTATATCGTCTGAACTTACCATCATACTAGCAGTATCACTTATATCAGCCATCATCTCATCGATACTGGGAAGCTCGTTGGGGTTAGCCGATACTTTATCTATTGGTAACATTGCTAAAGAAACGGAAACTCCCAATATTAATCGAGCAAATGTTTTAGGGGAAAATCGCATAATTACCATCCTATAGATATATTGACAAATGCATCGTGAATTTGAAGCGTAATTACTCCTATCCCGCTCGAAAATTACCTATTTCTGTTTATCTCTTTCCTTTGCGTTCTCTGCGTCTCTGCGGTTTTTTTTTCTCCCTGGAGGGAGACGCTGCGCGAACGGTAATCTTTTAACGGGAAGAGAGTAATGCACAATTTTTTGTAGGGGAGGCTTTTGGGCGGATGTGGATGTTTCTTCCGCATTATTGCCGTTGTGTGACGCTACGAACAAATCTGAACGTAGTAATAAGACTTGTAGCGTCACGCACCTCAAGGGGTGACTGTGGAGCAATTATCAAATCATTATTTTTTATTACCAATAGGTAGCAGAGTTGTAAAGATTCAGTACATCTCCGATAATCGCATTTTGTTGTAGTCCAAGTTCAAGAGCAAGAGGATATAATATGGGATTCTCGAATGGATTTTGTGGAGTTTCTTTTTCAACAACTCCTAACCAAACACCATCACCGTATTCAACATCAACCAATTCATATCCTTGATTTCCGAAGTGTTGTTGAAAATTTCCTAGAAGTTCATCAAAAGTGCTTCCCCCGGTATAGCCACTTGTAATACTAGAATCTTGTTGAAAAGTCCCAAACCAAATACCATCACCGTATTCAACATCAACTAATTGAAGCCCTTGATTCCACATATTTTGAATATCTTCTTGAAATTCAGTAGCACTAGTTGCGGTTTGATAACCATTAACTCCAGAAACATCTCGATAAGTTCCAAACCAAATACCATCACCGTATTCCACATCAACTAATTCAAATCCTTGATTCCATACTAGTGAAATATCTTCTTGAAATTCGGTAAAACTAGTTGCAATGCTATAGTTGTTAGCACCATAATCTTCTTCAAAAGTCCCAAACCAGACACCATCACCATATTCAACATCAGTTAAACGATATCCTCCAAACTGCCACTGTTGTTGAACCATTTGTCCAAGTTCATCAGCACTACTTGCAGTGACATAACCAGTGTTATTAGGCGTGTCTTGATATAATCCAAACCAGCTACCATCGCTGTATGCAGTACTGATTAAGTCATATCCTTGACTCAAATTTACTTGTATCCCTTCTTGAAATTCTGAAAGATTTTTACCAATAGTATAGGCATTGTTAGCCATAATGAAAGCTCCTATATTTTGAAGTTTTAAAGATTAGCTAAAACCAAGCAATTAATTAACGTGAGTTCGATGTTGACTACTTAAATCATAAGGAAGCTGTAAAACCTCGATTTTTCGTGGGGTTAGAAGTCGGGTTTTTAGGATAAGTGTCTGTACTAACAGACAATAGTTATAAGAACCCGACTTCTGTGATATTTATCGAATTGACGTTTAGTTAATGCTCAGTAATTTTGCCGTCAGTAATTTATACGTTAAATCATGTTCAAAGATTAAGCAGCCGAGTTTTATGCTTATAAAAGTGCAGTTTTGTGCAAAAGGACGAATCTACAATTGCACAAAACTGTATTGCATTTTTTTTCTAATTAAGATTTGATTCATTTACTAAATAAATTAGTAGTATTAATAGATACCGTATAAACCATATAAATGCCTGCCTCATGACGATAAAAAAGTGTCTACAATTTGCATTCGTAGGATTTGTCAGCTGCTTGAGTGCAAGTCTCTTCACGTCTAAAACCCTGGCACAGCAAAGTAATATTACCCCTGACAATTCTTTAAGTACGGAATCTTCCCGTTTGAACCGTAATGTTCTGATCAATGGAATTAATGCAGACACAATTGATGGTGGAGCGCTGCGCGATCGCAATTTATTTCACAGCTTCAGTGAATTTAATATTAACAATGGGCAAGCGGTGTATTTTGTCAATCCTGATGGTATACAAAATATCTTGACGCGGGTAACGGGTGGGAATGCGTCAAATATTTTCGGTACTTTGGGAGTTGATGGTACAGCGAATTTGTTTTTGATTAACCCCAGTGGAATTGTATTTGGGGAAAATGCGAGTTTAGATTTACAAGGTTCTTTTGTAGGGACAACTGCTTCGGGGTTGCAGTTTGGGGAACAAGGTAGCTTTAGCGCTACTAATCCGGAATTACCGGGTTCATTAACTGTTAATCCTTCGGCTTTGTTTTTTAATCAAGTAGAAGCGACTGGGGGAATTATTAATAAATCCCAAGCATTCGCAGGAATTAACCCTGATGGAAATTTTACTACAGGATTAAGAGTTCCTGATGGTAAAAGTTTATTGCTTGTAGGAGGTGATATTAATTTTGATGGCGGTAGGTTAAGAGCTTACGAAGGGAATATTGAATTAGCTTCATTAACTGTTCCGGGAAGGGTAGGGTTAGATATTTCTGGTGATACTTTTAGTTTAAATATTCCCGAAAATGTCGAACGAGGAGATATTTATTTAACAAATCAATCTGCAATTAGTGTTGGTGGTGCAGGTGGAGGAAATCTTACATTTAATGCTCGTAATATAGAAATTTCCAACTCATTTTTATTTGCTGGGATTGGTAGAAATTCATTTAATACTGACGCACAAGCGGGAGATATTAATCTCAATGCTACGGGTTTAATTGAACTTACAAATGGTAGTTTTATTTATAATGATGTTGATAGCGTTGGTAATGCTGGTGATATAAATATTAATGGTGATTCGATTGTGGTAAAGAATGCTTCTCAAATCAACACTCAAACTTTTGGAATCGGTAACGCAGGTAATATAAATATTAATGCTCGTGAAAATATTTTGTTTCAAGGTAGAGATGGTTTACTTTTTAATGATATAAACCAAGCTACTATAATTTTTAGTAGAGTCGATTCGCAAGCTATAGGTAATGCAGGTAATATTCAATTAACAACTTCTACTCTTTCTGTTAATGATGGAGTTTTTATTGGTAGCAATAGTCTTGGATTTGGTAATGCAGGTGATATAACCATAAATGCTAGCGATACAGCAAGCTTGAATAATAATAGTAATATTTCTACCAGTATCTTTTTTGGAGAAGGAGGTAAAGGGGGAGATATTCAAATTAAAACCGGAACTTTTAATTTAATAAATGGAGGTATTCTATCTACAGAGGTTTCTGGATCGGGAAATGCAGGTAATATATTTATCGAAGCTCGCGATAGTATTAATATAAATGGCTCTACTTTCCCAAGTAGAATTCAAACCAACTTGTTAACAGGAGGTGTAGGTAAAGGTGGAGAAGTTCAAATTACCACAGGTTCGCTGTTTGTGAATAATAGCTATTTATCTACCGCAACCGATGGGTGGGGAAATGCAGGTAATATAACTATCAATGCTCGCAACCGAGTAACTTTTGAGAATTCAGAAATATTTACTTCAACAGGAACACAAGCTTTTGGTGATGCAGGTAATATAACCGTTACTACAGGTGACTTTAGCGTTACAAATGATGGGATTATATCAGCAACAACTTTTAGTGATACTAATGCTGGAAACATCACTTTTAACGCTAATACTTTTACAATAACAAACGGCGGAAAAATTAATACAAATACCTTCGGTAAGGGAGATGCTGGTGATATCAACCTTAATATAAAAGATAAAATTACCCTTTCTGGAAACAAACAAGCACCAACTGGATTATTCGCGAGTACTTCTGCTGAATCTACCGGAAAAGGCGGTAGTATATTTATCGACCCCCGTTTAGTTGTGATCGAAAATGGTGCAGTAGTATCGGTTGGTAGCGACGGTACGGGAGATGCAGGGGATATCTTTCTACAAGCAGGTACTCTTCAATTAGATAATGGTTTTATCGCCGCTCAAACAGCCAGTACTCAAGGTGGAAATATTAATTTACAAATAAGCGAATTATTACTGTTCCGTAATGGGAGCGAAATCAGCACAACCGCAGGAACAGCATTAGCTGGGGGAGATGGGGGAAATATCGATATCAATTCTAAATTTATTGTTTCTATTCCCGAAGAAAACAGCGATATTACAGCTAATGCTTTCAGCGGTAATGGTGGACAAGTCAATATTATTAGTAGTGGTATTTTCGGTATTGAACCCCAGGAAAGTTTAACAGGAAAAAGCGATATTACAGCAAGTTCCGAACTGGGTATTTCTGGTGAAACAAATATCAATGCTGACGATACCAGTTCAATTCAAAACAGTTTTACCGAACTTTCTCCAAATATAGATACCGATGCAATAATTGCTGATAGCTGTATTGTTAGGGGTAATAAAAAACAACAAAATTCTTTTAGAATTACAGGTAGTGGTGGTTTACCAAGCAATCGTCCCGGTAATGTTTTGGTTTCCGAATATATAACTGGTGAAGTCAGAAATATTAGTAATTCTAGGGATTGGAAAAAGGGCGATCGCATTATTGAACCCCAGGGATTGTATCGGATGGAAAATGGGGAATTGTTGTTGAGTCGGGAATGTTCGTAGGGTGTGTTACGGCATGATTTAATAAGCATAAAAAAAAGTACAGAACAACCATAACAAAGAAAAAGCCGGAGATTAACACTCCGACTTTTGAATTGAAGAAAAATTTAATTGATTTAATTTTGTTCAAGCCAAGTAATTAAATCGGTAATATCTGAGAAATCAATAAATTCCTCTCCCAAGGTTTCTAATTGTGCGGTAGATAATAATCGAATTTTCTCAATTATTGATGAATCTATTTCACCAAAACGTCGATTTATCAAACGAGTTAAAAACTGAAATGCTTCTTCTTGTCTTCCCTGTTGTCTTCCTTTCTTTTCTCCTTGTTTTTCTCCCTTCTGAAATATATCTTGATAGATAACTGAATCTTGCATAATATCCTCGCTTAAAAATTGACGAATCAAGTCTTTTTCAAACTTTAGACCTGCTAAAATTTCAACATAGGCAGCGATATTCTTTTTTGTCTCCCTATCTGAAATTTTAGCAATATTTTCTTTTACTTGCTCCCATAAAGTTTGAGGTGAGGTTGTTTTTGTCAATGGTGCTAGGGGTAACAACGCAAGATTATTTATAAACATCATTGAATCCTGCTCCCACATTCTTATAGCTCGATAACGGTGAGTAGTTGTTTCATTGACATACTCTTCGGTAAAGGCAATTTCATCATTGGTTTCTTGTAAAAAGATTACAACTTGAACAACGGGAATACCATATTGACGTATTAACCTAACAGAGTAATCCAACATTCTAAAAGGAATTGATGGAGTAGAAGTTGTGATTGTTTGAAATTCAATGTGTAAAATGCGATTCTCTGTTTGTAAAAATATTAACGAGTCAGCACGGATTGGTTCGATGCTTAATTCTGTTTTTAATACTTTTATTTGACGTGGTTCTACAGGTAGTAACCATCGCGCAAATTCAAGAGGATACTTTTCTGCAATTAGCTTGCAAATGTTGTCATAGCTCACGGTTATACACCCAATTTATGATATTAACATTTTCTCATTTTTGAGCTATTTAACAACATTTGAAAAGCCGTAAAACACCCTACAATCTATCAAAATGGTTGATACCTGACTGAAAAATTAAACCCATTTTCTTGCAAAGAATTACCACTATCCCCTCTTCCAATCAATGGAATACCGTAATCCGCTCGCAATCCCAAACCTTTCAAGGGTTGCCATTGTAATCCTAAGCCCAAACTAGCAAGGGTTTGTGGTGAGGGGTTACTAATACCATTATTCCAACCCGTACCAATATCAAAAAATGGTATTAACTGGAGGGTTTCAACGGACGATGACAGGGGAATTCTTGCTTCAATTCCTCCAACTATTCCGCTATCGGTAACGATTTGATTTTGACGATATCCTCTTACTGTATCTACTCCCCCAATACTAATTTTCTCTGCTGAGAGTAACGAGTCTCCCGTAAGTTGAGTATTGATTTTAGTAAGCATCAAAATATGCGGAGATAATCTTTGTACCCATTGAAATTGTCCTACCCAAGCGACAAAACGCCCATCTGTACCGCTATCGTTAACTGTTGCGTCAAAAGCATCGATACCCACGCTAAATTGCGATCGCGCTGCTAAAACGCTGTTGGTGTTACGTTTGAGCCAATCTTGAGACAAGCGAATTACGCTCAGTTTTGATTCTCCTTCTTCTGGTCCTTCTGTAAAAGAAAAGGGAATATCATCAAGTATGAAAGTTTGGGAACGTCGTAAATCAAAAGCTAAACCTAGAGCAAGTTCGTTATCTGTAGTATTAATTAACGGTTGTCGTAGGTTTAATGAAAAAGTTTCGGTTCCGCTACGGATATTTAAGTCATTAAAATCATCTTCAATAATTCGACTATCGGTATTGCTGAAGCTGACACCTACTGTTCCGTTAAGGGAATTAAAGGGAATAGAATAGTTGATATCGTAAAGGTCTAAACCTTGAGTGATACCGTATTCAGCGGTGAATTTATCCGCAAATCCGAGTACATTATCGTGAGCAACGAAGACACTTGCTTGTTCGGAACCGACGCTGGGTGATTGATTGTTAGCAAAACTAACTCCAGCGTGAAATGCTTTGGCTTCGGTAATTTGTACTTGTAAAATATTATTTCCTGGAACACTTCCTGCGGTTAATTCAGCATTAACTCGTTGGATAACCGGATCAATTTGTAATAACTGTAAAGCTTGTTCGAGACGTTTTTGATTTAAAGGCTTCCCAGTAAAACGTTGAATCCGGGAACGTACATAGCTTGTTTGCAATCGTTGTAATCCAGTAATCGCAATATCTTCGAGTTCACCTTCTACAACCTGAATTTCTACAATACCGTCAGCAACATTTTGATTATTGGGAATAAACGCTCCGCTGGAGATATAACCTTGTTTTGCGTAAAGTTGGGTAATTTGCGAGCGTAATTGTAATAGTTGTTCAAATAGGATTTGTTTATTTTCTAAAGGTCGTTTTAGCTTAATTATTTCATCTTCTAAAACGGAATTTCCTTTAACCTGAATTTCCTTGACAAAGAAAGTAGTACCGATGGGGAAAGTCGAGTCTGGTAAATTCTCCTGGGGTGGTGATGGGAGAATCGGATCAGTTTCCGTTGGTAATGTAGTTGGTATTGGTTTTGGTTCCGATTGCGGAATAGTTTCTTCAACTTTCCCCGGTACACCTGAAGGAATTGTGATTCCCGACGGTGGTGTAGATTGAGCCAATACAGTGAGTGGAGTAATAGAGATACAACAAATGAATGTGACAAAAAACTTTTGCAACCAAGGGTAAGAATCCATTGTTTGTGTATAGTATGTATGAAAATACTTTCTAAAAATATAATTCTAAGTATTATGACCAGATTAGAATACCATAAGTATTTTGTTCTTTGATTGCTGAAAACTGCAAATTTTACTCAAAACCCTTGCTTAAATCCTTATTTCTGCTAACTTTTAAATAATCTGCCAAATACAAATAAAATGTATCCTAAATTACTATTCATGGTCTGATGTGTTGTTTCCTATTTCCTAACCCCTAATCCTGATGAAATCCAAAAATAAACGTATTAGATTATTACAACTTTTATTCTGTACAACTTTATTAATTTGTATATCCTTCGGACAAGTTGTATCGGCTCAAAATCCTCAAATAAACTTATTCGTTGAAAAAGGAGTGAGAGATTACAAAAATGGGAATTTCAGTAATGCGATAAAACATTGGCAGGAAGCATTAGTTAAATATCAAAATCAAAATAATCCCTCAGCGACAGCAGTTATACATGAAAATTTGGGACGTGCTTATCAAAAATTAGGAGAAAATCAAGCTGCAATTACATCTTTTTTATCTGCAATTCGCAATTATCAAGCGGTGAAAGATATCCCACAAGTGGGACGAATGCACACGGAATTAGCTCAAGTTTATAGCAGTTTGGGACAATCGAGAAAAGCTATTTCTCTACTGTGTGGAAAAGTAAATCAAGGAATTAATAATATAGAATGTCAACAGGAAAGTGCGGTACAAATTGCTAATAATTATAATGATAAGCAGGGTAAAGTTGCGGCTTTGGGAGTTTTGGGTGAGGTATATCGATTAATTGGTAATTATGACCGAGGAATCGCTTATTTACAAGCGGCTCAAAATATTGATTCAAATAATTTTTTAGTTTTAAATAGTCTGGGGAATGCTTATCTAAATCGCGCTCAGTTGCGAGAATTGCAAGCAAAATCGGCTGCTAAAATTGGTCTTAATGAAAAACAAATCGAATTTAATCAAAAGAGCAAGACTGATTTTCAAGTAGCTCGTGAAAACTTTAAAAATAGCATTAAATTAGCCAGGGAAGAAAATAAAGAATTGGCTGAGATGCGGGGGTTATTAAATCTAATTAAATTGGGTTCTCTTACAGATGAAAATCAAACACAGAATCAAACCCAAGTTCTCGATGATACTACATTTAATCATGCAGTTAAAAATGCTTTAAGACTTCTGGAAAACTTACCGGATTCTGAAACCAAGGTTTACGGAGCGATTGATTTAGCATATTTACAAAAGAATTCCCAAACCAATTCACCATTTACCAAATGTCCTATTCAATTAGTTTTACCAGAACAAACATTAAGTTTGCTGCAAAAATCTGTATCTACCAGCAATAAATTACAAGATAATCGCTTACAATCCTATTCACTAGGTGCTTTGGGACATTTTTGGGAATGCAATCAAAATAATCAGAAAGCATTACAATATACTCAAAATGCTATCGTCGCAGCAGATAATAAATTAAGCGCAAAAGAAAGCTTGTATTTATGGGAATGGCAAGCTGGACGTATTTTAGATCAGCAGAATCAGAAGCAACAAGCTATCGAATCCTATCAAAGAGCGTTTGAAACTTTGGAAGATATTCGTCTGGATATATTGACAGCAAAACGTGACGTACAGTTTGATTTTCGCGATGTTGTCCGACCTTTGTACCGTACTTTAGCACAATCGCGACTGGAACTATTGCAAGCTGGAGCAATTCCCAACGAACAGCGTGACGATGAATTATCCAAAGTTGTAACAACTATTGATGCTTTGAAACTAGCTGAATTACAAAACTATTTTGGTAACGATTGCGTTTTAAGCGGGTTGAATCCCAAACAGGTGGACGAACTTCTTGAAGATAAGCAAAACAGTGCTGCTTACGAAAATACCGTATTTTTAAGTTCAATTATTTTAGATGGTAAAACCGGAATATTATTGCAATCAGCTAATCAACCCACTAAATTTAGATGGATTAAAGATTCGCAACAAAGGATAGTTAGTAGTAAGGAATTAGAAAGAACAATTGCTGAATTTCGCGACGGGTTAGTTAAAGGAGAAGAAGCACTTAATTACGATCCGACAATCGCAGCACAACTTTATGATTGGATAATTCGTCCCTTTGCTGATGATATTCAACCCGATAAAGTTAAAACTTTAGTATTTATCCAGGACGGATTTTTACGTAGCGTGCCAATGGCTCCACTTTATGATAATCAACAAAAAAAATATTTAGTTGAAACCTATGCAATTGCTACAACTCCGAGTTTAAGATTAACCGTAACCAAACCAAATCGTAACAAGCAAAAAGCATTAATTTTAGGTTTAACAGAAACATCCACAATTGACGGAAAAACCTTTCCCCAAATTTATGCTGTTGAAAATGAAATTAAAGCAGTTCAAAAATTATTTCCCAATCATACTCAATTAATCGACGAGAATTTTATCCCCCAAAACTTCCAGCAGAAACTTCAACAAACTACATATCCTATCATCCACATAGCCAGTCACGCTCAATTTGGAATTATTCCCCAAGACACCTTTATTGTTACTGGTAAAAACAAAAAAATTACCATCAATCAATTAGAAAACTCGCTACAAAATCTCAAAAATCCATCCGATAGCGTCGAAATTCTTGCACTTACCGCTTGTCAAACTGCACTTGGTGACGATCGTGCTACTTTGGGATTAGCTGGAGTAGCATTACAGGTAGGTGTTAAAAGCGCGATCGCATCTTTATGGAACGTCCAAGATGACTCCACAGCCAGACTAGTAGAAGAATTTTACAAGAACTATAGCGAAAGGGAAATGACTATAGCTCAAGCACTGCAAAAAGCTCAAATCAAAATGATTAATACTAAAAAATTGCCACCATCAGAACGTATTGATATCAAGCATGATAACCCCGTATATTGGGGTGCGATGATTGTTATTGGTAACTGGTTGTGAGGGAAGGAAGTAGTCATTATTCCCTACTCCCTTTACTAAAAACTTTACAAACTTTCCTGAGAAATCATCTCAAGATAACCTATTCTTCTTTTAATATTTTTGATTTCGATTTCGGTTCCTATAACAAGTTCTGACTCAGCCAATTCTTGGACTAACTTTGACCCTGTTGGACTCAATTTTTTATTATTACCTTCTGTTTTTAATGCTTCCTCAAGCGCTTCATACCAAAGTTCGTTTTCAGCATAATAATCAACAGCTTCAGGAATAGTCGTAAACTTATTTTTAACTACTGATTGAGGATTAATAACCTCAAATTCTGCCCGTTTGACAATTTGTCCGCCGGGACAGTCTAATGTAATTTGCCATAAATATGTTTTACCCACCGTTAATTCAGAATAATTAGTGGGAAGCTTTAATGTATTAATTCCTGTTACCGATGGTATTTCTTGAGCTTTTCCAACTTGTTTAACTCTGGTATCTGACTCAAATTCAAACAGTCGCAATCCCACATTATTATCGCTTGATGTATACCAAGCAAGTATTGGACGAACAGAAGCAGTTCTACCAACAAATGTTCTAGGAGCAAGCAACGTCAAAGGTATTTGACTACCCGGACATCCACGAGAACCACTACTACGGGAATATCCACTGGCAGGTTTGCGATTTTTCGGCTTATATTTAGCATAAGTTGGGACTGCGGTAATTAAGAAAAATATTCCCACTACCAAACTTGTTAATCCACGACGATTCCGCCAAAATACTAAATTTTGATGATTCACGATAAATACTGTATTACTTTATAGTCTTGTGTAGATAGACGGGAAAAGTATAATACAGTTCACATAATAAATCACATAATAAATCACATAATAAATATAAAAATACTAGTTATTGTGTACCTGAAAACATTAAAATTGTTTCATCGGTATCCAACTAAGTTCGCATATTGTCCCCTTCGGAAAAAGGGACTCCCGTTTAAACTCTCCTTTTAATTGTTTGGCAAGTATTTTACAATGCTTTGTCCCTTTATTTTCTAGCTTTGATTTAATTCCACAACCGTTATCTTTCACCCACAATTTATATTGATTTCCAATATATTCACCCGATGCTTGAATGCGCTTTACTCCTTGGGCGTGTTTGCCAATATTGCATAAAGCTTCTTCCAAAAACAAGCATATTCCGCGTTTTTGGTTTTTAGTTAATTTTTTATCATCAATAGGGTCAAAATTGCGAATTTTAACTTTCAAAGTTTTAAAGTATTCAAAATCTTTTCGTTCTAAAGTACTTGAATAAACTTCATATAATAAATAATGCAGAGGTCGGTTTAAATCTAAAATTAATCCACTTCCCAAACGTAAAATTTCTTTTTCTCCTAATGCTTCAAGTTGGAGAAAATCGCCGATTGCTCGAATTTCCTGATCAAGCTTTTCAAATTGCTCAATTAGCTCTTCTAATGGTACATCTTGGACACGCATATGCCTTAATCCATAGGCAAGAGTTTGTAATGGACCGTTATGAATTAAGTTAAAAGTGTATTTAATCGTGTTGAGACGTTCTTCTATTTGCCCTCTCAAAAATCTATCATATTGGTAAAATAAAAAACTAATTAAGCCAACCCCAAATATTAATAAGTTAGGTGCTACAGGAATCCATATTCCCCATAACCACAGCATTGTATAACCACATCCAAGCAAAACAATTCCTGCTACACAAACACTAAATAATTTTAACCATACAGATTCGCTCATTCTTACCAATGCAATCGCTACAAAACCCCAAATAATTATCCACAGATATTCCCATATATCTACCCAACTATTTAACATCGGACGATTATCAATTACATAACTGATGATTTCGCTGACTGCATGAGCGTGATAATCAATGCCATAAATTTGACCCTCTAGTTTTGGTGTTGGTAAGGCGGATGTATAAAAAACATCCCCAGCGCTGCTATTGCGATTGCCAACTATTACAATACGATTGCGAAGCCATTTTGGATTAACTTTTCCGTTAACAATATCCCGCAGCGATAAAATACGAAAAGGTTTATCGGTGTTACGAAAATTCATTAAAATTGATAATCCTCCATGATCAACGTTAACGTATCCGCCAAAATTACTATTATTAATTCGAGGTAATTCTTTCCCACGAATCAAAATTGCGTCCTCGTCATTTATCCCCGTTTCTAACTCGGTTCCTTCCGCACTAAAATACTGAATAACTAATTGTAACCCTAAAGAATATTTATCATTTTGTTTATTTTTAGGATCTGATGTAAACAATAAATAACGTCGAAATTTAATATCCCCATCATTACGTAAATCGACAAATCCAACTTGTTCGGGTGGTAAACTTTTATGGGCGGGAATTTCTCCGGGGGGTAAAATTTTCTCTATACCGATGATATTATTATTTTCTTGCAATACTTGAGTTAATTGTTTGCTACCAGGGTTTACGGGAACATTTTTAAACAAATCTAATCCAATGGCTCGTGGTTTTAAGGAAAGCAACTTGGTAAGTAATTCTGCAATTTTTCCATCGGGGATTGGGTATTGTCCAACGTATTTAATATCCTCTTCATCAATTCCTACAATTACTACTCGCTCCTCAATTTGTTCCTTTGGACGCAAATGCAACATTGTATCGAGGAACATCCATTCCAAAGGCTGCAAACCCCCAATAATACGTATTAATATTACCCCAACTAGCACAATGATTCCTGGAGATGTAGCACGCAACCACAACTCTGCTTCTTTGCAAATGCGACTCCAGATTCTTCTCACTATCCAATTCCCAAATTATATGAAGTCCGGTTAATTGCTTACTATAATATGACGATTACGCATTTACCCAAAACCCATCACCAATTACCGATTACCCATTACCAGCCCTTACAGAGATGCCGGAGTGTTTAACCGGACGTGATATTAATCACTTTATATTAATCAATTAAACCTTCTTCTCTGGCAAGAATTTCTGTTTGAATTCGCAAATTCTTACCGTTTTGTTTACAATCTTGGGGATATACACCTAAAATATCTTGAATTTTTGTCCAATAAGTCCGCACTGCTCGTTCTGATTTATACATTCGATTAGCGATTTCCTTGTCTGTCAAACCATCTTCAAAAGCTAATCGTAAAACTTCTATCCATTGAGGTTTAAGTTCGATTCCTGTTTTGATATCTTGTGTATGAGTAGCCCCTATAAGTGCCAAATTAACTCGCATCAACATTTCATCTTCGGATAAACCTTTGTCTGCAATTGCAAACCCACCTTGATGATTATCAATCTCGTGTTTAATGCGGATTAACGCTTTTATATAACTACTTTGGATCATGAAATTTTGATGGGGATACTCTTCGAGCAAATTATTTAAAAGTGTAATTCCTAATTCAACTTCTGCTCTTTCTCCTTTGCGATCGGGAATTGACAAATCCATCACAACCAAATTGAACTGACGGGATTGAATTAAAGAAAGCGTTTCTTGTGCAGTTTGAGCTTTAATAATATCAGCTTGGGGATACTCCCTTTTTAATATATCAAGAGTGCCAGTTAAAATTAATTGATGATCATCCACCACAATAATGTCCAGCTTTCTTTCCATTTTTAAATCCTCATAAACTTATTGTTCTTTGAAATCTATAATTACCAGAAGTTTAATTATAATTGGATGTAAAGATAAAAAATATACACAAAAGTGACGAAATTGCGTCATTACGTTCGCGTAGCGTGTCCGTTAGGACAAACGATAGCGATAGCGAAGTAATCTCTCGATACGGTGAGATTGCTTCCCTACACTGCGTTTCGGTCGCAATGACAATTTTGGTTTGCGTAAGTCCTGGTAAAGATGAAAAATATACACAAAACTGCAAATTTAATTCAGTTTTTATTTGAAGGTTTATGGAATATTTATTATCCTAATTGTAAGAAATCGATAATACTTTTAACCTTATACAACGAGTCAATTACAGATAACATAAGATAAGATAAGAAAAAACAAATTCAAATAAAATAAGAAATAATTATTCCACCACAATAAGAAGCAATATTAGCAATTAATGATAAATAAAATCCTTTTCTCCACCCTAAATTTAATACTTGGGAGTATAAAAAACCTTCAATACAAATTACAATAGCTTCAATTATAATTATTCTCACTGGAGATAATAAGTAAAGAATAACAATTTGATTGCTTGTCCATGCTATAGAATGAGTTAAAAGAGTCGTACTGCAAGCAAGAGCAAACATTGCGACAAATTCGATAAAAGACGAGAATCTTTGTAGAAAATGAGTTAGCAATAAAATAATCGGAATTTCAATAGCCAAGGAAATTAGTAAAGCTATGAATTGAGTCATCGATAGCAGTTTGACATTTCATAAATTGTACCAGTAGTCAAAATAAAAGGTCAAAGACTTGGAAAAGCAATTTTGCAATTAAATTTACTTTTAGTTATTTTTAAAGGTGTAGTAGCGGTTTAAATCGCCGGATACTTTTAAAACATCCTCTGAATAGCAAGTAAAATGGGAATACTTATTAACTCTCTTTTTACATCTTTTTCAGCGTCTCAGCAGTTTAATAAAAATCAACCATGCATAAAACAAGTCAACCCGATCCAGTTCGTTTAGAAATATTTAAAAATCTTTATCAATTCATTGCCGAACAAATGGGAATTGTGCTGCAAAATACGGCAGCATCGGTAAATATTAAAGAACGTTTAGATTTCTCTTGTGCAATCTTTGATGCTTCCGGTTCATTAGTTGCAAATGCTCCTCATATTCCTGTACATTTAGGTTCAATGAGTGAAAGTGTCCGCAGTTTAATTAACGATAAAGGTGACAGTTTAAAACCAGGAAATGTTTATTTATCAAACAACCCTTATAACGGTGGAACTCACTTACCTGACGTAACGGCAATTACTCCAGTTTTCTCTTCTTCTTCTAGCAATCCTATTTTCTACGTTGCTTCTCGCGGACATCAAGCGGATATTGGCGGAATTACACCCGGTTCTATGCCTCCTCATAGTAAAACTATAGAAGAAGAAGGAATTTTATTTGATAATTTTCTCTTGGTTGAAGAAGGAAATTTTCGAGAAGAAGTCGTGAAAGAAATACTTGCAAATCATGCTTATCCAGCCAGGAATCCCGACCAAAATATTGCTGATTTTAAAGCCCAAATTGCCGCAAATAATCGCGGAGTTCAAGAATTACTCAAGATGGTTAAGCAATATCAACTTGAAACCGTCCGGGATTATATGAAATTTGTACAAAATAATGCCGAAGAAGCGGTGAGAAAAGCAATTGATGTTTTAAAAGATGGTTCGTTTATCTATGAAATGGATAGCGGTGCAAAAATTCAAGTAAAAGTTACTATAAATAAACAAAATCGCAGCGCAATCATCGATTTTACCGGCACATCTAAGCAGCTAAATAGTAACTTTAATGCTCCCAAAGCTGTAACTCAAGCCGCCGTTTTGTATGTCTTCCGTACTTTAGTTAATGATAATATTCCCTTAAATGCAGGTTGTCTCAATCCTTTAGAAATTATTATTCCTCAAGGCTGTATGCTCAACCCGATATATCCAGCAGCAGTAGTAGCAGGTAATGTAGAAACTTCACAAACCATTGTTGATGCTTTATATGGTGCTTTGGGTATAATGGCTGGTTCCCAAGGTACAATGAACAACTTTACTTTTGGCAACGAAAACTATCAATATTATGAAACAATATGTGGTGGTTCTGGTGCTGGTGCAGACTTTGACGGTACAGATGCGGTACAAACTCACATGACGAATTCCCGTTTAACTGACCCAGAAGTGTTAGAAACACGGTATCCTGTTCTTTTAGAAAACTTTAGCTTGCGTCTCGGTAGCGGTGGTAAGGGAAAATATTCTGGTGGTAATGGAGTTATTCGTCGTATTCGGTTTTTAAAAACCATGACAGCAAATATTCTTTGCAGTCATCGTTTGGTATCTCCCTTTGGTTTAAATAATGGAGAAGCCGGAAAAGTTGGACGTAATTGGGTAATCCGTAAGGATGGAAGCGAGGAAAAATTAACTAGTACTGCAACAGTAGAAATGAAACCTGGGGATATTTTTGTGATAGAAACTCCTGGTGGTGGAGGATTTGGGGATAATCAAAATATCAACTGATGATTTCATATTCCTGGGTAAGAAGTCGGGTTTTTATGACTATTTTCTGGTCTTAGGGATAAAATATCTTAAAAACACGACTTCTATATCTAAATCTAATATCTAAATATTACTTTTTCGCAATTACCCATACTGCATGAATAATTCCAGGAATATATCCGAATAAAGTTAAAACGATATTAATCCAGAAATCAGGGCCAATACCAACCTGGAGAAATACTCCTAAAGGGGGAAGAAAAATAGCACAAATTAAGCGAATTAAATCCATTATTGCCTCCTATTAATATTACAATGAGTAGGATTTTATCTATATTCCAACCATAGCATTTCTATATTAAAGGGTTAAGTTTATAGAGATACAGAATCAGCCACCGCTTATTTTGGCTTTATAACCAGATTTATGCAAAATTTCTAGGATTTTTTGTTTGTGTTCGCCTTGAATTTCAATTTCATTATCTTTAACCGTACCACCACAACCGCATTGACTTTTTAACTGTTTTAATAAAGCTTGTAAAGTTTCTGGTTTACTTTGGAATCCCGTAATTATGGTAACAGTTTTGCCTTTACGTCCAGCGCGGGTTGCTTGTACGCGCAAATCTTGTTTTTCAGCAGGTAAATCAGGTGTTGCTCTTTGAGTTGCAGCAGAGTTATCGGAACCAAATTCCCGCCAACCAGAGGATTTATCGTCAGCTTTGCGTTTGTCAGCAGCCATAAGATAGACAATCTAGGTAATTTTTCTCCTAATTATGATTTTAGCCAAAGGTAGGCTTTTTCAGGGTGTATTATTCACAAACGTTGCGATAGGCGTTCACCTTACTGTGCGGCTTAGCCTTGCCCTTCGCGATCGCAATAATTTATTAGCCATCAGCGAGCTAGAAGCTCACACTACCATATAGATGACTCAGCCTTGATTAATGTTGTGGAATACAACAATAGTTGAATGACTAATCTATAAATATAACATTGTATCAAGAGATAATTTGAAATTTTGAAAAACTTTGCAATAATTAGGAGAATAGACCCTCATTTGTAATTAACTTATATGACACCAGATGAGATAGAAGTAGCGCTGCAAGAAGCTTTCAACCGTTGTGATGCAGCCCGCTGTCCTCTCACTGATGGGCAAAAAATGATTTTGCTGCAAGTATTAAGCAAGGAAATTAATGGAAAATCGAGCCAAAATTTATCAGATGATGTCAATCCTTTACTAGAACTAACTTCTGAAGAATTACAAATCTTCTCTGAGTTTGTCAAAGAACAAGAGAAACAAAATCGCTCTTGGAAGGTAGAATTACTTAACGATTGGCTACAAGAAAAAGATTCTGGAATCGTACAATTTATCCGCGAACGTTACGGTATACAGTGGTTAAGTAAGGTTGAAAAATATCATTTTGATCAACTTGGTAACGCAGAATTACTCAAATTAAAAGTTGGCGATCGCATTGAGGTTTGTAATGGATTATGGGAATGGGTACAAGAGGGAACATCATGTGAGCCTCAATGGTTTCTCTGTACAGTAATTAATCTTGAAGAAGTTGTCGAAAATGATAGCTCCTATACCACCTGCACTATCCGCTTCAACGACGGTGTAGAATATCAAATTCAAGGTATTTATCAATGGAATAATTATCAATGGCGATGGGCTAAAAACTAACACGCAAAAATTTCACGAAAATTATCAACAATAAAGCAATTTTACAGCTAATTGATAATTAACAAATCAATTAAAAAACCTAAAGCCTGGTAAAGGGTTTACCAGGCTTTATGATTAAGATTTATTAAGGTCAAATCTCTATTTTTGGTCAATGATTTGGAGAATTAAAAAGTTCAACAGCTAAAGTTTACTTAACTCATAGTAAACAACGCATTTATACATTTTCCTATCTAGGAGCTTGGCTTACCTTAATTTGGTAGATGCCACTTTTTTAATGCTGAAATTTACTTGGGCTTTGACCGGAGACACATTGTCATTAACCCGACTGAGTTCTTGATGCCTTGTTTGTGTCTTATTTATTAAGTTATCACGTACAAATAAAAATGAAACCCCTTATTAACTCAACTTTACGAGTCTTTAAATTTCGCAATATTTATAGGGAATTGGTAATGGGTAATTGGTAATTGGTAATGGATAATTGGACAGAGATATAAATTATTAACTCCGGTGGTACTAACTCATAACCCGCATTTCTCACAAACAAGAAGGAAGTTGGAAGTAGTACTGAGTGGTGGGAAAATCAATCCGTCACTCAACGCTTATCACTTACTTGTGAGAAAACCAGGATAACTCCCCTTGAAATAGCTGGTTATTAGCGCGATTGTCATCGGGGTTAAATTGATCAGCAGCAACAATTTTTTCTGAATGTCCGCCACGATAGACCTCAGCAGTATCTATAGTAGTAGTAGTACCGTTTTCAAAAGCTGCTCGTATTGGTAATTGATTGGTAATGGGTAATTGGACACAGATATGAATTATTAACTCCAAACCCCTAACCCCGTGAGTTCCAAACCCCGTGAGCTCCAAACCCCAAACCCCGTGAGCTCCTAACTCCTAACTCTTGTAATCCAAAATCGTAAATGATGCAACTAACCACAAATCACGCACTCAAAGAATGGGCGATCGCCATTAATGCTTTAGAATCCGGTGAAACGATAATGCTGTTGCGTAAAGGGGGCATTCACGAAAAAGGCGGAAGATTTCGGGTTGCTCATAATCAAGTTTTGCTTTACCCTACCTACGAGCATCAACAAACTTTTATGCTCAAAGCCGATTATTCCAATCTCGTGATTCCAGTCACATCCGGTTGGCGACCCCAAAGTGTTAATCTTACAAGTTATGCTCAAATCACTCATATTTTATCTGTTACTGACAACTCGATCATTAATGATTTACTTCCATTCCATATTTGGAACAAAGAATTTGTTCGCGATCGCCAACAGTGGAAACCCCAACAACCCTTGTTTGTACTACTACTACGGACTTATAAACTAACAACTCCCCAACTGGTTGCATATCATCCTCACTATGGTGGATGCAAATCCTGGATTGATTTGCATGAATCGATTTCACTCGCAGCAACAACACCGGCAATACCTGAAAATACCTATTCTGAGTTAGTAGCTCAAATCTGCAAAATTACCGGCGATTCTTCTTATATTTCGTCTAATAAGTAAGAGATGTTTATTTTAGAGCTAGAACAGTCAAACAGTAGCTAAAGATACACACATATAGTAAATTTACATATAAGATTGAAAAAACGTAGATGTTTGCCATCAGTGTTTGATTTTTTTTATTTCACAGACTATTCTGTCTGTGGTTAGTTTTTATTTAGGCAAGTAACATGAAATTTTGTTTCTAAATAAAAGTATAAACAAGCACTAATTGGTATTGCCTGAAAAATGAAGAATAAAAATAAAGCTTTTATATTTTATAACTCATCCTTCAAAACTACCCCAAAGGGGTGAGGCAATGCTTGACAAATATCTGTAATCATGCGTTAAATGCGGAATACAAAGGAGTTTGTATGAAAAAAATGTGCTGGTTATCCAAGTCTGGCGAAAACGGAGAGAAAATTTTGCACTTGCAGACAGCACCGAACGAACCTTGGCGACCATACACCGCTTTTCGACAATTCGCAGTACAAGATTATAGAATACCTGGCGGTTCCAAAGGATGGGCAACTTATCAAAAGTTATTAAAAGCAGGTTGGACATTAGTACCCAGCGCCCGCGCCAACGAATTTTCTACATCAGACGCATCAATTGAAATATAATAACGGGGAATGGGTAATTGGTAATGGGTAATTGGTAATGGGTAATGGGTAATTGTTTTATTTCTCCCCATCACCGGGTAAATTTTTAAGGTCCGAAGCCCCCGGATTTATCCGTGGATTATGCCATGCACGAAGCCCCTAAATTCAATTTATGGG